>NZ_JBSFUA010000060.1:0-44747 GCF_053591555.1 Crossiella sp. NPDC003009 | reverse complement strand
CGGCGGCCGTCCCCGCCGCGCTCGGGCTCGGGAAGCAGACCGATCTGGTGGTAGTGGCGGATGGCGCGCGGGGTCGTTCCGGCGAAGGCGGCCGCATCACCGATCTTGACCTGACGGGGCACTCGTCCCGTTCCTCGTGTTCGGCATGCGCCAGCACGTCATCGCGCAGCTGGCGGAGCAGCGTGTCGAACACTTCGGCGTCCGGTCCTATCTCGTCCAATGTGGACAGCAGCTGTTTGGCGCGGTGCTCCTCGCCGATCCGCGCCGCCACCACCGGTTCCCCGTTCTCCAGTCGCTTGACCTCGGGGTGGACGACTTCCTCCTCCGCGGTCTCGTGCACGGCCAGCAGCCGCACCAGATCGCGGAAGAGGTCACCTCGCCGCTCCGCGCCGGCGGTCTCCAGTTCCGCGAACAGTCCGCGGATCTCCTGGTGCTGGCGCTGCAACAGGTCGATGACGTCCTCGGTGTCGCGATGACCGTTGTTGTCCTGGGACATGAGGTCCTCCGCGCTGGTTGAACGGGGTTCACCGGGTGCTGGGTGTGCCCTGCTTGCCCTTGGGGCGCAACTGTTCCTCGGCCGGGGCGGGCACCCGGTGCAGCAACTCGTCGGAGCCCTCGCCGTACTGACCGGTGCGGGTCAGCGGCGGGGAGTAGGCGTGGATGGTCACCGTCGGTCCGGCACCCGGTTCGGGGCGCATACGGTGGATGACGGTCTCGTCGAAGCAGTACCCCTCGCCCGCGGGCACGGCCTGCCCGACCGGGCGGTGACCGAGCCGCAGGTGCTCGTGACGGATGGTCCCGCGGGCGACGTGCACGCCGCCGGCGGAGGTGTGGTGGTCGTGGTAGCCGGTGTCGTGCACCTCGTCCATCCAGGAGATGGCCCAGATGCCCAGGTGCTCGTTGGTGAACACCTCGACATAGGTGCGTTCCTCCGTGGTCTGCCGTAGCTCGCCCTCCCACAACTCCGGGTGCTCGGCGACGAGGCGGGCCAGTTTCTGTAGCTGACGGCCGTCGAGGGGCCCGTCCGGGGCGTCGAAAGGCAAGGTTGTTGTCATTGGCGAGGCGTACCCAGTTGTCAGGCGGTGACTCGCATACCGGGAGGAACTCCCGGCTGACAGCCGGCCGATCACGGCTTGACCCAGGGACCACGGGGTAACCGCCTCGCATGACCGAGGCAGGCAGCGCACCCCGCACCCCGGACGCCCCGCACTCGCCAGGCACACCGCGCCTGGAAGACCTGGACGTGGAGCCACCGACGGTCGAGCGGGAGACACCGGCCACACAGGACGTCAACGAGGAGGCAGCCGTGAGCGAACCGCCGGACTGACCGCTTGCCGGGGAATGGCGAGGCTGGGCGAGTATGCCGGGATGGCCTGGGTAGTCCGGCAGCATGATGCGACGTGCGATGTGGCAGGGACTGCTGGCCGGTCTGGCCGGGGCCGCGGTGATGACGATCGGGGAGAAGATCGAACAGCGGTTCACCGGCCGCCCGGACTCCCACGTGCCGGGGCGGGTGCTGGTGCGGTTGCTCGGTCTGCCGGAACATTCCGCCAGCCGGCGGGTGGTGAACCTGGGGATGCACTTCGGGCAGGCCGCGGTGGCCGGTGTGGTCCGGTCGCTGATGGCCAATGCGGGGATGCGCGGCCCGGTGGCCTCGGGGATGTTCACCGTGGTGCGGTTGAGCAACGACCAGATCCTGGAGAACGCGACCGGGGTGGGCGCGCCGCCGCAGACCTGGCCGCGCCCGGAACTGGCGGTGGACCTGCTGCACAAGGCCGTGTACGCCTTCGCCACCGGTGTGGTGGCCGACCTGCTGGCGGCCCGCCACGGCCCCGGCCCCGGGCAGCGGCACGCGGCGCGGCGCCCCGGACGGCACGCCCACGCCGGACCGGTGCCCCGCGAAGCGGTCACGGGTGCAGGGTAGGGGCAGCCAGGAGAAGGCCGGGCCGCTGCGGGATGCCGCGGCGGCATGCTGCGCACCACTGTCCATAGAGGACTATTGGTTGGTCTCGGCGGAACCCTTCGCCGCCGTGTGGCGCGGTGAGCGCTACCAACGGTTTCGCGCCGAATTGCTCTCCCGCCGGCCATCCATGGTGTGCCTAGCCGCCGAGGTTGTCCACCGCGGCGGCTAGCTTCACCGCGTGCTGGTCGAGTTCGGTGTCGGTGAGATCGCCGGGACCGGCCTGGCGTCGGAACTCGGCTCGCGAGATCACCTCGAGTCCGGTGGCCCGCTGGTCATCGCCGGCCACCACCTCAAGGCGGCCGGACACGAGGACGAGGACGGCGTCCGGCAGATCCGAGTCGAGCAGGCGGCGCAGATCCCGCCCGCTGACCGTGCGCGCGTGGTCGGAGGTCATGGCCGTCGCGTACCCCGTCCGAGCGGATCCAACCGCCGATCACCGTTCCGCGCGGGCCGCGGTAGCCGCGTCGCTCCACAGTGGACCGATGGCGCCGTCCAGCAGACCTCACCCGTTCGGCGCGGGTACCAGCTCGGTCAGCGGGACGTCAGCAAGGACCTCGACGCGACCGCCGCACAGGTGCTGTGGATCGGCGGCGACGCGCTGGGGCGCAGCGGGCGGTGTTGTCGATGACGGACCAGACGTCCTCGACCGGGGCGGCGAGGGTGCGCCGGAGGGTGACCCTGTGCTCGCTCATCAGTTGCCGCCAACAGCGGTGATCGCGGCGGCGGCGTCCTTGCCGGAGCGCACCGCGCCGTCCGTGAATCCGTTCCAGTAGTCGGCGTGCTCCGCGCCTGCCCAGTGCACGCGTCCGTGCGGCAGGTCCCGCCAGGCGCCGAGTTCGGTGAGGACACCGGGCGCGAGCACCAAGATCGGACCGCCGAGGGTCCACGCCTCCCGCGTCCAGTCCTGCTCGAAGTAGTCGACCGGCTCCAGCGCCTGGGGCCGACGACCTTGGCGAAGCCGCGGAGGACCGCGTCACGTCGCTCGTGCGCGGTCCGGCCCGCCAAGGCCATGCGGGAGAACAGGGCCGCCTGTTGGGCCGGGAGCAGCGGGTCGAAGTCGATGCGGCCTGCCAGGTGCGGCGGCACCGTCACCACGACCTGCCCGGCGTGCCAGGTTTGCCCGTCCGTGCTCACCCGTGCGCCGTCACGGTGCTGCTCGATGCGGCGCACCGGCGCGCCCACCGTGACCGCCTCGCCCAGGTCTTCGGCCAACCTGATCGACAGCAACTGGGATCGGCCGGCGAACCGCGACGCGGCGGTGCACGCGATCGCCCGCACCTATCTGGACGCGGGTCGCCGCGCCTGACCGGGGTTCGCGACCGGACCCGCGTTGCCCCGCCGCCTCGGCCAACTCGCGCGCTGGGGCACCAGTTCCCGTAACCGAGGTGTGGGCAGCAGGCCCAGGTCGGCTTGAAGGAGGCGGCTGAACCGGTCGAAGGCGCGGACCGCCTCGGACTGGTTGCCCTCGGCGAGGTGCACCCGGATGAGGGCGGCCTGGGCGCTTTCCCGGAGTGGATCAGCCCTGATCACCGCGACGGCCGCCGCCGTGGCGTCGCCGAACCGGCTTGCCTGGACCAGGCCGTCGACCACGGCCTCCAGGGCGTGCAGGCGGAGCTGGCGCCAGTCCTCGGCCTCCAGCAGAACCCATTCGTCGTACCAGAGCGGCAGGAGTTCCAGGGAGAGGGTGGCGATCGCGGCGGCGCTGAGGTCGATCGCCTCGGGTGGGCCCGCACGGAGCAGCCGGTGGGCCAGCGCTTGGGCGTCGTGCAGATCGACCGCGACGCCCCGGGTGAGCTCCAGGCTGCCCGGGGTGGTGCACAGTGTCCTGCGGCTGACCCGGTCCATGCGGCTCAGGGCCGAGCGCAGGGCCGCGTAGGCATGTCCCTCCGACGAGGCGGGCCACAGGGAACCGGCCACGACCAGCCGCCCGACCACCTGGGAGCGCGTGGCCACGAACGCGAGCAGGCGCTCGGCTCCACCGGGCAGAGGCAGGACCTCGCCACCGGATCGCAGCTCGAACCCACCGAGGAGCCCGACCCGCACCCCGGACCCGCGTGCGCCCAGCAGCGTCATGGGGTGCGGGCCGGTGTTGCCTGGTGGAGAGTTGAGGAGGTGAACACGGAGGTCCTCTCACTGCGGCTCGCTTCCGGCTGAATTCTTCGATTACCACGGTACGGCACGGCACAAATCGTCGTGGCGCACGCCGAAATGGCCCGATCCCCTGGTGGGGTCCGGGCCATCAATATGTTTATAGTGCTTCTGGCGAACAGGACATCCGGGGATGCCCGACGTGTTACGACTCGCAGCTGCTGCGGAGGTCCGGGGGCACGCCAACGGGGCCACAGGAATCGGTGTTGTCACCGCCGTTGAGCGTGTCCTGGGCGACGTCGGTGCCCGGCCCGCTCAGGGTGTCGTTGCCCGCGGAGCCGTTGAGCGTGTCGATGCCGAGGTCGCCGTAGAGCGAGTCGTCGCCGACGCCGCCGGTGAGGGTGTCGTCGCCGTCACCACCGCTGATGGTGTCGTGGTAGACCGTGCCGGTGATGGTGTCGTTGCCGCCGTTGCCGAGGATCGTTTTAGCGGGGTTGGCGCTTGTGCAATCGATGGTGTCGTTGCCGCCGGAGCCGGTCACGGTCGTGTCGGTCTGCGTCACTCCCGGTCCGATCGTGCAGTTGACGGCGGCGGAAGCGGTGCCGACCCCGATGAATCCGCTCGCGGCCAGTGCCCCGGCGAAGGCAAGGGCGCACAGGTTTCGATTTCGCATCTCATTCTCCTTGTTCGTGGTGACTTGTATGTATGTATCGTGTTCTGGCTGGCGTCACCGCCGCGTGACGCCGCTCATTTCGGCGAATTCCCCGTTCGCATTTAGGGGAATCTTTCCGCAGGCGGGTGAGTGGCCGTGTTGTGTCTTTTCATCTCGCTCACCGGGGCGGAGGCTGGACCGCCGAGGGTGTTGGTTGGCTCCGGTGCTCTCGCTCAGCGACACCGGGCAGTGGCCCCAGACCCCGGTCACCACACCACCCCCGCGGGTCCGCGGCATATCGGCCCGGACCCACCCCACGGGTGGAGGCAGAACATGAGATCAACAGCGCGCAGCAGCACAACGGGCCGGGTTTGCCGTGCCCTGATCGGCCTAGGCACCGCCGCCGGGTTCGCCCTGGTGGCGCCCGCCATGGCCCACGCCGACCCGGTCGGCTGCACCCGGGCAGGCGAGAACATCACCTGCACCGCAGGGATCCCGGCTGGTGAAGTCCTCACCGGCAGCGCCAACGCCAACGTCATCACCATCACTGGCGGACCGGTCAACGGCACCATCAACGCCCTGGCCGGCAACGACACGATCAACGTCACCGGCACCACCGGCGTGAACGGCGGCAACGGCGCACCAGGAGCTCCTGGCACTGTGGGCACGCCGGCCGGTAGCGCCGGCGGCAACGGGGGAGTCGGGAGCAGCGGCGGCGCCGGTGTCGGCAGCGGCGGGACCATCGACGGTGGAGCGGGCACCGACATGATCACCGTCAAGGGCGGTCCTGGTGGCAACGGTGGCAACGGCGGGGCGGGCGGCCTCGGACTCGCCAGCGGCGCCGGTGGCGCGGGTGGCAACGGCGGAGTGGGTGGCGTCGGCGGCACGGCCAGCGCCGGGACGATCATCGGCGAGGCGGGCGCCGACACCATCACCACCACCGGTGGCAAGGGCGGCAACGGCGGCCTGGGTGGACTCGGCGGCAACAGCGGAGGCGTCGCGGGCGGAGCCGGTGCCGGAGGTATCGGCGGCGCCGGTGGCGCGGGCGGGGTCGGCAACTCCGGGACCGTCAACGGGGGTGCCGGTGACACCGGCATCGACACCGTCACCACCACCGGCGGTGCGGGCGGCGCCGGTGGCACGGGCGGCATCGGTGGCTGCGGTCACGGTGGCGGCGCCGGTGGCGTGGCCGGCGCGGGCGGCGCGGGCGGTATCGGCAACTCCGGGACCATCAACGGCGGCCCTGGCAACGACATCATCAAGACCAACGGCGGCCTCGGCGGCAACGGCGCGGCCGCGGGCAAGGGTGGCAACGGCATGACCGCCGCCCAGCCCGGTGGCGCTGGTGGCGTCGGTGGCGCCGGCGGTGCCGGTGGGGTCGGCAACTCCGGCAACATCAACGGCGAAGCGGGCAACGACGGCATCACCACCACCGGCGGCAAGGGCGGCAACGGCGGTGGCGGCGGCAACGGCGGCACCGGGTGCGCCGGTCCGGGTGGCTTCGGCGGCCTCGGTGGCGCGGCCGGCGCGGGTGGGGCCGGCAACACCGGCACCGTCAACGGCGGCCTCGGCACGAACACCATCGCCAACGTCAACGGCACCGGCGGCCTCGCCGGCGCCAACGGTGTCGCAGGTACCAATAACGGCGGCATCTGCTCCTGCTGAGCAAGCGGGGAGGTGTTGCGGGGCGCCGGCCTTCCGGAGATCTCCGAAGGCCGGCGCCCCGGCGCATGACACGCGGTGGGATCGGGCGGAGCGGCTTTACCGCGGCGGGCTGCCCGGGGACCACGGGGGTATGAGCAGCCGGAGGCCGGGCATGTGGTGGCGCTCCGTTCAGGAGAAGTGCGGGGACCCGCCCGCGAGGCACAACGCGTGCGCGAGATCCGGCCGGGCGTCCAGCACGGTCAGCAGGCCGGTGGCACTGAGCACCCGGCGGAGCAGGGCGGTGCCGGCCACCACCCGCAGGTGGATGCCCGCCGCCTGGGCGCGGGCCCGGACGGCCAGCAGCACGGTGAGACCGGTCGCGCCGAGGAAGCCCACCTCGGTGAGGTCGATGACCAGCAGCCTGGCGGCGCTGGGGAGCTGGGCGAGCAGCCGGTCCCGCAGTAGTGGGCTGGTGTGCAGGTCGATCTCACCGCGCACCGAGAGCACCAGCGGTCCTGGCGGGACCGAACACACGGTGACGTCGAGGATCTGTTCTGGGGCAAGGAGATCCGGCGCGGGGGTGATTGCCTGGGGTGGGCCGGCCGTAGGCAGCGGCCGCTGGATGGTGGTCATGGCCGAGGCTGCCCGGTCGCGACCGTGGTGCGCTTGTCCGGCGCGGTGAGCCGGGCGAGCCGGGCCGGGTTGCTCCAGCGGACCTCGGTGACCCAGCCCACCTTCTCCAGCAGCCAGATCACCCTGGCGGAGACGTCCAGCTGACCGCGCAGCACGCCGTGGCGGGCGCAGGTGGGGTCGGCGTGGTGGGAGTTGTGCCAGGACTCGCCCATGGACAGGATGGCCAGCGGCCAGAAGTTCGCGGCCTTGTCCCTGGAGCGGAAGGGCCGGTCGCCGATCAGGTGACAGATCGAGTTGACCGACCAGGTCACGTGGTGCAGGAAGGAGATCCGCACCAGCCCGGCCCAGAAGAACGCGGTCAGCGCGCCCGCCCAGGACCAGCTGATCAGCCCGCCCAGCGCGGTCGGCACCGCGATGCCCAGCGCGACCCACAGCGGGAACAACCGGTCGATCACCCGCAGGTCCCGGTCGGCGAGCAGGTCGGGGGCGAACCGCTCGGTGTTGGTGCTGACCCGCTCGAACAGCCAGCCCATGTGGGCGTGCCAGAACCCCTTGGCCAGGGCCACCGGCCCGGTGCCGAACAGCCATGGCGAGTGCGGGTCGCCCTCCTTGTCGGAGAAGGCGTGGTGCCGCCGGTGGTCGGCGACCCAGACGATCACCTGTCCCTGCGCGGCCAGTCCACCGGCCACCGCCAGCGCGATCCGCAGCCCGCGGTTGGCCTTGAACGCGCGGTGGGTGAACAGCCGGTGGTAGCCCACGGTCACCCCGAGGCAGGACACCACGTACACGCCCGCGGCCAGGGCGAGGTCGGTCCAGCCCAGCCCCCAGCCCCAAGCGATGGGCACCGCCGCGATCAGCGCCGCGAACGGCAGCAGCACGAAGACCTTGACCAGGATCTGCTCACCGAGCGTCCGCCCCGGAATGATCATTGGTTTTGACTCGGGCCCGAGGGCGACGGATCTGTGCGGGCGGAGTGAATCAACTTGTGCCATCGGGACAACCCCTCGGTCGGCAGAATTCATGCCGGGGTCCGGGGCACTTGCGGTGAGCATACTCGCTTTTCCGGCGACGCGCACCAGCGCGCCCGCGCGCGATGTCCGCCAGTGTGGATGTGCCGACGCCGGCTGGTCGCGTCATTCGGGCGATTCGATTGTTCTGGCCGCGACAATTCTTGTGACGAAACAGCGCTGGCCACACGCTGACCAGCGGCACCCGGTCCGGGAACACCGCGGCGGCCGGCGGCGAGGTGTTGACCGTCACATTTCCGAATAATCGGAGAATCCGCCCGCCGTGCCCCGGATTGAGGACATGCGGCCATTCGGCGTACGGCGGTTTACTCGCACCGGATAAGGGCGTAGCTTGAGTTTTGCAACCCTGGACCCCGGTGCCGCGGATTCTGCGAGCCGGGGTCCTTTTCATGCACAGTTATGTGTTGGAACAGAAGGCGTTATGCGAAAGATCCGCACAGCCGTCAAGGCCTTGCTCGGCGCCACCGTCGTGGTCGGCGGCATGACCATAGTCGCGCCGGCCGCGCACGCCGTCACCATCCCGGTGGCCTGCAGTGAGAGCGCCCTGGTCGCGGCGGTCAACCTGGCCAACTCCACCGCTGCCGCGGACACCCTCGCGCTGGCCGGTGGCTGCACCTATGGCCTGACCTCGCCCCACGGTGGCCTGTCCAATGGGCTGCCGGTCATCACCACTCGGATCGAGATGCTCGGTCCGGCGACCATCACGCGGTCCTCGTTGCTGCTCTTCCGCATCGCCGAGGTCAGCGCCACCGGCAACCTCACCCTCACCACCTCGGTCGCGATCACCAACGGCAGCGTCGTCGGCGACGGCGGCGGCATCCTCAACCGGGGCGCGGTGACCTTCACCAAGAGCAGCCTGAGCGGCAACCTGGCCACCCTCAACGGTGGCGGCCTGGCCAACGCCGACACCCCGGATGGCACCGCACCCGCCGCGACGTTCACCAGAAGCCCGGTCTCCGGCAACACCTCGGTGCTGCGGGGCGGCGGCATCTACAACGGTCTGCGCGGCACGCTGACCACCACCGGCGTCTCCGGCAGCCCGATGCCCGTCAACGGCAACACCGGATCAGAAGGCGGCGGCGTCGCCGCGGTCAACTCGACCGCGACCACCATGACCCAGACCGCGATCTCCGGTAACCGGGCGCTGCTGACCGCGGGCGGCGTCTACCGGGTGGGCGGCACCATGACCACCACGAACTCGCCGATCAGCGCCAACTCGCCGAACAACTGCGTCGGCAGCGCTCCGGCGGTCCCGAACTGCACCGGGTAGTCCGGCTCCGCGATAGCCAGGTCCCACCCGGTCAGGAGCGAAGCCGCCCGTACGCCACGGGCGGCTTCACTGTGCCTGGCCGAAGTCCTCCGGCTGCCCGTCGGCACGCCAGAGCACGGCCCGGCGGCGGGCCTGGTGCACCATGGCGCGGCTGAGCACGCCCGGGTTCGCCGGGGCGGTGGGCCCGGACAGCGCGTCGGGGCGGTCCCAGACCTGGACGAACACGCCAATGGTGATCAGCTCGGCGGCCAGTTCGTCGTCGGTGATGGCGTAGCAGGCTTGGAACACCGCCTCGCTGAGCTGGTCGTGCAGTTCCACCATGGCCGCCCACTCGCGGTCCTGGATTCGGGTGAGCAACTCAGGGAACGACAGGGTGGAGCAGTC
Organism: Crossiella sp. NPDC003009; assembly: GCF_053591555.1. Classification (NCBI taxonomy): domain Bacteria; kingdom Bacillati; phylum Actinomycetota; class Actinomycetes; order Pseudonocardiales; family Pseudonocardiaceae; genus Crossiella; species Crossiella sp. NPDC003009. The sequence continues at coordinate 35,085 of NZ_JBSFUA010000060.1, read as the reverse complement.
CCCGGGCATGGCCGCACTTCCGTTCCTACGGTCGTGGCGCCGCCGGGGTCTGGGGCGGTGAGATGAGTGCGCTGAGCATAGCGCCGGTCACCCGTGGTGATGGTCAGCGAGTGGGTGACGTGCGTGCCCGTGCGGGGGAGGACTAACGTGGTCCTGCCAGGATCTCAGGTGGCGAGAGGTGACCGACGTGGGCCCGGACCGGCGCCGCGACATCCTGGTGATGATCGATGAGATCGCCAGTTCCGACCGCGAACCCATCAACGTCAGCCACGTCTGTCTCGCCTGCCGGGACCGGTTGACCGCGGTAGGTGTGGCGGTCTACCTGGTCGGCACCGTGCAACCGCTCGAGGTTGTCGGACCGGTGGGAGACGAGATGGCCGAGTTGCAGGTCACCTTGGGCGAGGGCCCCGTCTCGGAGGCCGTGCGGCAGAACCGGCCGGTGTTCGTGCCGCAGCTGGCCAGCGCCTGGAGTGCGAAACGCTGGCCCGCCTTCGCCCCGGCCGCGCTGGCCTGCGGCGTGGCGGCGGTGTTCGTGGTCCCCTTGACACTGGGGGCGATCGCGCTGGGCGCGCTGGAGATTTGCCGGGACGTCGACGGCCCGCTCACGCGGGACGAGCTCGCCGACGCGCTGCTGTGCGCGGACACCGCGACCGCGCTGTTGCTCAGCCGGTCCGCGACTCCGGCGGCGGAGGCGGGCGAGTTGCCGCACACCGAGCCGGAAGGCCGCTGGGCGGTGGTGCACCAGGCCACCGGCATGATGTCGGTGCAGCTGGACACCGATCTTGGCCAGGCGCTCCTGCGGTTGCGGGCGCACGCCTACCTCTCGGGCCGGCGGCTGTCGGAGGTGGCGGCCGACGTGGTTGCGCGGAGACTGAGATTCACCCCGGAGACCAATGAGAAGCAGAGGTGAGTCACGTGTTGGACCGGCGGGTCGCGCAGACCTTCGTCGAGTTGGCGGACACCCTTGTGCTGGGGTTCGACACCATCGACTTCCTGCACACCCTGACCGAGCGCTGCGTCGAGCTGCTGGAAGTGGACGCGGTCGGGATCCTGCTGGTGGACCAGCGGGGTGCGCTGAACCTGATGGCGGCCTCCACCGAGCAGGCCCGGATGCTGGAGCTGTTCCAGTTGCAGGACGAGGAGGGGCCCTGCCTGGACTGCTTCCGCACCGGAGCGGCCGTGGGCTGCCCGGATCTGAGCGCGGAGCCGCAGCGCTGGCCCCGGTTCACCGTCGCCGCGCGGGAACAGGGCTTCGCCGCGGTGCACGCGGTGCCGATGCGGCTGCGCGAGCAGGTCCTCGGCGCGCTGAACCTGTTCCGGACCTCCCCTGGCGCCGTCCCGGCCGAGACGATCGCGCTGGCGCAGTCATTGGCCAATGTGGCGACGATCAGCATCCTGCAGGTGCGGGCGCTGCGGCACAGCGAGATGGTCGCCGAACAGCTGCAGACCGCGCTCAACAGCCGGATCGTGATCGAACAGGCCAAGGGGATCCTGACCGAACGCCTGCAGATCGGCATCGCGGACGCGTTCTCCTTGATGAGGAGGTACGCCCGTGACAACAACGAGTTCCTCTCCGACGTCGCGCAGCAGGTGATCGCCCGATCGCCCGCGGTCTCCGGACTGACCAGGACCAACCCACCTGGCCCGGTTCCGTAGCCGTGGCCAACATCGGGTTCCACAAGACCACTGGCGTCGCCATCGGGTTGACCACGATCGCCGGTGCGCTGACCGCGATCGTCGCCGCCGTCGCGGCCGTCGCGAAGCAGCCTTGACATCGCCTCCTCGGTAAGGCCCAGACCGGCCGGGTAGCCCGGCGGCATGGACCCGTCAGGTGACCGCTCGGCGCCGGTCCGGTTCGGCGGTGACCCGCGCGCCGACCTGGCAGTCGAGCACGAGCAGCGGGGGCAGGTTCGTCCACACCAACTCGACCTGCCGGACGGTGGCGAAGCAGGACCGCAGCAGCTCCAGGGTGTCCCGGCCCGCGGCGGAGCGCCGCACGTGCCAGCACAGCAGGGTGCGGAACCGGCCGCCCGGGCCGAGCGCCCTGGCCGCGGCGGTGACCACCCGTGCCCGGTCCTCGGCCGTCATCGCGGTCCACGGCAGGCCGCTGACGACGCAGTCCGCGTGGCGCAGCCCCCGGACGGCAAGCATCGCCTCGAGGTCGACCGCCGACCCCCGCACCACCTCCACCCGGGGGTCGGTGAACCGGCGGCGCAGCCGGCTGGCCAAGGCGGCGTTGACCTCCACCGCGAGCAGCTGGGCGCGCGGCGGCAGGTCGCGCACCAGTGCCTCGGTCACCGCCCCGTCACCCGCGCCGAGCTCGAGCACCACCCGGGCCCGGGACAGTGGCAGCCCGCGCAGCAGGCTGGTGACCACCGCCTGCGAGCTGGCCATGACCGCTCCCGTGCGCCGAGGGTTGCGCAGGAACTCCAGCAAGACGCCCATACTGCCTCCTGGCGGAGTAGGTACCCAGCGGTGTCCCGGTGAACCACCCGGTCCCGGGCGTCCAGGCGGACCACGGACCGTTTCGTGATTTGAGCGGATCCAACGGGGTACTCGGCTGCCGCGGGCGCGTCGGCATGGCCGCGGCACTCCGCCGCTTTTGCCACGCACACGCTTGAGGAAGGTGAGCTACATGGCGGGGGACCAGTACGACGTCGTGGTCATCGGAGCCGGACCCGGCGGGTTGAGCACCGCGATGGTGCTGGGCCGATCCCGGCGCAGGGCGTTGCTGGTCGACGGTGGCGCCGGCCGCAACTCCTCCGCCGCGGGCGTGCACGGCATGCTGGGCTGCGACGGAATGGCACCCGATCAGCTGCGGTCGCTTGGTATGGCGCAGTTGGCGGAGTATCCGGACGTCGTCACGTGCGATGGGCACGTTCGGGACGTCACGGGTCAGCAGGCGGACTTCTCGGTCGGCTTCGATGACGGCCGGACCGTGGGCGCTCGCCGGATCGTGCTGGCGACCGGCGTGCGGGAAGACCTGCCGGAGGTCGCGGGTGTGGCCGAGCGATGGGGCCGGGGCGTGCTGGGGTGTCCGTACTGCCACGCCTGGGAGGTGCGGGATCAGCCGTTGGCGGTGCTGGCCACCGGCAGCGGTGACGACGCGATGTTCGCCGCGCAGCTGACCCAGTGGAGCTCGGAGATCACCTTGTGCGCCAACGGGATCGAAGACCTAGGCGACGAGGGCGTGCTACGTCGGCGCGGAGTGCGGGTGCGGACGGACGCGGTGTGCCGGGTGGAGGGCGGCGACGGCGGTGTCGAACAGGTCGTCTTCCACGACGGCCCGCCGTTGCGGTGTGCGGCGATGTTCCTGCACGCCAGTACGCGCCAGGCCAGCCCGTTGCCTGAGCAGTTGGGGTGCGTGCTGCTGGACGATGGCAGTGTCCGCGTGGACGACGCCGGGCAAACCAGTGTGCCGGGGCTCTACGCGGTGGGCGACATGGCTCGCCGGGAGTCGAGCCCATCCGGGATGACCTTTGTCGTGTCCGCCGCGGCAATGGGGTTCGTCGCGGCCACCACGATCAACCAGGAACTCTTCGCCGAATCCCTCCACTGACCGGGATCCGGTGCGTGCCGGAGTACCACTGGTGGGCGAGCACCGCGGCGAGGCAGACGTGGACCACGTCGCCGCCGTAGTACATCAGCTGCGCGCCGGTGGCGAGGTCGGCCACGGCGTAGGTGGTGCCGGGCGGCGGTGTGGCGTAAAGGGTTTTGGCCAGCACGGCGTGGCCCGCTCCGGCGATGAGCAGAGTGAGGCCGCGCCAGGCCAGGCTGCGACGGTGGCGTACCGGGTCGAGCTGGCAGATGGCGAAGGTGAACAGCAACCCGGCCAGCACGACGTGGGCGTGGACTGCGGCGTGTGCCAGCGGCTGCTGATGGGTGGCGGCCAGCAACGGGGTGCGGTAGAGCAGCCAGAGACCGCCGATGTCCAGCAGCGCCGCCAAGGGTGGGAACACCAGCCACGTGACGGGCCGGGACCGCGCCAGCCTCAGCAGGGCACGCCGCAAGCGTCGAGCAGGCAAGGCCCGCAGGGCCAGAGTCAGCGGACGGGCCAGGACCATCAGCAACGAGGCGACCATGGCCATGAGCAGGTGCTGGGTCATGTGGGCGGTGAACGGCCCGCCCGGCAACGGGAACAACACCGCCACCGCCAGCACGGCACCTCCGGTCGTGAACGAGACATCCCGTGCCCACGGCCAGGCATCCCCGCGACGCCGGAGCCGGGCGGCGGCCACCAAGTAGGTGATGACGGCCAGCGCCGCGACCGTGGCGATGACCAGTTCGACCAGTCCGGGCCAGTGCACGGGCGCATGGTGGTGAGCTGGGGTCATGACGCCGCGTCTCGATGTGGCGCACGGCGGGATGCCCGGATCGCCAGCACGAGACCAACGGCCAGCAGGAGCAGTCCGGCGCCGTTCCAGGCCAGGTCATAGGGCAGAACGTCGACACCGTAACGGATCTGGTGGATCCGCAGCAGCTTGTGGTCGACGATGCCGTCGAAGAGCTGGAAGGCGCCGAGGCCGAGGAACAACCCGGCCCAGGCGTGCGGCGCGGCCAGAGCGTGGCGGCGCCGCAGGTCCGCGAAGAGCACGAAGCCGGCGACCAGCCCGAGCAGCTCGGCGGTGTGCAGCAAGCCGTCCGACAGCAACCCGACCATCGGGGTCGAGCGGTCGTAGAAGTGGTGCCAGGCAAGGATCTGGTGGAAGACGATCTCGTCGATCGCGGCCATCACCGCGGCGCCGATCAGGGCACAGACGGCCATCGACCGCCGCGGCCGCAACCGATCCCGCGGTGCCGGCGTTCGAGCAGAGCCGGTCATCGTCCCCAGTCGCCTTTCCGCCACGTCAAACCCGGGCAACGGCACGCTACGCCGGACCGTGACTTGCCGGTCCACCCGCACGGTCAGCGGCGCCGCCGCCACAGTGCTTTGACGGCGGCGAACACGATGCCTCCTCGACCCGCACCTTGTACGGACTGCGGTAAACCATCGCACGCACGGGATCTCCTCCGATGAGCTCGGCTGGTCGGCGGAATACCCACCACATCTGCGGGCAACCGCCGAGGACGACCTGGCTTCCGCCGGTGCGGGCCGCCCCGTCGACCGGGACGGCCCGCACCGCTGGCACATCCGTGCGGCGGCTCAGCCCTTGGGGTGCGCGATGTAGAGCTTGAGGTTGGGGCTACGGGGCAGGACGTCCTGCAGGTGGCGGTACTTCATTTTGGGGCTGTGCTGGGAGTACCAGATGTGGTTGCCCTTGACATTGGTGACCACGGCGGCGTGGTCGAGGTGGCCGTCCCCCTGAAAATCGAAGTAGAGGATGTCGCCCGGCACCGCCTGGTTGAAATAGGAGCGGAAGTCCGCGCGCTTCTTCTTCCACATGTGGTTGAAGCTGTTGTGCGCGGCGTACCAGGTGAACGATCCGTAGATCGGGCGCGCGCCGGTGTACCACCAGACGCCGTCATTGCGGTAGAAACCGCGCTTCATCGGGAAATATCCGTGCCGCAGGGCCTGGGAGATGAAGTTCGTGCAGTCATTGCCCTTGATCTTGTAGTGCGGGTTGTCCTTGAGTGCCCACACCCGGCCATAGGCGGCGATCCTGCCGTGGTTGACCGCGGCGGTGGTGGACATGAGCTGCGGGCCTTCGACAAAACCGTTCTTGTCCATGGCGACCGGTTTCACGTCCGGAGTCTCCACCACCGGATCGGGATCGGGCTGCCCCTCCCCGTCCGGCGGGGTCTTGGCCGAGGTCAGCGTCCAAATGGTGCCGGAGACGGTGAAGGTGAAGGTGAAGCGGCGGATGCGCTCCTCCGGCACCTGGACCTTCTCCGCGACGCTGACCACCGCCTCTTGGTCGAGCTTCTCGTAGACGTCGGCGTGCACGGTGACTGTGCCGCCCTGGCCGGGGATGACCGCGATCTCGGACAGGTTCGTGGTGTGCGAGCCGACGAACAGGTTCTGCTTCACCAGGTGCTCGCGCTGCTTCAGGTCCGCCGGACCGTCGGCCTGCACCGCCGCTCGGATGACCTCGCGGTGCGGGCTCGCCTCGACCGCCTGCGCCGGGCTGGTCGCGCCACCGCTGGCGAGCAGGCCGCGGGCCTTGACGTAGTCCGTGGCCATGGCGGTGAACTGGGCCGCGGGCAACGGCGTGGCAGCCGGGCGCACGGCGCCGGACACTGCTTCCGGGCCGGGGAACCAGTCGTTGTGCGCGGTGACGCTGTACCGGTACTCGAACTGGCTGGACAAACCGGTGATCACGGCGTGGTCCTGGCCGGCGGGCACCGTCACCTCGGCCCCGGGCGAACTGCCGCTGCCGGTCTGCTCGGCCCGCACCACGTAGTGCGTCACGGCCGCGCCGGGGCCGCCGTCCGCGGCCTGCCAGGTCAGGTAGGCGCCGCCGGCGGCGGGGGTCACCACGAGCCCGTCGACCGCGCCGGGTTTTGGTGGGCCGGCGGGCAGGTCCACGCCGTCGGTGGCATCGATCGCGATGGGGTGGAGTTCCGACCACTCTCCCTCCTGGCCGCCGGTGACGGCTCTGCTGCGCCAGGCGTATTCGTTCGTGTCGGCGAATACTCCATTCGGCACCGTCCAATTGGCCCGGCCGGTCGCGTCGAAAGTGCCGGTGCCGTTCGCCAGCCGTGTGGTCTGCTCGGCGTTGTAGACCTCGAACTCGACCGACGGGCGCTGGCTGCCGACCGCCTCGACCTGCACGGAGAAGGTCGGGGTCAGCGATTTGGCCGCGGTTTCGTTGATCGGATACGCAGCGCTGGTGATCGATTGTGCCGAGGTGCTGGCCGCGGCGGGCGTCACCAGCAACGGCAGGGACAGCACTAAACCGGCCACACCGGCCACGGATCTGCGGAATAAACTTCGTCTTGTCATGGCCCGGATGTTATTGACTTTCCACTCGCACCATTGCCGGTCGTTCAACCCCCAGTAGTACGAGCGGAGAACCGTTTCACAATTCTGAATCGACCGCGCGGGTGTGCGGCGACGTCGTGCCGGGCGTCGGCATCGCCTGCGGGCGTGCTGCGGCACGGCGCCGACGCTGTGGCGCGATGGAGGGCGGGCCGTGGGATGAGCCATACTCATCCGGTGGGTGCAACGGGTCACGGCAAGGTCGAGACGTTCGTGCCGGAGGCGGATGGGGATGCCACCTACCGGCCGGGTTACTCCCGGGCGGCAGAGCGGATCCTGCAGTTCATCACCGAGCAGGGCTTCGTGCCTGGTGACCGGTTGCCCACCGAGGCGCGGTTCGCCGAGATCCTCGGTGTCAGCCGCACGATCACCCGGGACGCGCTGAAGACCCTCGCGGCCACCGGCCGGATCAGCACTCAGCGCGGGCGGGGCATCTTCGTCGCCGATCCGGCGGACGCGCCGGTGTCGCCGGTGGCCGGGTTCGTGCCGACTGACATCGCCCACATCATGGGTATGTTCGAGTTTCGAGGGGTGCAGGAACAGGCTGCGGCCGGCCTGGCCGCGAAGCGGGCTACGCCGGGCGAGTTGGTTGCCATCGACGAGGCCCTCGACGCGTATGCCCGGTCACTGGACGCCGCGGATCCGAGGATGATGGCGGCCGCCGACGAGTCCTTCCACTGTGCCGTCGCCAGGGCTGCTCACAATGTGTTCTTGCTCGACTCGATCACGACCGTCCAGGGTCTGCAACGGCGGGTGGTGGCGGAGGTGTTCGGCGGATTCAGCGGTGGTCCGGTGGCCACCGCTTTGGCGGAACACCGTCAGATCCTCAAGGCCGTCCGACGCGGAGACGCCGAACAGGCAGGCATCGCGGCCCTGGCGCACGTCGAGCGCACCCGCCTGAGTTACCAGGCGGAGATCAGCCGGCGAGTCTTCCAGTCGTACTGACCGCAAGCACGGGGCACGACCGACGGGCGGATAGCTGTCGTTCTCGACTCTCCCGAGACTTGCTCCGTCTGCGTCAAATGAAGCAGGTTAATGGTTCGCTGCGATCCAGCGCCTGCCCGCAAGTGCCTGCTGACCTCGGTTCCACAAGGCGTCGCGATCGCCCGAATAGATCCTACTCATTTCAATCAGTGACTGATATGTTGGGCGCCGGACGCAAGATGTACCAGGTTTATTGACCGCGGATGCCGCCCCCCGCCCCGCCCGGACCGGAGTCACCGTGCGCATCACCCACGTGGAAACCTTCTCTGCCGACGTCGCCGCTCCGGAGCCGCCCTACCGGTGGCGTGACGGGTTGCGCGGCGGGTCCGGCGGACAGGTCGGCATCATCCGCATCGGCACCGACACGGGTGCGACCGGTGTGGCGACCGCGCACAAGCCAGGCTCCGCCGTCGTGCTGCGGGAGCTCGTCGACCGCGTGCTGCGCCCGGAACTGGTCGGCGCCGACCCGTTGCAGCGCGAGTGGCTGTGGGAGCGCCTCTGGAACGTCGACCGCACCGAGTATCTGCCCATTCACCTGCTCGGCGTCGTCGACACAGCGCTGTGGGACCTGGCCGGGCGGGTGCACGGCGCCCCGTGCTGGCAACTGCTCGGCGGCTACCGCACGCGCATCCCCGCGTACGCGTCGACCGTGACCTTCGATTCGATCGAGGAGTACCTCGACGTCGCCGACCAGTGTTTGGCGCTCGGCTATCCGGCCATCAAGCTGCACGCCTGGGGCGACCGCGATCGCGATACCCGGCTGATCCAGGCGCTGCGGGCGCACGTCGGCCCGGACGTCCCGTTGATGTACGACGGCTCCGCGGCGTTCGACCTCGCGGACGCTGTGCACGTCGGCCACGCCCTGACCGAGTGTGGCTACCTCTGGTACGAGGAACCGATCCGGGAGTACAGCATCACGGCGTATCGGTGGCTCGCCGAGCGGGTCGGTGTGCCGCTCAACGTGGCCGAGACGATCCCCGGCGCGCATCTGAGCACGGCCGACTTCCTTGCTGCCGGTTGCGCGACCTACGTCCGGACGAGTGCGGCCCTGCGCGGCGGAATGACCGGTGCGATGCGGATCGCCCATCTGGCGGACGCCTACCGGCTGCGCGCCGAGGTGCACGGCAACACTCTGTCGGCCCGGCATCTCTGCATGGCGATCCCCAACACCACTTACTACGAGTCCCTCGTGACCGCCAACCCCGTACGCAAGGAACCGGGCATCGAACCGGACGGCTCGATCTTGGCGCCCCGCGACCACGGGATCGGCCTCGCACCCGGGCCGGCCTATCCCGCCGCGCTGGGGGAGTACGTATGCGCCCCATGACCGGCTGCCCGCATCACCACCCTTCCGCAACCACCGAGCAAGGAGTGGAACGGTATGAACACAAGTAGGCGAGCGGCCGTGGCGACCGTCGCCGGAGTCGTGCTGGCCGCGGGCTTGGTGTCCGCCGGGCCGGCGCACGCGGCACCGCCCTGCACCTTCTACGTCTCCGCGTCGGGCAGCGACGGCAACGCCGGAACCTCACCGGATCGCCCCTGGGCCACCTTGGAACGGGCGCGGGACCACATCCGGCAGCGCGGGCTCAACAAGGACATGCGGGCCGACCTCGGCGTCTGTCTGCGCGGGGGCCGGCATACCCGGACGGCCACCTTCAACCTGGCCGAGGCGGACTCGGGTGCCAACGGGTTCAAGGTCGTCTACCGGGCGTTTCCGGGTGAGACGCCCATCATTGACGGTGGTAAGGCCGTCACGGGCTGGAACCGGGTGACCGACCGGCCCTACTTCGTGGCCGACGTGCCGGAGTCGGCGGGCTTCGCCGACTACTTCCGGCAGCTCTACGTCGGCGGCCAGCGGGCGCAGCTGGCGATGGGCAAGGGCATCGTGGGTAACGGCTTTTTCGATGAGGCATCGATCCCCAACCCGCCGGCCAACCCGGAGCGGCCGACCCGCTCCTACGACGGCGTGCGGTTCCCGGCGGCCAGCGTTCCGGCGTACACCAACGTCCGCGACATTCGGCTGCTGCACATCGCGATCGGCTTCAAGATCGACTACTTCCCGGTCGTGGACATCAGCACGAGCGGCGCCGACAAGCGGGTGCGTCTGGCGCAGCCGCACTTCCAGGCGCGGCTGAACCGCGACGACGGCTTCTCGCTGGACTACGACGACACGTTCTACGTGCTCAACGCGTTCGAGGAGCTGGATTCCCCCGGCGAGTGGTACCTGAACCGGGCGACGAACAAGGTGTACTACTACCCGCGGGCGGGAGAGGACGTCAACCGCGCCGGGGCTTACGTGCCGGTAGTGGAGACGCTGGTGAACGTGGCCGGGTCCAGCCCGTCCGCGAAGGCGAGTGCGATCGCGTTCGACGGCATCACGTTCGAGCACGGAAACTGGCTGCTGCCTCGCGACCGGTTCATCGGCGGCACGCAAGCGGAGGCGCAGTACGCGGACGACCCCTTCAAGGATCCGAACCACGACGGCTACGGCGGCGAGGTGCCCGGTCAGATCAAGGTGACCAACACCCGGGGCATCACCTTCACCAACAACACCGTGCGCAAGATGGGCAGCGGGGGACTGCAGCTGCTGACCGGAGCCGAGGACGTCACCGTGGCCGGCAACCTCTTCCACAACCTGACCGCCGCCGGGGTGATCGCAGGCCGGTGGATGGATGTGCACGTCGACGGCGCCCGGCGCACCAGGAACGTGACGATCAGCAACAACGTCGTGACCGACACCGGTGACGACTTCTTCCCGGCAACCGGGATCAGCCTGATGAACACCTACAACGTGGCGGTCACCCACAACCTCGTCTACGACACCGCGTTCATGGGCTTCCACCAGCGCAAGGCGGAGGAGTTGAGCCTCCTCGACGGGGTGGACGGGATCGGCAAGACGACGTTCAGCCACAACGAGGTGTACAACGCCACGTCCAAGGTGTCCTGGGGGGTGCACGACTCGGGGGCCGTCTACTCGTTCGGGTCGTGGCCGGGCAGCGTGGTCAGCCACAACCATGTGCACCACGCGACGTCGACCGCGAACTACTACAGCGACAACCAGAGTCACCAGACTCGCTGGGACTACAACGTCGGGCGGGGCGGGCGGTTCGACTTCTCCCCGCGTTACCGCAAACCCCTGTCGGTGTACGCCTCGCACAACTACACCGACTTCGCCGACAACTGGCTCAGCGGGGCCATCTACGACGGCGACGGGCGACCGCACGTGGTGACAGATGGTGCGTGGCCGGCCGAGGCGCGGACCATCATGAACCAGGCGGGCCTGGAACCGAAGTACACCGCACTGCGGTGGAAGGCGTCCAGGGAGAACCTGGCCGACCACTCCACCCTGTCGCAGCGCAGTGCCTGGGACAGCGGCCTCGGCAAGCTGTGGGACGGCGTCACCGAGACCGGCGAGGCCGGCTCCCAAGCGAACGAGTCCTGGGTGCAGTTCGACCTCGGCGCCGACTACGAGCGCTTCGCCTTCACCATCCAGCAGGACAACTGCTGCACTTGGATGACCACCCACTGGAAGGTGCAGCGGTGGAGCGCCGGCCAGAACGCCTGGCTCGACATCATGCCCTACCAGGCGATCAGCACGACGGCACCGGTCGTCTACCGGCCGCCTGCCGACGTCGCCACCGCCAAGATCCGGCTCTACGTGCGCAACAGCAACCAAGACGGAAGCGTCGGCGTGCAGGAGTTCAGCGCGACCGGCGTGCGGAAGTAGCGGTGCGGCGCTGTGATCACTTCCCCCCAGTCGCCACCGGAACCTCGACGGCGGCACTGCCCTTGGCCACGGACACGCCCCTGAGCATCGGCAGCACCAGCAGCGCGCAGATGCCACAGATCAGGCCGATCACCGGCCAGCCGACGCCCTGTTCGAGCAGCACCGCGGCCAGCGCGGTGGCGATCATCATGCCGCCGTACTGCGCCGAGCTGTTCAAGGCGAGCGCGGTACCACGGGTCTCCGGCCGAAGTTCGCTGACCAGCGCCGTCAGGCAGGGCTGGCCAACGCCGACCGCGGTGCCCCAGATGACGAACACGATGATCACCGGCACGACGTGCTTGCCGATCAGCGGCACCGAGATGACACCCGCGGCGGCGACGAGCGCGGCGATCACCATCACCTTGCCCTTGCCGAACCGGTCCGCGATCCGGCCGCCGAGCAGGGCGCCCGCCATGCTGCCCGCGCCGGAGCCCATGATCGTCAGGCCGGTCTGCGCCTGGTTGAAGCCGAAGGTCTCCGAGTAGAACACGCCGATGTTGGAGAACATGCCGTAGAGCGCGGCGCTCCACAGCAGCGACGCGACCAGCAGGAAGCGCAGCGCGGGCGTCTTCATCGCCGTCTTGACCAGGCCGAGGTACGCGCCGAGGACACCGGTCTTGATCCGCTGCTCCTTGTTGGGCGAGGTCATCGCCGGCAGCAGCACCAGCGCGATCACCAGCGTCACCGCCGACACGCCGGCGATCAGGTAGAAGGTGGACCGCCAGTCGGTGAGGTGCGCCAGGTACGAGCCGAGGGGAGCGCCCAGCACCGAGGCGCTGAGCAGACCCGCGACCACCACACCGATGGCCTTGCCGCGCTTCTCGAACGGGTAGGTGTCGGAGATCATCGCGTACACGCTCGGCATGATCATCGCCGCGCCGAGTCCGGAGATGGCGTGGACGATCAGCAGGAACATGAAGCTGGTCCCAGCACCGGTGAGCACGTTGCCTGCGACGAACACGGCGAGACCGATCACCAGGACCGCCCGCCGGCCGATCCGGTCGGACATCGCCCCGAGGAAAGGCGCCCCCAGGGCGAACAGCAGGGCGTACATCGTCACGAGGAGGCCACCGAGCCGGGCCTCGGCCCCGGTGGATTGGGCGATTTCCGGAATCAGCGGCACGCCCACCATGGCGTCGAAGCCGATCAGGAACGCACTGGCGACCGCGACGGTCATCAGCTTGGCCGCGCTCACGCCACGCTCTGTTTGCTCGCTCAATGGACAGCCCCCCTTGGCAACTTACATACTGCGAGGCCAGGCGAACCCAGGTCGAACGCTCGAACGAGACGATGTCCGCGCTGATTGAGGCCGGGCAGCGGTTGTTCGGGCGCGACGGCTACGCGACAACCTCGATCGACGCCGTCGCCGCCGCTGCGGCCAGCGTGACCAAAGGCGCCGCGTACCACCACTTCGGCGGCAAGATCGGCTTGTTCCGCGCGGTGTTCGTCCACCAGGAGATCGAACTCGCGGCGGCCCTGGTCCGCGCCCGAGCGGACGCGAGCGACAGCTGGTCGGCCCTGCGGCGTGGCTGCCGCACGTTCCTGGAGCATTGCCTGGACCAGAACGTCCGGCAGATCATCCTGCTCGACGGTCCCTCTGTGCTCGGCTGGGACACCGTCCGGGAGATCGAGGACCAGCACACCCTGAAACTGCTCAGGGAACGCCTGCAGGCGGCGGTCGCCGACGGCTGGATTCCAGCCGACGAGCTCGGCATCCGCTATCGGCTGCTGTTCAGCGCGCTGTGCGAGGCGGGAATGCTGCTCGCGCGCTCGGAAGACCTCGAAGCGGCCCTGGCGGCCACGTGCGAGGAGGTGGACAACCTGCTGTTCGCGGTGACTCGCTACCCAGCCGCGTCCGTCCCGGTGGGAGCCCAGGCCGCCGAAGGCGGCTGACCCGAGGTCCGGACAGCGAGAACTCGCCCGGCGAGGCCACCCGCCGCTCAGCGGGCCAGCGACCTCGGCGGCGATCGAGCCCAGCCCGGTCACAATGGCGGCCTCGAGCATCTTCTTCAGGACGTTTTCCTGAACGGCCAGCGCGCCCAGTGGCGCGGCGCCGTCCACGCCGGGTCACCCTGCTGGTCGCCGCGGCCGCGTTGCTCGTCGGCGGCGGGCTGGGCTGGTGGGTCCGCCCGGCTGCCCCCTCGCCCGGTCCGCTGGAGCCGGTGGCGGTGCGCACGGCGGATCCGGCCGTGGTGGCCACCGCGAACCTGGTGCCGCACACCTGGGGTGTGGAGATCAAGCTGACCGCCCGCGGCCTCGCCGAGGGCGGGGTGTACCGCGTGGTCGTCACCGACCGCGAGGGCAACCGCGTCCCGGCGGGGGAGTTCCTGGGCACCGGGGCCGCGGAGCTGCGCTGCAACCTCAACTCCTCGCTGCTGCGGGCGGCCGCGGGCGGGTTCCAGGTACTGGACGGCGAGGACGAGGTCATCGCCTCCGCCGAGTTCTGAGCCGGTTCAGTCCTCGGTGGCCTGGTCCGCCGCGGTCCACGCGTACTGGAGGTAGTCCGACACACTGAGCACGGCCAGCACCGAGGACCCCAGCCGCGCCGCCCTCGGCGCGAACAGGTAGGTGGCGACCGCACCGCCCGCGACCCACATACCGATGCAGAACGGGCAGGTCAGCAGTTCGCCGATGGCCTTGCGCAGGCCGCGGCCGCGCGGCTTCTCCGAGACCTCCGCATTGTTCTCGGCCTCCTCGCAGGTGGTGAACGGCGCCCGCAGGAAACCGGTCACCTTCTCCTTGCTGATGATCCGGGACGCCTTGTGGGTGGCGACACCCAGCAGCACCAGGTCACCCGGCGGGATGCGCTCGGGTACCCGCCCGGTGCGGTGCGCCACCACCGCCACTGCGGCCGCACCGGTCAGGAAGGTTGACGCGAGGACCAGCCGACTGCCCAGCGGGGTGTCCTTTTTCGAGGCGTCATTTGCGCGCAGCGGCGTGACCTTGCCGGTGACCGCCTGCGGTGTGTGCTCACCCATCGACATCCTTCCGGCGGACGCAGGTCTCGTTGCCTTTCCGGGACGGCGAGCCCAGCCGTTCGGGGTCGCGGCAGTCGACCGCTGTCGTGATCAATCGGCTCGCCATGCCGCCAGGTTGCCCTCGCACCGAGCAGGCAAACTGGTTGTTCCGCGACACCACCTGACCGACACGGTGCCACCCGATTTTCACCGGCTACTTCGTCGCTGGGACGAATCCAAGGAGGAGGTGCACAAGGTGCACACGACGAAGGTCAGCACCAGGCTCAGCGAGCCCCAGAACAGCGACGTCGCCCAGTCGTCGAGTACGAACACCCCGCGACGACCGTGCCCTGAGTATCGTCTGGTCGCAGGGGGTGGGTGAGGCAGTGCATCCGTTCGTCGGCCGTCAGCCGGAGTTGACCGCTCTCGACGCGCTGCTGGAGGCGTCCGCGCCCGGAGTCACCTCGGTGGAGGTCGTCGGCGACCCCGGTATCGGCAAGTCCAGGCTGCTCTTCGAGACCGTGTCCCGGGCGGCGGCCCGCGGCTTCACCGTGTTGTCCGGCCGTGCCGGGGAGTTCGAGCAGGACCAGCCCTTCGGCATGTTCCTGGACGCGCTGGAAGACCGGCTGGCCGAGCTGTCCGAGGAGGAAGTCACCGCGCTGGGTGTCAGACACCTGCGCGCGCTGGCGACCCTGTTCCCGGCCCTGGCGGACTGGAGGTCGGCGGAACCGCCGCCTGGCGGGCGGCGGGCTTTGTACCGCGCGGTGACCGCCGCGCTGGAGACGACCTCCGGTCCGTGCGGAACCGTGCTGGCACTTGATGACCTGCACTGGGCGGATGAGGCCTCCGCGGAACTGCTGGCCCACCTGCTCCGCCGTCCACCCGCCGGGCCGTTGGTGCTGCTGCTGGCGCACCGGCACCGCCAGCTACCCGACAAGGTGGCCGCCGTGCTGCACGAACCCGTGCCCGTCGCGGCCCGGCGGATCGAGCTCCAGCCGTTGGACTTCGCGGCCGCGCAGCACCTGATGGCCGACACGCCGCACCTGCACCAGCGGCGGGCCAGGCACCGCGCGGCGGGCGGCAACCCGCTGTACCTGCAGCTCATGGCGCGCGGCGGCCAGAGCCAGACCGCGGGCGACCTGACCGGGGCCTTGCTCGCGGAGTTCACCCGGCTGTCCCCGGCGGCGCGCCTGGTCGCCCAGGCCGCCGCCGTGCTCGGCGACCAGGTGGAGCCGGGGCTGGTCGCGGTCGCCGCGGACCTGCCTGCCGCGGTGGCGCTCGCCGCGGCCGAGGAGCTGTTCGCCACCGATCTGCTCCGCGCGGCAGGCGCCGGCCAGCGGGTCACCTTCCGGCATCCCTTGCTGCGCAACGCGGTCTACCACTCGGCTACCCCGCTGTGGCGGGCCGCCGCGCACGGCAGGGTCGGCCGGGCACTGAGCGACCGCGGCGCGCCGATCAGCGTGATCGCACCGCACGTCGCCCGCTCGGCGGTGGTCGGCGACGCCGAGGCGCTGCGGCTGCTGCGCGCGGCGGCCCTGGACGCGCTGGTGCACGCGCCGGCCACCGCGGCGAGCTGGCTGCGGGCCGCACTGGAGCTGCACGCGGAGCCGCACGACCGGCTCGGTCAGGAACTGCGGGTTGAGCTGGCCCACGCGCTGGTGCTGACCGGAAACGGCGCCGAGACCAGGGAGGTGACCACCCGTCTGCTCCAGACGTTGCCGACAGATCAGGCTGAGCTCCGGCTGCGGGTGACGGCGCTGCACGCGACCGCGAGCCGCTTTCTCGTCTGGCCCGCCGAAACCAAGGCCGTTCTCCAGGTCGAGCTGCGCCGCCTGTCCGACCGGGACGAGCTGGCCGCCGCGGGCATCTGGCTGCGCATTGCCAACCTGGAGTTCGTCGAAGCTCGCTTCGAGGCCGCCGCGGCCGCGGCCGGCGAGGTGCTCCGGCACCGCCCCACCGGGCCGGACTGCCCGGTGCGCTGCGCGGGTCTGGCCATGTTGGCCTGGTGCTACCCCGAACTGGGCAGGGCGGCGGAGTCGGTGCGCCTGCTGGACGAGGCCACCGAGCTGTTCGACCGGATCACCTCGACGCAGCACAACGCCTCCTTCGGGGTGGCCAACCTCGTTCCGTTCGTGGAGGTGATCGGCCACCTCAGGCTCGACAGCGGCCTGCCCCGGCTGCGGCAGGTGCTGCGGCAAGCCGAGGAGTTCGGCCACGTCCACTTCAGCACCGAGCTGCTCGCCGTGCTCGCCGCCGCCGAGGCGGCCCGTGGGCAGCTGGCCACGGCGGTGGACATGGCGGAGGAAGCCGTGGACGGGGCCCGGCTGACCGGGGCCGGCCCACTGCTGGTCTCCGCACTGGCCAGCCAGGCCGCGGTGGCCTTCGACTGCCTCGATCTGGACGTCATCGAGCGAGTGCACCGCG
Organism: Crossiella sp. NPDC003009; assembly: GCF_053591555.1. Lineage (NCBI taxonomy): Bacteria > Bacillati > Actinomycetota > Actinomycetes > Pseudonocardiales > Pseudonocardiaceae > Crossiella > Crossiella sp. NPDC003009. The sequence continues at coordinate 18,035 of NZ_JBSFUA010000060.1, read as the reverse complement.
AAGTGCGCGCCGTGCCCGGCAGCGCCCGGAGCCCGCACAGCGGCTTCATGGCCCTCAGCTGGGCGTTGTCGCGCAGGCAGGCCGGTCTTGACGGTGACCTGGCCGAGGCGATCGACCAGGCGGGCGGGCCGGAGCTGTCCCGGATGCTGTACCGGGGTCGCCTGCGGCTGTACGCGGAGCTGGCCGAGCTCGCCGCGGCCGAGGGACAACCGGCCGAGGCCGGCGAATGGGCGGAGCGGGCGGCAGAACTGGCCGAGGACGCGCTGCCGTGGAGTGGCGCGTTCGCCGCGCTGGCCAGTGCGCACGCCCACCAGTGCGCGCAACGGCCCGGCTCCGCCCTGCCCCGCGCCGAGTTCGCGGTGCGCGCCTTCACCACCGCCGGCCTGCCGCTCCTGGCCGCCCGAGCCCGAACGGCGGCCGCACTGGCCTACGCGGCACTGGGCGAGCGCGGGCGAGCACTGTCCGAACTGGACAGTGCCGCAGCCGGCTTCGCCGAGTGCGGGGCCACTCGGCACATCGAGCTGGTCACCCGGCAGCAACGCAAGCTCGGCCGCCGGGTCACCGTGGCAGGGCCGCGCACCGCGAAGCACTCGCCGCTGGGCCTGACCCGGCGGGAGAGCGAGATCGCCGCCCTGGTCGCGCAGGGCAACCGCAACCGGGCGATCGCCGAACGGCTGGTGCTCAGCGGCCGCACCGTCGAGACGCACCTCGGCCGGATCTACCAGAAACTCGGTGTCTCCTCCCGCACCGCACTGGCGGCATTGCTCACCCAGCAGCCCAAGACCAGCCCGGTCTCACCAACGACGGCCCCGCCCGCGGCAGAGGCCTGACTCCGCCGCGGACAGCTGGATTCACTCATGTGCCAGGCCTTGCCTCACCTGAGGCCGGGCATGTCCCTGAGCTGCCTGCGCGAGGTGACACCGAGCTTGCGGAAGATGTTGCGCAGGTGGGCATCCACCGTGCGGGGGCTGAGGAACAGGCGCGTGGCCACCTCTTTCGACGTCGCGCCCGCCGCGACCTCGCGCGCGATGTGCGTCTCCTGCCTGGTCAGCCGGTCGTAGGCGGGCTCGGAGCGGCTGCGGGCCACTTCCCCGGTCGCGCGCAGCTCGTCCGCGGCCCGCCGGGCGAAGGCCTCCAGTCCGATCTCCGACAGCAGTTCATGCGCGGTACGCAGGTGTTCGCGTGCGTCGCGACGCCGGCCCGCACGTCGAAGCCACTCCCCGTACCGCAGGTGCGTGCGCGCCAGGTGCAGCACCAGTGGGCTGCCCTCCAGGTGCTCGAGTGCTTCCCGGTGATCGTCTTCCAGGTCGCTGACCAGCGCCCGCGTGCCCGCCGCCACACCGAGGGCGAAACCGGTTCCCGCGGGTTCGGTGCGCTCGGCCAGGGACTCCAGCGCCGACCGCGCGACGGCGTGCTCGCCGCACCGGACCGCGGCCTCCACCAGCTCGGGCAGCGCGAAGCCGGTGAGGAAGAGGTCGCCGCCCGCCACCGCACGCGTGGCCGCCTCCAACGCGGCCGGGTACTCACCCAGGCCGTTGTGCAGCACGGCTTTCGCCCAGTGGGCGTTCGCGGTCAGCTGACCGGTGCCCCGGCTCATCACCTCGGCGAAGAGGTCGAGCACCTCCTGGCGGTGGCCACGCATCGCCGCCAGGTGCACTCTCGGGTAGAGCTGCGGCAGGTCGCCCACGGCGTCGGCGATGGCCTCCTCCTCGGCGATCGCGGCGATCGCCCGGCCGAAGTCGCCGGTGAGCACCGCGGACAACGCCGCCTGCGAGAGGCCGAGCCGGATGGTCATCGGTGATCCCGTGTCCTGCCCGGTCCGCACCAGCCAGTCGGTGACCGCCGTGTGCAGGTCGATGTCCCACAACTCGCCCGCGAGCACCGAGGCCAGCGCGGGCACCCGGGTCCAGTCGGCATCGTCGCCGGTGAGCACCCGCCGAAGCGCGGGCACCCCGGCATGGTGTCCTTCGGTGCTCAACAGCACCAGCGCGTCGAGCAGATCCGGCGGCCCCGATGCCGGCGGCGCCGAGCGGGCCGCGTCGAGCACCCGGTCCATCACCCCCGCGGCCCGGCCGACGACGAGCCCCATCTCCAGCGCCGCCACGAAGCATTCCCGCGACCGTGCCGGATCACCGGCGGCGAGCCGCTGCGCCGCCCGCAGGATGAGTTCCGGTCCCGTGACGACCCCGTCCGCGCCCTGGACGAACGCGATCTGCCCGCGCAGCAGGTCGACCGAGGCGTGTCGGAGATCATCCAGCGTCTCGGTGTCGATACTGGCCAGCAGGTCCGCCGCCGCGGCCGCGTGGCCCGCCGCGAGCGTCGCCCGAGCGGCCGCGAGCGTGCGCTCGGTCTGCTTGCCGGGGTCCAGCGACAACGCGGCCGCGCGTTCGAGGAACGCGGCGGCGGCCGCGACGCCCCCACGCGCCTGCGCACGCGAGGCCGAGGACTCCAGTTCCGCCGCGACCTGTTCGTCCGGCCCGGTGGTGGCCTGCGCCCGGTGCCAGGCGTGCCGGTCCGGCGCGGTGACCGGGTCGGTGGCCTCGGCCAGCGCCCGATGTGCCGCGTGGCGCCGCTCCGGCTCGGCCGCACGGTAGGCGGCGGAGCGGGCCAGCGGGTGGCAGAAGCGCGCCCGCGTGTCGAACCGCACCAGCCCGGACGCCTCGGCGGCGGCGCTCGCGGCGGGCACGTCGATGCCCAGTCGCCGCGCGGCCGGCCACAGCAGGCCTGGGTCGCCGGTGGGATCGGCGCTGGCGAGAACCAGCAGCAGCCGTGCCTCCGGTGGCAGTTCCGCCATCCTGGCCCGGAAGCTCCGCTCGATCCGGCTCGCGACCGGCGACGGTGCCGGCAGTGCGAACCCGCCCGCCTTCGGCAACTCGATCAGGGCGAGCGGGTTTCCGCGTGCCTCGGCGAGCAGGCGGTCACGCACCCGCTCATCGAGCGTCACGGTCTTCTCCGCGGCGAGCAACGCGCGCGCGTGCGCGTGAGTCAGGCCGCCGACGGTCAGCCCCGGCAGTTCGTCCAGCCCGCGAAGGGCGTCCTGGTCGCGGGCCGCGAACACCATCGCGATCGGCTCCGCCGCGACCCGCCTGGCCAGGAACGTCAACGCCTTCACCGAGGCGGCGTCCAGCCAATGGGCGTCGTCGATGAGGCACAGCACCGGACGTTTCGCCGCGGCGGCCGCGAGCAGTTCGAGCGCGGCGAGGCCGACGCGGAACGGATCCGGCGCGCCGTCGGCCAGCCCGAACGCGACCAGGAGGGCGTCCCGGTAGCGGGCCGACAGGGTGTCGAGCCGCGCCAGCACCGGAAGGCACAGCTGGTGCAGCGCGGCGAAGGGCAGCTCACCCTCGAACTCCGACCCGGACGCGCGGATGACCTGGAACCGCTCCGGCCGCGCGCGCCCGAGGTGCTCCAGCAGGGCGCTCTTGCCGATGCCCGGTTCGCCGCGGAGCACGAGCACGCCGCCCTCGCCCTGTTCCGCCGCGCGGAGGAGGGCGAGCAGGGCGGCGATCTCGTCGTGCCGTCCGACGAGCGAGCGGGACGCCGTGGGCATGGTGAGAACCCTAGGTGGGACGCCGCCGCACCAGGACATCGGCACAAGTAGGCGATTGTCACCGACGCGAGCGGGCCCGGTTCACGGGACCGTCATGGCATCCGGAACACCGGCCAGAAGCCCCCGCGAAGGACGAAACGATGATCGACAAAACCGCACTCACGACTGGGCCCGCCGGCCTGCGGATACCGCGCGGGCTGGCGATGACCGGCCTGGCCAGCGCCATGTTCCTGGTGATCCTCGACGCCGCCATGGTGAACCTCGCCGGGCGAACGATCCGCGCGGGCCTCGGGCTCACCGCCGCCGAACTCACCATCGTCGTGGACAGCTACCTGGTGACCTTCGCCGGTCTGCTGCTGCTCGGGGGCCGCCTCGCCGACGTGCTCGGGGGCCGGAAGGTGTTCCTGACCGGAATGGCCGTCTACCTCGCGGCGACGGCGTTCTGCGCGCTGGCCACCAGTGGCGGGATGTTGGTCGCAGGCCGGATCGGTCAGGGTGTCGGGGCCGCGGCCGTGATGCCTGCCGCGCTCTCCCTCGTGCTCGCCCTCTACTCCTCTCCCACGGAACGCACTCGTGCGATGGGCGTCTGGGGCGCGGTCGCCGGTGCCGGCAGCCTGCTCGGCGTCCTTCTCGGTGGCACGCTGACCCAGTTGCTGGGCTGGCAGTCGGTGTTCCTTGCCCCGGTGCCGTTCGGTGTCCTCGGAGCGGTCATCGTGTGGCGCTCGGTGCCCGCGGTTCCCGGCAGGCCCGGCCGGTTTGACGCGCTCGGCGCCACCACCATCACCATCGGGATCTCCGGTCTCGCGCTGGGCATGGTCTCGGCCTCGGACGCCGGGTTCGGCGCACCCAGCACCGTCGCCGGCCTCGCGGTCGGTGTGGCGTCCCTGGTGGCGTTCGTGCTCGTGGAGCGGCGCGCCACGCACCCGCTGGTCCCGCTCGGCGTCTTCCGCCGTCGGCCGGTGATCACCGCGAACGTGGTCATGTTGCTCACCGGCGGCACGCTGACCAGCCTGTTCTTCTTCCTGCCCCAGTACCAGCAGGACGTGCTCGGGATGAGTCCGCTGTCGGCGGGGATGACGCAGATCCCCATCGCCTTCATGATCATCGTCGGCAGCGTGCTCGCGCCACTGCTGGCCAAGCGCATCGGGCTGGCCCACGCGCTGCCGGTCGGCCTGGCCGTGCTGCTCACCGGCTTCCTGTGGCTGGCGATGGATCCGACGACCAGCGGATTCTCGGTGAGCCTGCTGGGCGCGTTTGTGCTGATCGGCACCGGACTGGGGCTCGGCCTGGTCAACGCCACGGCGATGGGGGTACGCGACAGCGGGGACGGTGAATCGGGCTTGCTCAGCGGGCTGGTCAATGCCGCGCAGCAGCTCGGCGGCGCGGTCGGGCTCGCCGCGCTGGCCGGGATCGCCATCGGCGCCGCGGGAAAGCACGGGGACATCTCGTTCACCACCGCGTTCTTCGGCGAGGCCACGCTCGTCGCCATCGCCCTCGCCCTGTCGTTCCTCTCCGCTACCTGGAAACAGCAGGCCCCGGCCGCCGCGGGCCCGCGCTGACCCCCTTTACCGAAGGGACACAACGATGAACACCCCCACCGTGCTGGTGACCGCCGCGACCGGAACCGTCGGCTCCGCGCTGGTCCCCGCCCTGCGTGCCCGCGGCGTCGCCGTCCGCGCGATGACCCGCGACCCCGGCCGCGTCGTCCCCGGCGCCGAGACCGTCGTGGCCGACCTGCGGGAGCCGGAATCGGTTGCCGCCGCGCTGAAAGGCGTCGACGCGGCCTTCCTCAACAGCCCCTCCGCGGCGGACGCCGCCGCGCTCCAGACGCAGTTCGCCGACCTCGCCCGCGACGCAGGCGTGCAGCGGCTCGTGCTGCTCTCCCAGTACGCGGCACGGGCCGACTCGCCGGTGCGGTTCCTGCGCTGGCACGCCGAAGTCGAGGCGCACGTGCGGACGCTCGGGCTCGACCACACCGTGCTGCGCCCCAACCTCTACCTGCAGGCGCTGCTCGCCTTCGCCGGCCCCATCGCGCAGGGCTGGTTCGCCGCGCCCATCGGCGATGCCGCCGTCAGCGCGATCGACACCAGGGACATCGCGGACGCCGCCGCTGCCGTGCTGACCGGCACGGGACACACCGGCCGCACCTACACGCTGACCGGCCCCCGCGCCGTGACCCACCACGAGATCGCCAAGGCGCTCACCGCCGTGACCGGGCGGGAGGTCACCTTCCGCGACGCATCGGCCGAGGAGTTCACCGCCGCGCTGACCGGCCTGCTCCCGCCATGGCAGCTCGACGGCCTCGTCGAGGACTACGCCCACTACGCCCGAGGCGAAGCCGCCGAGGTGCACACCTCCGTCGCCGACCTCACCGGACATCCGGCGCGTGACCTCACCGAGTTCGTCCGCGACTACGCCGCCAAGTTCACGCCACCGGAGGTTCGATGATCTACCACTGCGTTCGGTTCACCCTCAAGCCCGATGTCTCGGCGGCGGACAGGGAGGCCGGTCTCGCGAAAATGAAGGAGCACATCGACGCCATCCCGTCCATCAAGGCGCGCGTCGTCGGCCCCGACTTCGGCGGGGAGTTCGAGTACGGCGCCGTCACCGTGATCGAGGACCTCGCGGGTTACCACGAGTACATGAACCACCCGGCGCACCTTGCCATGGACCGAGCCGGGCTGCCGCTGGTCGAGAAGTTCATGTCCTACGACATCACCGACGACCCGGACCCGGAGATCGGCGCGAAGATCGCCGAGGTCCACCGGCTCAGGTTCGAGAACGTGCCGGAGGTGGCGGAACTGGTCTCCGGCCTGCACGAGTACACCGGCAGCGCCGCACCCGGCAGGCACGGGAACTGAGCACCACGGCGAACAACGAACGCTCACGGGAAGCCGGGGGGAAGGGCCGCGCATCCGCTCGCGCCCAGGGCTGCCAGACTTCCACCTGTGAACAGCCTGCTCATCAGCTTGATCGCAGTGAGCGGAACTCTGGCGGGGTCAAGTCTCACCTACCTTTTCGGGCGGCTCACCGCACGACGAACCGAGCGGGTCGCGCGGGACGAACGACTTCGTCAGGACCGGATCGCTGCCTATACGACCTTTGCCGGTGCGGTGACCGAACTTCGGCAAGCCTTGATTTCACTGTGGTTCCTCAAGCGTGCGGAGCCGGCTGATCCGGAACTGCGGGCCGCCTACACGGAAGCGGACAAGCGTGGTGCCGCCGCCCGCCATGCCCGCTTCTGCGTTCAGTTGCTCACCGAGGACACAGAGCTGTTGCAGCTCGCGGACGCGGTGTTCAAGCCGATCGACGAGCTGGCCGACGCAGTCGACCGCGCTACGTTGACGGTGCTCGAGGAACGTGGCGAGGAGCTGCTCGCCACGTTCATCCAGGTCGCGGGCCGGCAGATCAGATAGGCCAGGGACCTTTACCGGCCGGGACGTTGAGCGGGCTGGGTCGCCGAACCGCTCACCGGCTATCAGCAGTTGCCGATCACCAGGAAGCGGGTCTGTTCCGGCGAGCCGAGCAGCAGGCCCACGGAGGCGAAGAAGGTGACCTGCGCGAGCATCCGGCCGAGCCAGCCGACCGTCCAGCTCGTCCAGGTGTAGGTGGCGCGCAGGTCGGCCACGGCGTTCGCCGCCGTCCCCAGCCATCGGTCCGGCCCCCGGGTAGCAACAACCTCCGCATTTCCCCGGACCACATTTGTACTGGATTTTTGAGTACATCCGTCTCGTTTCGGATCGCGGATCCGCTGCCTACGGTGAGAACGCGCTTGCTTGAGCGCATCGGGAGTTTTCTCGTGGGGGTTTGCAGATGACGGCCGTGGCCGATTCCGTGCGTTCCCGGCTGGGCCGGCTCGGCCTGGCCGTCGCCGTGGCCGGTTCGCTGTTGCTGGTGCCGGATGGCGCCCCGGCCGACGCTGCCGTGCCGGCGCCGCGGCAGCGGGTGGAGATCGAATCGGAGCGGACCGAGGCCGCGCAGGTGTTCCTCGAACCGGACGGGTCACGCACCGTGGAACAACACCTGCGGCCGGTCCGCGCGCGTACCGCCGCGGGCTGGCAGGCACTCGACCTCACCCTGCGGCACGGCGCGGACGGCGTGGTGGCGCCGGTGGCGGCCACCGTGCCGATGAGCTTCTCCGGCGGCGGCGCGGGACCGTTCGTGCGGTTCGGGAAACCGGGCGCCTCCTTCGAGCTGGGCTGGCCGGATCCGCTGCCCGCGCCGGTGCTCTCCGGGCCCACCGCGACCTACCCCGGGGTGCTGCCGGGTGTCGACCTCCAGGTGACCGCGCGGGACAGCGGGTTCACCCACCTGCTCGTGGTGCACACCCCGGAGGCGGCCCGCAACCCGCGGCTGGCCAGGATCACCTTCGGCACCCGCACCGACGGCCTGACCCTGGGCGTGCACAAGGAGGGCGGGCTCACCGCCACCGACCCGACAGGCGCGACGGTCTTCCGGGCGCCGCCCGCCCAGATGTGGGAGAGCCCGGCGACCGGTCCAGGCGCGAGTCGCGCCGGGGAGCAGTGCCGCAAGCCCATGCCGGTCTCGCTGGAGCGGCAGTCGCTGACGGTGGTGCCCGACCAGGCGGTGCTCACCGACCCGGCCACCCGGTTCCCGGTGCGCATCGATCCCGGCTGGGACGGCGAGCCCGGCAGCTGGGGCCTGGTCTACGGCACACCGGAGCAGTACCGGGGCAACGCCTGCTTCCTCGGTGACGGCGACGGTGTGGCCAAGGTCGGGTTCAGCAACTGGGAGCGGCCGTCGGTGCTGGTCCGCTCCTTCTTCCAGTACAGCGTGCAGGCACTTCAGCGGAAGCCGCCGGTGGCCATCGGCAAGGCCAGTCTGGACGCCTTCCAGAGCTACGCGCCCTCCTGTGCGCCGAAGCGGGTCGAGCTGTGGCAGGCCAGTGCGCCGTACGAGCCCTGGACGAACTGGAACAACCAGCCCGGCACGGTGCGTTTGCTCGAGGCGAAGGACGCGGCCAGGGGCTATGACGCCTCCTGCCCGGGGGACTGGCTCGGCTTCGACGTGCACGCCGCCGCGGTGGACGCGGTCAACGGCAACGGCCTGGTGACCCTGATGCTGCGCGCGGGCAATGAGGGCGACCGGCTGGCGTGGCGGAAGTTCCACCCCAACCCCAAGCTGGTCATCAACTACAACACCCCGCCGGAGCGGCCCGCCGGGCTCAACGCTGACGGTGCCGGGTGCGCGGTGCAGCCGCGCGAACCGCACCTGCCCACCACCACCCCGCAGCTCAACGCCACCGCGCACGACCCGGACGGCGGCATGGTCTCCACCGAGTTCGAGTGGTGGATCCGCGGTGAGCGCCCGCTGGGCTCCTACCGCACCGCCACCCAGCACACCGGCACCCCGTTCAGCGCCACCATCCCACCGGGGACCTTCACCGACGGCAGCCGGATCGGCTGGCGGGTGCGCGCCTTCGACGGGCAGCTGCACAGCGAGTGGTCCGACTGGTGCGATGTCACCTTCGACCTCACCCCGCCACGCACCGCGCCCACGGTGACCTCCACCGACTACCCACCGGACCAGGCGGCGGGCGGCATCGGCCGGACCGGGTGGTTCACCCTGTCCGCGCCGGGCGAGGCGGACATCGCCCGGTTCCGCTACCGCCTGTCCAACTCCCCGCTGCGCACGGCGGAGGCGGTGGACGGCAAGGCCGTCGTATCGCTCACCCCGCCCACCTTCGGCAACACCACGGTGGAGGTGATCGCGATCGACAAGGCGGGCAACGCCTCCCCGCGGCGCAACTACACCATCTACGTGCGCAGCACCCGGTTCCCGCCGGTGCAGCACTGGCGGCTGGACGGGAAACTGCCCGGCACCACCGTGCCGGACGCGCTGGGCCGCGGGTCCACCGGCACCTTCACCCAGGGACCGGTGAGCTGGACCGGCGGCCGGGTCGGGGACGCGCTGCTGTTCGACGGCCACAGTGGACAGGTCGGCCTGGGCCCGAACTCCACCGTGCACACCGGGGGCAGCTTCTCCATCTCGGCCTGGGTGCGGCTGGACCGGCTGGACGGACCGTGGCAGACCTTCGTCAGCCAGGACGCCGAACACGGCAGCAGCTTCTACCTCCAGTACCGCAGCGACCTGCGCCGCTGGGCGTTCACCATGCCCGAGCAGGACCGGCCCAACTTCGGCGACGAACGGGTGACGGCGGATGTGCCGGTGCGCCAAGGGGTGTGGACGCACCTGGTCGGCGTGTACGACATGGCGGCGGAGAAGTCGCTGCGGATCTACGTCGACGGCCGCTTCGCCGGCGAGGCCGCGCACACAGCCCGCTGGCACAAGAGCGGCGAGGTGCGGATCGGGCGCGGGAAGTACAACGGCGCCCCGGTGGACTTCGTCACCGGCGCGGTGGACGACGTGCGGGTCTACGACCGGGTGCTCGACGACGGCAGGGCGAACCCCGGCGACCGGGTGCAGGAAGGCTCGGACGTGCACACCCTGGCCACCAAGTGGCCGCAGGAGGCCGGCCTGTACTCCGCCGAGGAGAACACCGGAACCCAGGCCGGGGACACCTCCGGCAACCACCGGCACGCCACCGCGCAGCCGGGAACGAGCTGGGCGCCGGGCCGGGTCGGTTCCGGGCTGCGCCTGGACGGCAGCCGAGGGTATCTGTCCACAGTGGACTCAGCTGTGCGCGCCGACACCAGCTTCACCGTCAGCGCCTGGGTCAAGGCGGAGGCCTACGGCGCGGAGTCGATGACCGCGGTCAGCCAGGACGGGGCGCGGGCGGGCGGGTTCAGCCTCGGCTACGACGGGGCGCTGCGACGCTGGGTGTTCGGGATGCACGGTGCGGACGCCGACGCCGCGGTGCTCGAACAGTCGGTCTCCACGACGCCACCCGTGCCCGGGGTGTGGACGCACCTGGCCGGACGCTATGACGCCGCCGCGGAGGAGATCGCGGTCTTCGTCAACGGCGAGGCGATGCCGCCACAGCGGTTCCGGGCCTCCTGGAACGCCGGTGGCGGACTCGTCATCGGACGGGGCAAGGCCGGTGGCGCGGCGGTGCGGCACTGGCGCGGCGAGATCGACGAGGTGCGCGTCGCCGAAGGGCTGCGCACCAGGGACCAGATCGTGGAGGAGCTCACGGAACCGCTGAGCATCCGCCCACTGGTGCGCGACGGCCTCAACCGCTACTACGGGCACAACCGGGACCACCTCACCACCGGCGGCGCGGGCGCGGGCGGTCAGGCCCCGCCCGGCTACCACCTGGAGCACGAGCTGGGCTGGTTCGCCCCCGAGGGCGCGCCGGACACGGTGACCCTGTACTCCTGCCTGACCGGCCAGGACCAGTTCACCTCGACGGAGGCCGGCTGCGAGGGCTTCCGCAGGCTCGCCGCCCTCGGGGCGATCTACCGCACACCGCCGCCGGGCGAGCCGACGGTGCCGCTGATGCGCTGCCGCACCGACACCGGTGAGCACTTCGAGTCGGTGCACGCCGACTGCGAGGGGAAGTCGGTGGAGTTCCGCCTCGGCCACATGCGGGCCTACGCGCCGCTGGTGCGCTATCTCCAGCCGGACCATCCCGGCGACCACCTCAGCGGGCTCGGCGGGGTGCCCACCGGTTACCGCGCGGAGTGGCGGCTGGGCATCCTGCCGCTCACCGCCAGGCCCGGCACCCGCGCACTGGAGTCCTGTGTGGACGGCACGGACGCCTTCACCTCGGTGGAGACCGACTGCGGTGGCAAGACGAAGCTGCGCACGCTCGGCTGGGTCTACACCAGCCCACCGGCGGGCCTGGCCTCGGCGCGGCTGCTGCGGTGCAAGCAGGCCAACGGGGAACGCTTCGACACCATCGATCCGGGCTGTGAGGGGCAGCAACTGGACGCCGCACTCGGCTACGTGCTCACCCGGCTCTGAGTAGCACTCGCACTGGGGAAGGAACCCATGCACAGCAACAGAATCCTCGGCGGTTTGGCGGCCGTGGCCGCGACCGCGGTGCTGGCCACCGTGGCGCAGGCCCTGCCCGCGTCGGCCAGACCCGCCCCGGTGCGCTTCACCCCGGGAACTCCCGAAGTCCACGTTCCGGTGGTACCGGTGCTGCCCGACAACGCCGTGCGGCGGCTGGTTCGCCGGCCGGAACCCGCGCGGATCTCCTGGCCCGCAACGGAATCCGGTCAGGTCCGGGTGTCCGGCGCGGCGGCGGGGGTCACCGTGGCCGACCGCGGCCGCGGCGCGGCGCTGGGGGTGACCGGCCTGGTGCTGTCGGTGACCGGCAGCGGCCCCAGCGAGCTGCGGGTGGACTACTCCGGCTTCCAGGACGCCTTCGGCGGTGACTGGGCCCAGCGCCTGCGGCTGGTCGAACTGCCCGCCTGCGCGGCCACCACCCCCGAACGCGCCGAATGCCGCGGCCGCACCCCGGTGCCCACGCACAACGACACCAGGACCGGCACCGCGACCGCCCGGATCGCGCCGTCGGCGGCCGCGAGCGTGTTCGCGCTGGAGGCCGCGCCGGAGGGGGCCACCGGCGACTACAAGGCCACGCCGATGGCGCCCTCCGGGGACTGGCAGGTCGCCGCGCACAGCGGCAACTTCAGCTGGAGCCACCCCTTCCGGGTGCCGCCTGCGCCCGGCGGCCAGGCGCCGCAGCTCGGGCTGTCCTACTCCTCCGGCTCGGTGGACGGCCGGGTGGCCGGGGTGAACAACCAGCCCGGCTGGGCGGGGGAGGGCTGGGACCTGTGGCCCGGCCACATCACCCGCTCCTTCAAGTCCTGCGCCCAGGACAGCACGGTGGCCGCGGAGAAGACCGGCGACCAGTGCTGGGCCGGTGGGCACCACCTGAGCTTCGTCAACGGCGGGCGCTCCGGCGAGCTGGTGTGGAGTGCGAAAGACGGCTTCTACCGGTCGGCGGCCGACGACGGTTCCCGCTTCGAGCTGAAGCAGGGCGCGGTCTACCCCGGTGGCGACAAGTTCGGCGAGTACTGGGAGCTGACCACCTCAGACGGCACCCGCTACCTGTTCGGCGCGTCCCAGGAGGCCCAGTCCGCCTGGACCGTGCCGGTCTTCGGCAACCAAGTGGGCGAACCCTGTCACACCGGCGTCTTCGCCACCTCGCACTGCGAGCGGGCCTGGCGGTGGAACCTGGACCGGGTGGTGGACCGGCACGGCAACACCACCACCTACAGCTATGAGGAGGAGACCAACGCCTACGGCCTGAACATGGGCAAGGCCAAGGGTTCCTACACCAGGGGAGGGGTGCTGCGGCGGGTCGACTACGGCATGCGCGAGGGCGTGCACGGGCCGGTGCCCGCCCAGGTGCTGCTGGAGAGCGCGGACCGCTGCGCGCCGGGCACGGACTGCGCGCAGCGCAACGCCACCAGCCATCCGGACGTGCCGTGGGACATGCAGTGCGACACCGCCAAGTGCGACAAGAGCTACGCGCCGAGCTTCTTCTCCGGCAAGCGGCTGGCCAAGGTCTCCACCCAGGTGTGGGACGGCAGCAGACATCTGCCGGTGGACTCCTGGCAGCTCAACCACTCCTACCCGCGCCCAGGCGACTCGACCCGTGGTTCGCTGTGGCTGGACTCGATCGTGCACACCGGACTCGCCGGCGGCTCGGTCACCCTGCCCGCGGTGGAGTTCGCCGGCACGTTCCTGGAGAACCGGGTGGACACCGCCGGTGACGGCAGGCCACAGCTGAAGAAGCAGCGGATCACCGCCATCCGCAACGAGAACGGCGGCGAGACCGTCGTGGACTACAAGCCGGCCGAGTGCGCGGCGGGTGCGCTGCCCAAAGCGGAGGAGAACCAGCTGCGCTGCTTCCCGGTGCACTGGGCGCACGACGGCGGGGTGGCCAAGGACGACTGGTTCCACAAGTACGTGGTGGACCACGTGTCCCTGATCGACCGGGTCGGCGGCGCACCGGCGCAGGAGACCCACTACGACTACCGCGGCGGCGCGGCCTGGGCCTACCAGGACAACGAGCTGATCCCGCAGGAGCGGCGCACCTGGGCGCAGTGGCGCGGCTACCACACCGTGCTGGTGCGCGAGGGCTCGGCCGAGGTGCCGGCGAACCTGCGGCCGGAGAAGGAACTGCGCTACTTCCGCGGCATGCACGGCGACCGGCTCAACCCCGGCGGCGGCGCCAAGAACGTCACCCTGCCCGACGCCGAGAACCGCACGGTGCAGGACGCGCCGGGCATGGCGGGCTTCCAGCGCGGGGAGATCGTGCGCAACGGCATCGACGGCCCGGTGGTCACCGACCGGGTCACCGACGCGGAGGTCCGGCGCACCGCGGCGGCGCACAACCGCACCGCCTACTTCGTCGGCGAGTCCCGGGCGCTGACCAAGACCACCGTCTCCCAGGGCGTGCGCCGCACGGAGAAGAAGACCCGCTACGACGAGCTGAACCTGCCGCACGAGGTGGAGGACCTGGCCGACCTCGCCAGCGCCACCGACGACCGGTGCGTGCGCACCAGCTACGCCCGCGACCTCGGCGCCCGGATCCTGGGCACGGTCAGCCGGGTGGAGACCGTCTCGGTGGCCTGCGGCGCGCCGGTGCGGCGACCTGAGGACGTGGTCGCCGACCAGCGCACCCACTACGACGGCAAGCCGTGGGGCCAGCCGCCGGTCAAGGGCGATGTGACCCGCACCGACCGGGCCACCTCCTTCCCCGGCGGCCAGCCGAAGTACGAGCAGCTGACCAGGCAGGTCCACGACGACTACGGCCGGGTGGTGGAAAGCTTCGACGCCCTGGAACGGCGCACCACCACCGAGTACCAGCCCACTACCGGCCCGGCCAAGGCCACCGTCGTGGTGAACCCGTTGGGGCACAAGACCACCACCGAACTGCGGGTGGAGTGGGGCAGCACCGCGGCGGTCGTGGACGCCAACGACCTGCGGACCAGCCGGCGGCACGACCCGCTGGGCAGGCTCACCGAGGTGTGGAAACCGGGCGGGCGCACGGCCCACCTGCGCCACACCTACCACGTGCGCGGCCGCGCCGGGACCAGCGCGGTGACCACCGAGACCCTGCGCGGCACCGGAGACTACGTCGTCGAGCACCAGCTCTTCGACGGTCTGCTGCGCCCCCGGCAGACGCAGAGCCAGGCATGGACCGGGGACCGGCTGCTGACCGAACACTTCTACGACGCCAGGGGTCTGCTGGTGCGGGAGAGCAAACCCTTCCACGCCATCGGCAAACCCGGTGTCGACCTGGTGCGCGCCCGGGATGAGGAACCACCGCAGCGGCGGCTGTTCACCGAGTTCGACGGCGCCCGCAGGCCGGTCCTGTCCATCCTGCGCACCCCGGTGGACGAGCGCCGCACGGTGACCCGGCACCGGGGTGACCGGACCGAGACCATCCCGCCGGCCGGTGGCACCACCACCGCCACCGTCACCGACGCGGTCGGCCGGGTCACCGAACTGCACCAGTTCCACGGCGCCGAACCCACCGGCGCGAAGGACATCACCCGCTACGGCTACTCAAGCCGCGGCGAACTGGAGCTGGTCGCCGACAGTGCGGGCAACCAGCCGCTGCGCACCGTGCACGACCTGGTGGGCAACCGGATCGAGGCGCACGACCCGGACAAGGGCACCAGCCGGATGACCTATGACGCCGCCGGGCTGCTGCGCACCAAGACCGACTCCCGCGGCCGCACGCTCTTCCACGCCTACGACGAGCTGAACCGCCGCACCGAGATCCGCCTCGGCTCGGCCACCGGTGAACTGCTGGCCAAGTGGGAGCACGACACCGTGCCCAGGGCGGACGGCAAGGTGGTCAAGGGCAGGCAGGCCGCGGAAACCCGCTACGAGAACGGGGTGGCCTACCGCAGCGCGGTCCTGGCCTACGACGAGGGCTACCGGCCGGTGCGCACCGAGATCTCCCTGCCCGGCCAGGAAACCGGGTTGCCGAGCAGCTACCAGACCGCCAGCACCTTCAACAACGCCGACGGCAGCCTCGCCTCGCTGACGCTGCCGCGGATCGGCGACCTGCCCGCGGAGACCGTGATCTACCGCTACGACTCGATGGGGCTGCCGCGCAGCGTGACCTCCGGTTCGGACCACTACGTGCGGGAGGCGGAGTACTCGCCCTATGGCGAACCGCAGGCGCTCAAGCAGGGGCCGGACGGCGCGGTGGTGTCCCGGCGGGCCTTCCGGGAGGAGGGCACCCGCCTGGTGGCGCACACCCTGGTGCAACGGGAGATCGGCTCGCTCACCGCCGCCGAGACCCGCTACGCCCGGGACCTGGCCGGCAACACCAAGAAGATCACCACCACCGACGCCGACGGCACCGACACCCAGTGCTTCGCGCACGACCACCTGCGCCGCACCACCCAGGCCTGGACACCGGCAAGTGACTGCGGTGCCGCGCCCTCCGGCGCGCTCGGCGGGCCCGCGCCGTACCGGGTGTCCTTCACCTACGACCCCAGCGGCAACCGGCGCACCGAGACCAGGCACGGCGCCGCGCCGGGCACCGACGTGGTGCGCACCTTCGACTACCCGGCCCCTGGCTCGGCGCAGCCGCACGCGGTGCGTTCGGTGACCACCACCGGCCCGGCCGGTGCGCGCAAGATCGAGGAGTACGCCTACACGCCGACCGGCGGCACCCTGGCCCGGCCCGGCACGCACGGCGGAGCGCAGGAGCTGACCTGGGACCACGAGGACCGGCTGACCGAGGTCAAGGAGGGCGACCGCACCACCAGCCACGTCTACACCGCCGGCGGCGACCGCCTGCTCACCAGGGACCCCGGTGGCCGCACCCTGCACCTGCCGCACGGCGAACTGCGCTACGACGCCGCGAGCAAGACCCTCCGCGGCACCCGCTACTACAGCGACGGCAAGGAGCAGACCATCGCGGTGCGGGAGAACGGCAGGCTCTCCTACCAGTTCGCCGACCTGCAGGGCACCCCGACGGTCACCCTGGACGCCACCACCCACCAGGACACCCGCAGGCGGCTGGACGGCTTCGGCGCGCCGAGGCAGCGGTCCGACCTGCCCGGCAACCGCGGCTTCGTCGGCGGCACCACGGACGAGAGCACCGGCCTGACCCGCCTCGGCGCCCGCGACTACGACCCCGGCACCGGCCGGTTCCTGTCGGTGGACCCGCTGGTGGCGCCCAAGGACCCGCAGACCCTCAACGGATTCGCCTACGCCAACAACAACCCGGCCACGCTCACCGACGCCACCGGCACGATGGCCCGGATGTGCCCGGTGGCCGGTGACCACCCGTCAGAGCCCTGCTACGACGAGCGCCACGACCACAACCAGCGCTACTGGCAGGACCAGCGCAAGCGGCCCCCGCCGCCGAAGCCGCCCCGCTGCGGGCCGAGCGTTCGGGTGCCCCTGGCGTGCGAACCGGGCCCGATGCCGATGTGCGGCACGATGCTGCTGAAGTTCGGCACGCCGTGCGCGCCGTGGAAGTCGGACAAGGAACAGGCCAGGGAACGCCTGGCGGAGGAAGCCAAGCGACGGGCCGAGGAAGAGGCGCAGCGCCGGCGGAACATGACCTACACCTCGTCGGTGTGCGAGTCCTACACCGTCGCCTTGGTCCTGTTCAGCGTCAACTACGAGACCTGTGACCTGATCGACTCGGAGGGCACCGGCAAGAGCTCGGGATGGAAGTTCTCGGCGGGGGTGGGGATCGGGGCGAGCAAGGCCGATGTCCGCAAGACCACCCCCGGCAAGATCGGCGAGGGCTTCCAGGTGTCGGCCGCCGCCGACGCCAGCCTCGGCTCGGTGGGCCCGATCGGCGTGGAGGGCGGCATCTCGGCCCCGTTCGGCGAGGGCCCCGGCACCACCGCCGTGGGCATCTCCCAGGGGCTGGGCACACCCAGGATCTCGATGGGGGTGGAGCTGGGCTCAACCTGGCGCACCTAGGTCGCGTCCGTTAGGCCATTTTCCCTGGGCCCGGACCAGCGTTCCCCAGACCTGGTCCGGGCCCCCAGCGTACGAAGGCAGCAGTCCCTGGGCGGCTTTCCGGACTCGTGCGTGGCCGCGTCGACGAGTCGGCCCCCGGTCCGGGTGGAGCTGCTGCGCTCGGCGCTGGGACTGCGGCGGGGGACCGGCGTGGCGGACGTCGCGTTGCGGGGCAGCGAGGCGTTCGACGCCGCGGTCGCGGGCTGGACGAGCGCTCCTCGCCGCGCCCGCGGTCCCGGGGCTGTCGCTCCGTCATCCCATCGGGTCATGAACCGAGGTGGCTCGAGCCGCGAACGCTCAGTCGCAAGGAGCTTTTCCACAATTCTGGAGGTCGTTCCGATGCGTCTGTCCATCCGCACCCTCACCCTTCCGGCGGTGGCCGCCTGCCTGGCACTGCTGGCCGCCGCACCCGGCGCCGCCGCCGCACCCCAGGACCGCGACCACGGGCCGAACCTCGGGATCGGCATTGGCATCGGCATCGATCTGGACCTGGGCAACCTGCTCGGCGGCGGCGCCTACCGCTCGGCCTGGCTCACCGGCGCCACCGAGGTCCCCGGCCCCGGCGACCCCGACGGCCGCGGCACCGCCCGCGTGCTGGTCG
>NZ_JBSFUA010000059.1:0-45727 GCF_053591555.1 Crossiella sp. NPDC003009 | reverse complement strand
CGGAGGAGGATCTGCGCGCCGGAGACCTGGTAGCGGCTGGCCACCTGGTCGGCGTGCTTGAGGAAGCTGGAGTAGACGCCGGTGTAGCCCATCACGGCGCGGTCAGCTACCGGGCAGGACCTGGATCTTGCGGCCCTCGCCGCGGCGGAAGGACTCCAGCGCGGCGGCGTAGTCGTCCAGGGGCAGGCGGTGGCTGATGAAGATCTCCGGGTCCAGCACGCCGGCGGCGAAGAGGTCCGCGGCCCGCTCGAAGGAGTGCAGCACCGCCATCGAGCCGGTGATGGTGATCTCCTGGTTGTAGATCTTGTACGGCTCGATCACCGCGCGCGCCGAGTAGTCGGAGACGCCGAACTGCAGGAAGGTGCCGCCCTTGGCCACCCGGCCCAGCCCGTCCTGGATGGCCTTCTCGTTGCCGGTGCAGTCGATGACCACGTCCCAGCCCTCCGGCCGGTCCAGCTCGTCGGCGTTGGTGGCGGTGCCGGTGACGCCGATGCGCTGGGCGGTGGCCAGCCGGTCCGGGTTCAGGTCGACCACCTCGATGCTGGCCGCGCCGGTGCGCTTGCCCAGCTCCAGCATCATCAGGCCCATGGTGCCCGAGCCGTAGATCAGCACTCGGCTGGCCAGCTGCGCGTTGAGGATGTCGTAGCCGCGCACCGCGCAGGACAGCGGCTCGATCAGCGCGGCGTCCTCGGTGCGGATGTGCTCGGGCAGCGTGACGCAGTTGGCCACCGGCGCCACCGCGAACTGGGCCGCGCCACCGGGCTTGCTGACCCCGATGGCGTTCCAGCGCTCGCACAGGTTGTTGCGGCCCACCCGGCAGTAGCGGCATTCGTGGCAGTACAGCGAGGGGTCCACCGCGACCCGGTCCCCGGCGCGGACCTCGGTGACCTCCTTGCCGGTCTCCACCACGACCCCGGCGAACTCGTGGCCGGGCACCACCGGCAGCGTCGGGGCGAACTCCCCTTGCAGGATATGGAGATCCGTGCCGCACAGGCCACAGGCGGCCACCTCGACGACGACCTCGCGGGGACCCGGCGCGGGATCGGGCACCGTGGTGACCTCGACCTGACCGACTCCGCTGATGACGGCGGCCTTCATTACTTCACAGCTCCCAACGACAGGCCCTGGACCAGCTTGTCCTGGGCGGCGAAACCGGCGACCAGCACCGGCAGTGACACCACGGTGGCCGCGGCGCACATCTTGGCCAGGAACAGGCCCTGGCTGGTGACGAACCCGGTGAGGAAGACCGGCGCGGTGCCCGCGACGACCCCGGTCAGCACCCGGGCGAACAACAGCTCGTTCCAGCTGAAGATGAAGCAGATCAACGCGGTGGCCGCGATGCCGGGCATGGCCACCGGCGCGACCACCCGGCGCAGCGTGGTGACCAGGCCCGCGCCGTCCAGCGCGGCGGCCTCCAGCATCTCCTTGGGGATCTCGGCCAGGAAGGAGCGCATCAGCCACACCGCGATCGGCAGGTTCATCGAGGTGTAGAGCACCACCAGGAAGGAGATGTTGTCCAGCAGCCCGGAGTACTGGGCGATCAGGTAGATCGGCAGCAACCCGGCGACCACCGGCAGCATCTTGGTGGAGAGGAAGAAGAAGAGCACATCGCTCCACTTCTGCACCGGCCTGATCGAGAGCGCGTACGCCGCCGGAACGGCAAGCAGGAGAACGAGGATCGTCGATCCGACGCTGGCGCTGACCGAGTTGAGCAGCGGCGGCCACGGGCTGGCCCCGCCGTCGGCGCCGAAGAACTCCGCGTAGCCGTCCAGGGTGAGCGGGGCCAGGATGGACGGCGGGTTGGTGGCCGCGTCGGACTCGCTGTGCAGCGAGGTGAGCACCATCCAGGCCACCGGCAGGAAGAACAGGATGCCGGCGAACCAGGCCAGCGCGCCCCATGGGCGCCACGTGCGGCGGGTCATCGGGTCACCTCGTCTTTCAGCAGGGAGGACACCGCGCGCAGCGCGAAGGTGGCGATGATGATCGAGCCGATCACCACGACCACCCCGGCGGCGGAGGCCTGGCCGTAGTCGTGCGCCTGGTAGAAGGTCTGGTAGATGGTGTAGGGCAGGTTGGCGGTGTCCAGGCCGCCGGAGGTGATGGTGAACACCGCGTCGAAGTTCTGCACGATGTAGATCGAGCCCAGCAGCGCGCCCAGCTCCAGGTACTGGCGCAGGTGCGGCAGGGTCAGGTAGCGGAAGACCTGGAAGCCGCTGGCGCCGTCGATGGAGGCGGCCTCCACCGCGTCCAGCGGCCGGGACTGCAGGCCCGCCAACAGGATCAGCATCATGAACGGCGTCCACTGCCACACCAGCGAGGCGACCACCGCGACCAGCGGCATCTCGCTGATCCAGTCCACCTCGGTGCCCAGCAGGCCGTTGAACAGGCCGTACTCGGGGTTGTAGAGCGCGTGCTTCCACAGCAGCGCCGCGGCCACCGGCACCACCAGGAACGGCGCGATCAGCATCGTGCGCACCAGGCCCCGGCCGCGGAACTTGTTGTCCAGCAACAGGGCCAGGCCCAGGCCGAGGATCAGGCTGACCAGCACCACGCTGGCGGTGAGCAGGATCGTGGTGAGCACCGAGGACCGCAGGTTCGGGTCGGTGACCACGGCGAGGTAGTTGTCCAGCCACGCGAAACCGCGGTTCTCCGGGGCCAGGGAGTTCCACTGGAGGAAGGAGATCACCAGGGTGGCCACGAACGGCAGCTGGGTGACCGCGATGGTGAAGATCAGTGCGGGCAGCAGCGGCGCGCGCCGGGCCCAGCGGGCCGCCTTGGACGCGCTGCGCGGCTGCGCCGGCGGACCGGTGACCGGCGCGGGGCGGGTGTCGAGGGTGGTCATCGTTCCTCCTCTCAGTTCCGGTACTTCTTGGCGACCTTGTCCGCCAGGCCTTGCGCGGCCCGCAACGCCTCGTCCACGGACTCGCGCCCGGCGATGGCGGAGCTGATCTCCTGGGAGACCTGGGTGCCCAGGTTGGTGAACTCCGGGATGCCGACGAACTGGATGCCGTAGGCCGGACGCGGCTGCACCCCGGGGTTGCGCGGGTCGGCGGTGGCGATGGCCTCGCGGGTGGCGCCGGCGTAGGAGCCGCCCAGCTTCAGGTACTCCGGTCGCTGGTAGGTCGAGGCGCGCTTGCCGTCGGGGACCTTGGACCAGCCCAGCTGCTGCCCGGCCACGGTCTCGTAGTCCTTGCCGCTGGCCCAGGACAGGAACTTCCAGGCCGCCTGCTGCTTCTTCGATGCCTGCTGCACGGCGAAGGCCCAGGTGTAGAGCCAGCCGGAGCTCTTGGTCTTGACCACCGGCGCCTGGGCGAAGCCGAGCTTGCCGCGCACCGGGGAGTCCTGCGCTTCCAGCAGGCCGGCCGCGGAGGTGGCGTCGTACCACATGGCGACCTTGCCCTGGGTCATGTTGTTCAGGCACTCGGCGAAACCCGCTTGCGGGGCACCGGCTTCACCGTGGTTTCGGACCAGGTCCACGTAGAACTTGGTGGCCTCGGTGAACTCCGGCGCGTCCAGCTTGGCCTGCCAGTCCTGGGTGAACCAGGTGCCGCCGAAGGTGTTCACCACGGTGGTCAGCGGCGCCATCAGCTGGCCCCAGCCGGGCTGGCCGCGCAGGCAGATGCCCTTCATGCCGGGCTCCGCGCCGTCCACTTTGGACGCGATCTCGGCGACCTGCTGCCAGGTCGGCCGTGCCGGCATGGTGAGGTTCTTCGCGGCCAGGATGTCCTTGCGGTACATCAGGAAGGAGGACTCGCCGTAGAAGGGCTGGGCGTAGACCTTGCCGTCGGCCGCGGTCAGCGACTGCCGGATCGGCTCCAGCACGTCCTGCTGGTCGAAGCCGGGATCGGCGGCGATGAAGCCGTCGAGGGGCGCCAGCCACTTGTTCTTGGCGTAGATCGGCACCTCGTAGTTGGACAGGGTGGCGATGTCGTACTGCCCGGCCTGGCTGGTGAAGTCCTGGCTGATCTTGTCCCGGACGTCGTTCTCCGGCAGCACGGTGAAGTTCACCTTCACGCCGGTGCGCTTGCTGAAGTGCTCGGCGGTCAGCCGCTGGATGTCCAGCATCTGCGGGTTGTTCACCATCAGCACGTTGATCGAGTTCGGGTCGTCAGGGTCGCCGATGCCGCCCGCGCCCGCACAGCCGGCGGCTAGCAAAGCCGAGGCGAGCGCGAGAGCGGCGAGTCGCCGGGGGGTGGGTGACGTCATCGTCCTTCCTTCCCTGAGTGCGGGCAGCACGGCAGGGGCCGCCGCGGGGGCGAACCTGTTGGGGGAACTGGAGTTGTGCGGGTCAGACCCGGATGACCTTGGGGCCCAGCAGGGCGTAGCGGTGGGCCTCGGTGGGGGAGAGGGTGGTGTCGGTGATGATCGCCTCGAAGTCCGAGACCGTGGCGAAGCGGCTGAAGCTGGCCACGCCGAACTTGGTGTGCACCCCGACGAAGACCTTCCGCCGGGAGGACTGGATGGCCTGCGCCTTGACCGCGCTGACCACCGGATCCGGGGTGGTGAGGCCGTGTTCGCGGGAGATGCCGTTCGCGCCGATGTAGGCCAGGTCGATGACCAGCTCGCTGAGCATCCGGATCGCCCAGTGGTCCACGGTGGCCTTGGTGCGGCCGCGGACCCGCCCGCCGAGCAGCAGCACGGTGAAGCTGGGCTGCTCCGACATCGCCGCCGCGGTGGGCAGCGAGGCGGTGACCACGGTCAGCGGCCGGCCGTTCGGCAGGTTCTCGGCGATGAGGTGCGGGGTGAAGCCCTCGTCGATGAACACCGTCTCGGCCTCGTCCAGCCGGTCGGCCGCGGCCCTGGCGATGCGCTGCTTCTCCGGGACCATGGACGCGGCCCGGAAGGCCAGCCCGGTCTCGAACCCGGCGCTCTCCACCGGCAGCGCGCCGCCGTGCGTGCGGCGCAGCAGCCCGTGCTCGCCGAGGGTCTTGAGGTCGCGGCGCACCGTCTCCGGCGCGACCCCGAACTCCACCGCCATGGCCATCACGTCGACCTTGCCGTCGGCTCGCGCCCTGGCCAGGATGCGCCGCTTGCGGTCTTCCGCCTGCATCCAGACCTCCTTGTCCGTTCGGGCTTCGAACCTGGGCTCAACCGTGCCCGTTCGGGCTGCGCATAGGTTTAACACCGCCGAAACGGTGTGGCCAGCACCACAACCCAGCCGGTCAATGCCCGTTCGGTGTCCGTTTCACCGCCGGGCTACCAGGGGTTTTCCCAGGTAATCGATCTACCCGGTCGGCCGGGATGTCCGTTTGGTGTGATCCACGCGCCCGGATCGCGGTCCGCAGCCGGTCAGGAGTCACTCGGCCGGGTGGCTTTCCGGCGCTGGTCCTGACCGACCGTGCACACCACGCCGAGCACCAGCGGCAGCGCGAGCGCCGCGACCAGGATCATCCCGCCGTCGTGCCCGCCGCCCAGGAAGCCCTGCACCATCGGGCCCACCGCCGCCGAGGCCGCCGCGGCGGCCGACAGCGCGCCGGCCGCGGTGGTCGGCGAGTCGGTCGCGGCCGCGCCCAACGCGGTGACCAGCGGGTACAGCGGGGCGATGCCGAGCCCGGCGACCGCGGTGGCCACGGTCAGACCGGGCACGTCCGGCCCGTAGAGCACGATGCCGCCGGTGCCCGCGGTGGCCATCACGGCGGCGCCGATCAGCAGCGGCGCGGTGCCCAGCCAGTCGACCAGGCGCACCGAGGCCAGCCTGCCCACCGCGACGCTGATCCAGAACGCCGAGGTCACCGCGGTGGCGGCACCAGGGCCGGCGCCCGCGACGAGCACCGCGTTCTGGTAGGACCAGTCGGCCAGCCCGGCGTTCATCATGTTGACCGCGGACACCGCCACCATCGGCGCGGCCAGCACGCCGAGCCCGATCGGCAGCCGGGGAGCCGCTGCCCGGGTGAGTCCGGAAACGGGCGCGGCCTGGTAGACGAACAGGCGGCTGCCCAGCACGGCCATGGTGCCCGCGGCCAGCGCGTAGGCCGCGCCCCAGTGCCCGGTGAGGCGGCAGAGGTAGACCAGCAGCGGCCCGGCGATGGAGCCGAGGCTGTACCAGAAGTGCAGCGCGGCCACGTGCCGCGGCGCCTCGTCACCCATCCTGGCCACCACCTCGGCGTTGCACACCACGTGCAGCCCGCCCTGGCCGAGGCCCCACAGCACCGAGGCCAGCACCGCCACTGGCAGCCCGGCCGGCAGCAGCAACAGCAGCAGGCCCGCTGAGTAGCAGAGGAAACCGGCGAGGCCGAGCAGCGCGGTGGACAGCCGGGCGCCGAGCCAGGCGCAGCTGACCGAGGCGAGGAACTGGCCGAGCTGGCGGCCGGAGCGGATCGAGCCCGCCATCGGCAGGGTGATGGCCAGCGTCTGCGCCAGGTCGCCGAGGGTGGGGCCGAGCAGCGCGCTGCCGAAGCCGAGCACACCGAAGACACCGCAGCTGAGCCAGAACCACTGGCGCGTCGGCCGGGGACCGGCCGCCACCTGGTGGTTCACCGGAACGGGTGAGAGCATCCGGTCTTTGTGGCAGACGTTGTGCGTCCGGTCGAGTTGTTGCATCGGCGGAATGAAACCAAGGGGAGAAAGGGACTGCTTTATCGTGCAAGCGGTTACCTATGTACGCCTGTTTTCGCAGGCAGGCGGGTTGTCCGATGGTCGGATGGATGATCATCGAGCAGAGTCGGACATCCGGGAACTTGAATTTCACCCGCTGGGAGCCGGTTTCAATTTAGACTCGGCCCAGACAGGTGTGTGCAAGCCAACGGGGTGTCGGTTCGACGTTCGCGGTCCCTCGATGGGAGGCTGTTGCGCGTCCTGGGTAGACGGGCAGTGATGAGGATGGACTCGAGCCGGTGAATGCGAAGAAGCTGATCGTGGTGTTGGCGGTCGTTCTGGTGATCTACCTGATCATGAACGACCCAACGGGTGCCGCCGGCGGTGTGCACGGCATCCTGGGCATGCTCCGCAGCGCCGCGGAGTCGGTGATCACGTTCGTGCAGCGGTTGTTCGCCTAGCCGAACAGCAGCAGCGCGAGGCCGAGGGCGGCGACGATGTTGACCAGCGTCGCCGCACCGAAAACTCCCACCGGTCGCCACCCGGCCGCCCGCAGCGCCCCGGCCCGGAACTCCAGGCCGATGCTGACGAAGGCCAGGATCAGGAACCAGGTCCGCAGGTCGTTGGCCACCCCCAGCGCCGCCTTGCTCTCCGCCGCGGGCACCAGTCCGATGTAGACGGTGGTGAGCACCGAGGCGGCCAGAAAGCCGAGCACGAACTTCGGGAACCGCTGCCACAGCCCGCGCGCCACCGAGCGGTCGGTGGCGCCGGTGCGCTCGACCTTGAGCGCGAAGTAGGCGGTCAGCGCCACCGCGACCACACCGAGCAGCGCGTTCTGGGTGACCTTGACGATGGTGGCGATCTCCAGCGCCTTCTCCCCGGTGAGCGTGCCCGCCGCGGTCACCGCCGCGGTGGTGTCGATGTTGCCGCCGATCCACGCCCCCGCTACTTCATCCGGCAGGCCGAGCGCGGCCGCGGCCCAGGGCAGCACGAAGATCGACGGCAGCGCGAAGACGATCACCAGGCTGGCGCTGTAGGCGAGCTGTTCTTTCTTGGCCTGCACCGCACCCGCGGCCGCGATGGCCGCGCTGACCCCGCAGATGGCCACCGCGCAGGACAGCAGCGCGCGCAGCTTGTCCTCCAGCCCGAGCCGCCCGCCCAGCCACCAGCTGAAGCCGAAGACGATGGTGATCAGCAGCAGCGACTGCACGATCGCCGGTCCGGCCGCGCGCACGATCACCGCCAGGTTGATCGAGGCGCCGAGCAGCACCAGCCCGGTCTTGATGAAGAACTCGGTCCGGAAGCCCCCGGCCAGCCGGTCCCGCAACCCGGTCCCGGCGAGCACCACGTTGCCCAGCAACCCCAACAGGATCGCGTACACCGGGAACTCCACCGAGGCCCCGATCCCGGCCAGCGCGGTGCCCCTGGTCAGCTCGGGCACCGCGGCGGAGAGGTAGCGGGCCAGCGCGCCGAGCGCGAGCACCACGAGCACGCCGAGCCCGGCCCAGGCGAGCGCGGGGGAGCGCAGGGGAGTGGTCGCGGTGGCCATCACGGCACCAGCCCCGGCGGGAGGACACCGGCGAGGGCGAGGACGAGCAGCGCCAGGCCGACGAGGACGGCCAGCCAGTCCTCGCTCAGCCGGCGGGCGGGCCGGGAGTCGGTCATGGCAGGCGACGCTAACCGTGATCGCCCGCACCGGGCAGGGGCGCGGTTTCCGTCCCAGAAGCCGGGACGATTCCGCTGCCGACCGGCACCCGGACTGGGCTGAACGAGTGAAGGCCCTGGTGTCCGGGCCCTAGGGATGCCGGTTGTCGCGCATCGGCCGGTAGTCGTGCTCGCCCGCCGCCCGCCACACGTAGTCCTGGTGCTTCACCGGCGTGGCCCCGAAGTCGTAGGCCCGGTAGCGGCCTGCGGCGTAGTCCAGCCAGCGCTCGAACAGCCGCACGTGCTTGCCGTCGGCGACCAGGATGTCCCCGGCGCGCAACTGCGGGAGCTGGATCGGGTGGGCCACGTCGGCCAGGTCCGGGCTGTCGCCGGGCCGAGGGGTGGCGTAGCTGAACTCCAGCCCCCAGGTCATGGACACAAAACCGGAGCAGTCGGTGCGGTGGAACGGCTGCCGGCACCCACCCAGCGGCCCGCTCCAGTCGATCGCGCGGTACCCGGATCCCGTGTGGTAGCAACGTTCCTGCGAGTAGTGCAGGTTCTGCCGGTACCAGCTCTCCGCCCGAGCCAGCACCCGGTCGCCGAACCCGCTCGCCCGGTCCGAAGCCACCCCCGACCCGTCCCCGGCCATCCCCACCGACAGCCCGGCGACCAGCACCACCACCGCCGCGAACCGCATCCCCCTGCTCCGCCCCATGCCGCCATCCTCACACGGCGCGCTCCGGGGGCTGGGGCTCGGGTGGTCCGGGCGCGACGAGCTCGACCTCGAAGCCGTCCTCGTTCTCCCAGTAGGCGGCGTAGGTCCGCGCCCCACCGGCGTGCGGATGCCGCTCGGGGAAGAGCAAGGTCCAGCCGTGCCGCCCGGCCTCGGCGGTGAGCCGGTCCACGGCGGCGGCGTCCTCGACGTGGAAGGCCAGGTGGTTCAGCCCGGGACGGCAGCGATCGTGCCGGTCGGCGGTCAGCGCGGGGGACTGCTCGAGCACCACGTACGTAGACCCGAGCCGCCAGCTACGACCGCCGTCCCAGCGCTGGAACTCCCGGTACCCCAAGGCTTCCAGCAGCCAGCCGAACGAGCCGACGGCGCGCCGGAGGTCCGGCACCCACAGCTCGACGTGGTGCAGCATCCCGTGTGCAGGTTCGCTCATCCGGAGCCAGGGTAGCGGCCATCCCGGCCTAGCCCAGCCGGCGCAGCACGAACTCGTCGCTGCGCCCACCCCCGAGCAGCACGTCCAGCCGCCCGGCCAGCACGTACGGCCCACAGTGCGTAGCGGCCAGCGTGGTCGGGGCCTTGTCCGCCCACGGCGTGGACGCGGTCACCACCGCGCTCCGCCAGCCGTCAGCGGACCGCAGCTCCACCACCCGGTTCGCCGCGGTGTTGTCCACCGCCAGCAGTCGGTTCCCCGGCCGCACCAGCAACCCATCCGGCTTCCCGATCGGCGCGTCCACGCTCACCAGTTCGAACTTCTCCGGCTCCCGCAACGGAATCCGCACCAGCGCACCCTTGGCCGACAGCGCTCCGACCAAGCCGTGCGGGGTGTGGACGATCCCGTTGAGCCCCCACCCGCTGCCCACCGCCCCCGCCAGCCGCGGATCCCGCACCAGCACATCCGCCCGCCCGTCCGCGGTGACCCGGTACACCGCCCCGGCCAGGGAGTCGGTGACGTAGGCAGTGCCATCCGGTCCAAGCGCGACGTCATTGGCGAAGTTCTGCGTGTCGGGGATGAGCGCCCCCAGGTCGAGGTAGTGCAGCGCGCGTCCGGTGCGCAGGTCGTAGATTCCCAGCCCCGCCAACTGGTTCCTGGTCTCCGGACTGGTCCGATCACCACGACCGAGGTCGGCGTTGGTGACCAGCACCCGGCCGCGTCGCTGGTCCACGGCCAGCCCCATGGTGGTGACCAGGCGCTGGTCGTCCACCAGGGTCACCGCCCGATGGTCAGGACCGACCACCGAAACGGTGCCATGGGTGACCGAGCCGATCAGGAACCGCCCGCGCACCGCGTCATAGGCCACGCCCTCGGGATGGATCGAGGGACCGGTGCCCTGGACGGCGGACGGGCAGTGGGCGGGGGCGGCACCGGCGGGCGCGGCCAGCCCCGCGGTGAGCGTCACGGTCAGCACGACGGCACGCAGCACGGCGGATCCCTTCCTCGGCAACGGGTCCCGGCCAGGCTGCCAGGTGAGCGGCAGTCGGTGCACCCGCCTCACGACGGGTGCCCGGCACAGGCCTGTGCGTCCTTGGTGACTCAGGGCGATTGACACCGTTCGGCCTATCGCCGGTGCTCAGGAGACCTGCCATAGTCGCGTCGCGGTCTTGGCCGCGCGTCTGGGGGCGTAGCCACGTTTGGTCATCTTGGGATCACGTGTGCTTGTTGAGGGTGAGCTGGTTTGTGGTTCGGCCTCGAGCGCTGCCCCATGGATCTGGCTCTAGGAGGGTTGCGTGGGTTCAAAGGCCGCTGATCCGGGTGTTGTGTGCACGGCCTCTTTGCCAGGGCTGGACGTTGTCTGCTCTCGGGCGCTGGCCAAGCCTCGGCCCAGTCAGTTGACGGACGACGTTGTGGGACTCGCTGACGGACGGAGTGCGTATGCCGTGTTCATGCACAGCGCGGAAGACTGGGCGGCCTTCGCGCTGTGGGCTGGGGGCGGCAGGATTAGCTGCGGCAGGGGGGACCGGTTGTGATGGCCAGGCCTGAAATGTCATTCAATGCTCAGGCGGGGCATGGTTGCCTCATTGTTCGAGACAAGAGCAGTGAGGGCGACGTGTCGGGCTGGGATCCAGCGGAAGCGAACTGGTACAAGGCGGGAAGCTCGATCATCTTCGCGGTTCTGCACGGATCGGAAGGCTGGATAGACTGCGAGATTTGGCGGGAAGAGCCGACAAGTCCTTTGCCTGTTCAGATGTTTGACGAGGAGCTAGTGTTAGACACCGGTCAGCTTGTCGTTCATGACCCGAACGAAAGTGTGCAGATGGCGCTTCGTTGCAGGGTTGGTCGAATAAGAGTCATGGTGCTGGTCGATGACTTGGACTTTGCGTCGAAGATCCAGTTGTGTGTGGCTCACTCGACTCGCTAGCCGAATGGCGCGACCACAATCATTGCCAGGTGCTTGAAGGGGCGAGATTGGCGGGGTGGGTGTAGTGGCATCAAGTTGCGACGGTCGGCATTACTTGGCTGGGTTGTGGCGGCCTCGGGATCCAGTTGTAAACGGGAAGAAGTCGATGAGCGGCGAGCGTTCTCAATCTTGGCGGGTCAGACACGCAGAAGCTTGGCTGACGGACTGTTCGGCTGCCTGTGAGTGACGTGGCAAGGCGAGCCCAGCTCGCGCGGTGGAACTGGAAGGTGAGAAAAGCCAGGGAAGCGCTCGTTGCCACGTTCAGTGCTCACGGACGCCAACTGCGAGGTGAATGGTGCGACTTCGCGGAGTCGGATCGGTTGTCCAAGGAAGTCAGTAGCCTCGGTTCGTCTCCTGGGCGGGTCATCCAGCGTTGGACCGTCAAGGAGAGACTCGGCGAGGTTCTGCGATCGTGCGATCTGTCGGCGCTGCGCGGAGAACGGCTTGTCGCTTCGATCCTGGACGGGCCGGATGTGGCCTGGATCGCGGCCTCCCCGGAGGTCGTTCAGTTCGAGCTGATTCCCTCGGCAGTGGAATGGATGGTTGACGGGTTCGTCCTGTACGTGGCCAACAAGGCTTCGCTGCTCAGTGTCGATGTTGAGGAAGTGGCTGGGGTTTCCCGCATCGAGACCACCCTGATAGGGGAGGGGATCGAGCCCATAGGCGCGCACTTGCTGGCGCACGGGCCGAAGCCGCTTCCGATACTGAACTGAGCCGCTCCGGGACAGACCCGCTGGTGGGCCGTGGCGGCGGCCCTCCGGCGAGCCTCAGGCCGCGTCGTCGCCCGCGGTCTCCCTGGGGTCGCAGCCCTGCTCCAGCAGGGAGGCCACCGGCAGGGTGGCCGCGCCGACCGCGACCGCGTCCGGGCCGAGTTGGCCCACCTCGATCGTGGTCTGGCCGTAGGGGTGGCGTAGCGCGTGGGCGGCGGTGGCCTCGCGGATCGCGGGTAGCAACACAGAGCCCAGGGATAGGCCTGCCCAGCCGCCCAGGACTATGCGTTCGGGGTTGAACAGGTTGACCAGGTTGGCGATGCCTGCGCCCAGGTAGCCCGCGGTCTCGTCCAGGACCTTGGCGGCGGTGCGGGAGCGTTCGGCTGCGGCCAGTAGGGCGGCCAGGCTGCTTTGTTCGTCGGTGCCGGGGACGGCTCGGCCGCCGCGGGCCTTTCGGTAACGCTCCAGGATGGCTTCCGCGCCGACGTAGGCCTCTAGGCAACCCCTTGCGCCGCAACGGCATTCCTGGCCGTTGTAGACGATGGTGGTGTGGCCCCACTCGCCGGCGCTGCTGGTGGAGCCTCGGTAGGTGGCTCCGTCGGTGATCACCGCGGCGCCTACGCCGGAGCCGAGCAGGGCGACGACCGCGTGGCGGGCGCCTCGGCCGGCGCCGAACCACAGCTCGGCCTGGCCCTGGGTCTTGGCCCCGTTGTCGATGAACAGGGGGAGCTCTACTCCCTTGGCGCGCAACAGGGTTTCCAGCTCTACGCCGTCCCAGCCGATGGTCTGGGCGTGTACCCGGACGGTGCTGCCCTGTTCCACCGTGCCGGGCACGCCGATGCCCACGCCGAGCACCGTGCCCGCGCTCACCCCGGCGGTGGCCATCACCTCGCGCAGGCCCGAGGCCACCTGGGTGACCACCGCGGCCGGGCGGGGGCGGGAGCTGGGCAGTGGGTGGTCCACCGCGGCCAGGCGAGTCATGCCCAGGTCGAAGAGCTCGACCTTCACGCCGGTCTCGCCGACGTCGATGCCGACCACGTGGGCGTACTCCGGGTCCACCCGGAGCAGCACTCTGGGCCGTCCGCCGTCGGACTCGACCAGGCCCGCCTCGACGATGAGCCGCTCCTCGGCCAGCTCCCCGGTGACGTTGCTGACCGTGGCCGCGCTCAGACCGGTCTGCTGGCTGAGCTCCTGGCGGCTGAGCGGACCGTCGAAGAACAGCTTGGACAGCAGCATGGACCGGTTGCTGCGGCGCAGGTCCCGCACCGTGGACCGTCGTGCCGTCATGGTGGTTTCCTCCCCCCTTGAAACAAGTATGTGAACAACCTCGGCATCAGTGTGGGCCAAACGGGGATCTTCCGCGCCCAGCCACGCCGTCGTGCTTACTTCGCGGCTTAAATTTAGTCGGGATACGTTATGTTCTCGTTATTGACGCGGCCGGGTGCGGCCGGTTGACTGCCTCGCACAAGCTGACCGAGAGAGCGCTTCCAAGGCTCCCTCGGCACACAGTGAGCCGCCATCGACGTCGAAGGAGGATCCATGCGAGTCAAGCGCATCGCGGCCTTGACCCTCGCGGGAATCCTTGCCGCGGTCCTGGCCGCCTGCGGCAGCGGGAACGGCAGCGCCGGGGGCAACCCGGGCGCGGTGCTCAACATCGGCGCGCCCAACGGGCCGCAGCCGGAGAACCACAACCCGTTCCTGGAGACCTCGGCCGCCGGCTCGCTCGGCTACCGGTGGATGATCTACGAGCCGCTGGTCATGCGGAACAAGGCCCGCCCCACCGACCCCGGCAAGGCCTGGCTGGCCAGCAAGTGGGACTGGGCGGACAACTACACCAAGCTCACCATCACCGTGCGCGACAACGTGAAGTTCTCCGACGGCAAGCCGATGACCACGCAGGACGTCGCCTTCAGCCTGGGCCTGCTGAAGAAGCACCCGGCGTTCAACCTGCACGCCATCCCCTACGGCGAGATCACCCCCAGCGGCAACACGGTGACGGTGACCTTCCCCAGGTCCCAGTTCACCAACCAGCTGATGATCCTGGAAGCCGCGGTGGTGCCCAAGCACATCTGGGAGCAGGTCAAGGATCCGGCCCAGGAGCTGAACAAGAACCCGGTCGGCACCGGCCCGTACACGCTGAAGTCCTTCACCCAGCAGACCGTCACGCTCACCGCGCGGGAGAGCTACTGGCAGGAGCTGCCGAAGGTCAAGGAGCTCCGCTACACCTCCTACAACGACAACAACGCGCAGACCACCGCGCTGGCCTCCGGCGCCTCGGAGTGGGCCTTCGTGTTCATCCCGAACTACAAGGCGGTCTACACCAGCAAGAACCCGCAGCACCACAAGCTGTGGTTCCCCGCATCCCTTGGCGTGCACGGCCTGTGGTTCAACACCGAGAAGGCGCCCTACGACAACGCGGCGCTGCGCAAGGCGATCAACCTGGTGATCAACCGCGAGGACATCTTCACCCAGGCCGAGGCCGGGTACTTCTACCCCAAGATCGACAACGTCACCGGCATCCCGACGCCCGGCGGTGAGGCCTTCATCGCGCCGGAGTACCAGGGCAAGACGCTGACCCCTGACGTGGAAGAGGCCAAGCGGATGCTCACCGCGGCCGGTTTCCGCTACGAGGGCAGCGCGCTCATCGACCCGGCGGGCAAGCCGGTCAAGCTCACCATGTCGGTGCCCTCGGGCTGGTCGGACTACGTGACCACGCTGGAGATCATCAAGGACAACGTCTCCGGCATCGGCATCACCGCCACCGTGGACAAGACCAACCAGGACGCCTGGACCGAGGCGGTGGAGGCGGGCAACTTCGAGGCGGTCCTGCACTGGACCGAGGACGGCCCGACCCCGTACCAGGCCTACCGGTACATGATGGACGGCGAGCTGTACAAGCCGCTGGGCACCGGGCAGACCATCGGCAACTACGGCCGCTTCCGCAACGAGGAGGCCACCGCCGCGCTGCGCCAGTACGCCAACGCCACCGACGACGCCGGTCGCACCACCGCGCTGCACGACCTGCAGCGCATCATGATCGAGCAGCAGCCGGTCGCGGTCACCGGCGCGGCCAACGTGGGTGGCATGTACAGCACCAAGAACTGGGTCGGCTGGCCCGATGGCAGCAACCCCTACGCGCCGGCTCAGCCGAGCCTGCGCACCTCACTGGATGTCGTGCTCCACCTCAAACCCGCCTCCTGAGCGGCGCCTGGGAAGGACAGGAGGACTCACGGGTATGAGTGAGGGCACGATTGCCTCGGCTTCCGGCACTACGGCGGTGGTGCTGGAAGCCGAGGACCTGACCAAGCACTTCCCGGTCCGCAAGGGGGCCAGGGAAGTGTTCTCCCGCACGGTGAAGACCGTGCACGCGGTGGAGGAGGTCACGCTGCGCCTGCGGCGTGGCCGGGTCACCGCACTGGTGGGGGAGTCCGGTTCGGGCAAGTCCACCGTGGCCAGGCTGCTGGCCCAGCTGTACCCGCGCACCGGCGGCGCGATCCGGCTGCACGGCGAGCCGGTGACCGTGCGCGGCGGCCGGAAGTTCCGCGCCTACAGCAAAAAAGTGCAGCTGATCTTCCAGGACCCGTTCGCCTCGCTGAACCCGGTGCACACCGTGCGCTACCACCTCGGCCGGGCACTGAAGATCCACGGCAACGGTGGCGCGAACCGGGCCGAGCTGGAGACCGCGCTGCACGAGCTGCTCACCAGGGTCTCGCTCACCCCGCCGGAACGCTACCTGGACAAGTTCCCGCACGAGCTCTCCGGCGGCCAGCGCCAGCGGGTGGCCATCGCCCGCGCGCTGGGCGCGGACCCGGACGCGCTGCTGGCCGACGAGCCGGTGTCCATGTTGGACGTCTCCATCCGGCTGGGCGTGCTGAACCTGTTGCGGGACCTCAAGGAACGGCTGCGGCTGGCCATCCTCTACATCACCCACGACATCGCCTCGGCCCGCTACTTCGCCGATGAGACGCTGGTGATGTACGCGGGCCGGATCGTGGAGGGCGGCGACAGCGAGACGGTGACCCAGCGGCCCGCGCACCCCTACACCCGGCTGCTCATCGACTCCGCGCCCGACCCCGACCGCGGCGCGCACGAGACCGCCGTGCCGGAGAAGGTGGACTCCCTGGCGAAAGCGGGCAGCGAACCGCCGAGCCTGATCACCCCGCCCTCGGGCTGCCGGTTCCACCCGCGCTGCCCGCAGGCCATGGCCCGCTGCGCCAGTGAGGTCCCGCCGCGCTTCGACATCGGCGACACCGACGGGCACTGGGCCGCCTGCTGGCTGTACGCAATGGGCGACCGGGCCGAGGAGCCGCTCACGTGAGGCATGTGCTGCAGCGCCTGGCGTTCTACCTGTTCACCGCGTGGGCCGCGGTGACCATCAACTTCTTCATCCCCCGGCTGATCCCCGGTGACCCGGTCACCTCGCTGCTGTCCCGGCAGCAGGGCGCGATGAGCGCGGAGAACATCCAGTCCCTGTACGTCCTCTTTGGACTCGACGGCGACCAGAGCCTGGTGGCGCAGTACCTGGACTACTGCGCGCAGCTGCTGCGCGGCGACCTCGGCCTGTCCTTCACCTTCTTCCCGACGCCGGTCTCCGACGTGCTGGCGCAGAGCCTGCCGTGGACGGTGATCCTGGTCGGCATCACCACCGTGGCCAGCTTCCTGGTCGGCACCGGACTCGGCGTGCTGGCCGGGTGGCGGCGCGGGTCCTGGGTGGACCTGGTGCTGCCGGTGACCACCTTCCTGTCCTCGGTGCCCTACTTCTGGCTCGGGCTGATCGCGATCACCCTGTTCGCCGGGATCGACGGCTGGTTCCCGGCCTCCGGCGGGTTCGAGGCGGGGCTGGTGCCGGGCTGGGACCTGGACTTCGCAGGCAGCGCGCTCTACCACAGCATCCTGCCCGCGGTGACGATCATCATCTCCTCGATGAGCGGCTGGATCCTCAGCATGCGCAACATGATGGTCACCGTGGCCGCCGAGGACTACGTCACCGTGGCGCACGCCAAGGGCCTGTCGGAGAGCCGGGTCGCGCTCAGCTACGCCGCGCGCAACGCGGTGCTGCCCAACGTCTCCGGCCTCGCGCTCTCCCTCGGCTTCATCGTCGGCGGCACGCTGCTGGTGGAGATCGTCTTCTCCTATCCCGGCGTCGGCTTCCAGCTCTTCCAGGCCGTCGGCGCCAAGGACTACCCGCTGCTGCAAGGCATCTTCCTGGTGATCACGCTGTCCGTGCTGGTGGCCAACCTGCTCGCCGACCTGGCCTACCTGGCCCTCGACCCGCGCACCCGCAAGGAGGGCTGAGCCATGGCCATGCCCACCACCGACCTGCTGGCCGCCGCGGACCTGCCCCCCGAACAGCCCGCGCTGATCGTGGGCAGGCGCCGCCGGTTCCGCTTCGCCGCCAACGCCAAGGTGGCCACCGGGCTCGCGCTGATCGGTTTCTTCGTGCTGCTGGCGGTGATCGGGCCGTGGATCGCGCCCTACGACCCGTCCCAGCGCAGCTCAGCGCTGCTGGAACCGCCCTCGGCCGCGCACTGGTTCGGCACCACGCACATCGGGCAGGACATCTTCAGCCAGGTACTGGTCGGCGCGCGCAGCGTGATCCTGGTCGGCTTCCTGGCCGGGGGAGTGGCCGCGGTGCTCGCGGTGCTCATCGGCGTCACCTCCGGCTACCTCTCCGGCGCGGCGGGGGAGAGCCTTTCGGTGCTGTCCAACGTGTTCCTGGTGCTGCCCGCGCTGCCGTTGGTGATCATCGTGACCGCGACCCTGCCGGGCAGCGGCGACCTCACCGTGGCGCTGGTCATCGGGTTCACCTCCTGGGCCTGGGGCGCGCGGGTGCTGCGCGCGCAGACGTTGTCGTTGCGGCGCAGGGACTACGTGGAGGCGGCCAGGGCCACCGGTGAGACCAGCTGGCGGATCATCATCTTCGAGATCATGCCCAACCTGAGCGCGGTGGTCGCGTCCAACTTCGTCGGCACGGTGATCTTCGCGGTGATGTCGGAGATCACCCTGGCCTTCATCGGCATCTCCGGCATCTCGGAGTGGAACTGGGGCACCATCCTGTTCTGGGCGCAGAGCCAGCAGGCCCTGGCCCAGGGCGCCTGGTGGTGGTTCGTGCCGGCCGGGCTGGCCATCGCGTTGCTGGGCACGGCGCTCTCGTTGCTCAACTTCGGCATCGACGAGTTCGTCAGCCCCCGGCTGCGCAGCTCCGGCGGGCGCCGCAGGCGCACCGCCGACGGCCGCGTGGTGCGGATGCGGGTCGGCTTCACCCCCGTCCTCGGGGAGTCCATTAAGGACGGTGCGCGGTGAGCAGGCCGGTGCTGGAGATCAAGGACCTCAACGTCGACTACGGCCTCGGTGACAACGCGGTGCGCGCGGTGCGCGAGGTCAGCCTGACCCTGCACCGCGGCGAGGTGCTCGGCCTGGCCGGGGAGAGCGGCAGCGGCAAGTCCACCCTGGCCTACGGCCTCACCAGGCTGCTGCCGCCGCCCGGCGTGGTGCGCGGCGGCCAGGTGATCTACCACGACCCCCACGGCGAACCGGTGGACGTCCTGCGCCTGTCCATCCCGGAGCTGCGCAGGTTCCGGTGGGCGGAGACCTCGCTGGTGTTCCAGGGCGCGATGAACTCGCTCAACCCGGTGCACAAGGTCTCCACCCAGCTCACCGACGTGATCAAGGCGCACGACCCCGGCAGCACCGCCCGCTCCCGCCGGGCCCGGGCCAAGGAGCTGCTGGACCTGGTGGGCATCGCGGCCGACCGCCTGGACGCCTACCCGCACCAGCTCTCCGGTGGCATGCGCCAGCGCGTCATGATCGGCATGGCGCTGGCGCTGCACCCGCAGATCGTGATCATGGACGAGCCGACCACCGCGCTGGACGTGGTCACCCAGCGGCAGATCCTGCGCCAGCTCGTCGACCTCCGCGAACGACTCGACTTCTCCGTCCTGTTCATCACGCACGACCTGTCGTTGCTGGTGGAGTTCGCCGACCGGATCGCGGTCATGTACGGCGGACGCATCGTCGAGCAGGCCCCCTCGGCACAGTTGTACCGAGACTCCTTGCACCCCTACAGCGACGGCCTGCTGCACTCCTTCCCCGCCCTGCGCGGCCCGCGCCGGGAGCTGTCCGGCATCCCGGGTTCGCCACCGGACCCGAGGGCGCTGCCCAGCGGCTGTGCGTTCCACCCCCGCTGTCCACGGGCCTTCGACCCGTGCGCGCAACGGGTTCCCGTGCTCGGAGCGCCAGCCGGCAACGCCGGCCGCACCGTGGCGTGCCACCTGCACGCAGGCGACCGAGTTCCGACCTGAGGGAGAAGGAGACAGCGTGGACATCACGACGGCGGCCCCGGCAGGCACCGCGGCGGAGGAGCTGATCCGCACCCTGCCGCAGTCCTTCCGCTGGGGCGTGGCGACCTCGGCCTACCAGATCGAGGGCGCGGCCTTCGAGGACGGGCGGACGGCCTCGATCTGGGACACCTACTGCCGGACACCGGGCATGGTGCACGAAGGCGACCACGGCGACGTGGCCTGCGACCACTACCACCGGATGCCCGAGGACGTCGAGCTGATCCGCTCCCTCGGCGTGGACACCTACCGCTTCTCGGTGTCCTGGCCCAGGGTTCAGCCAGGAGGCGCCGGTCCGGTCAACGCCAAGGGGATCGGCTTCTACGACCGGCTGGTCGACGAGCTGCTGGCCAAGGACGTCGACCCCTGGGTCACGCTGTACCACTGGGACCTGCCGCAGGAGCTGGAGGACGCGGGCGGCTGGCCGGTGCGCGAGACCGCCTACCGCTTCGCCGACTACGCCATGCTGGTCTTCGACAAGCTCCAGGACCGGGTGCGGGACTGGACCACGCTGAACGAGCCGTGGTGCTCGGCCATGCTCGGCTACTACGAGGGCCGCCAGGCCCCCGGGCGGCAGAACTTCGCCGACGCCATCCACGCGGTGCACCACCTGCTGCTGGGCCACGGCCTTGCCACCCAACGGATGCGTGCGGCTGGTAACCCCGAGCACAAGTTCGGCATCACCCTGAACATGGGCACCGCCACCCCGGCCTCGGACTCCATCGAGGACCGCGAGGCCGCCCGCCGGGCCGACGGCCTCGGCGCGCGGATCTACCTGGATCCGTTGCTGCGCGGGCGTTACCCGGCCGACATCGTCACCGACCTGGCCGACCGCGGGGTCGAGCTGCCGGTCCAGGACGGCGACCTGGAGATCATCTCTGCCCCGATCGAGGTGCTCGGCGTCAACTTCTACTCCGGCCACGTCTTCTCCGGCCGGGACGAGCAGGGCAACACCCGCGACGCCCAGGGCAACCCGGTGGACCGGCAGATCCCGCAGGGCAAGCCGGTCACCGCGATGGGCTGGGAGATCGTGCCCGAGCGCTTCACCGAGCTGCTGGTGCGGCTGGGCCGGGACTACCCCGGCGTGCCGATGGTGATCACCGAGAACGGATCGGCCTTTGCGGACGTTCCGGACGCCGACGGCTTCGTCGAGGACACCGAGCGCACCGACTACTTCCGCCGGCACATCGCCGCGGTCGCGGCCGCGCGCGAGCAGGGCGCGGACATCCGCGGCTACTTCGCCTGGTCGCTGATGGACAACTTCGAGTGGTCCTACGGCTACGACAAGAGGTTCGGCATCGTCCGCGTGGACTATGAGACCCAGCGGCGCACGCCCAAGCGCAGCGCGCTGTGGTACCGGGACACCATCCGCCAGGTCCGGTCCGGTTCCTGACGAATGGCCGGTGCGGCAGCCGACCGGGCTGCCGCACCATGGTGTGGTTCTCCCGAGAATCCCGCCGCCACGGGAAACCGCCTTCCCTCACCGCACACTTGAGAGGAACGGTTATGAGAACTGGCTTGAAAGCGCTTACCAGAGCGGGGCTGCCGGTGGTGGTCGTGGCGGGCGCGCTGGTGCTGCCCGCCGGGCAGGCTGGTGCGGCCCCGGTGCGCCACGAGGCGGAGACCGCGACCATCTCCCAGGGTGTGGTGGAGTCCAACCACGCCGGCTTCAGCGGCAGCGGCTTCGTCAACAGTGACAACGTGGCGGGCAGCTACGTGCAGTGGACGGTCAACGCCGCCACCGCCAGCCCGAACGCGGTGCTGTCCTTCCGCTACGCCAACGGCAGCGGGGCGAACCGGCCGCTGGACATCACGGTCAACGGCAACCTGGTCGCCAACGACCTGGCCTTCCCCAGCAACGGCTGGACCAACTACCAGTCGATCACGGTGACCACCGCGCTCAACGCGGGCACCAACACCATCCGCGCCACCGGGGCCACCGCGGCGGGCGGACCCAACCTGGACGCCCTGGACGTGGACACCGCGCCCGCCCCCGGCCGCGGCAACCCGCAGCCGCCCGCCAACGTGAGCACCGGCTGGTCCATCCCGTGGGCGGTGTCCTTCCTGCCGGACGGCCAGTCCGCGCTCATCACCGAACGCGACACCTTCCGGGTGTTCCGGGCCGGGCTCAACGGCAGCAGGACCCAGGTGGGCACGGTGCCCAACAGCACCACCACCGGCGGCGAGGGCGGCCTGATGGGGGTGGCGGTCTCGCCGACCTGGAACGGCGCCGGCGACCAGGACGTGTTCTTCTTCCACACCTCCAACGACGGCGGCGCGCAGGCCAACCGGATCGTGCGGATGAGCTTCAACGGCACCACGCTGAGCAACCGCCAGGTCATCGTCAACAACATCCCGGCCAGCCGCTTCCACAACGGCGGCCAGCTCAAGTTCGGCCCGGACGGCTTCCTCTACGCCACCACCGGCGACGCGCAGAACACCAGCCTGGCGCAGAACCTGGGCAGCGTCGCGGGCAAGGTCCTGCGCTTCACCCGCACCGGCGCCCCCGCGCCGGGCAACCCGTTCAACTCGCTGGTCTACAGCTACGGCCACCGCAACGCCCAGGGCCTGGCCTGGGACTCCGCCGGCCGGCTGTGGTCCTCGGAGCTGGGCAACGTCTCCACCGACGAGCTGAACCTGATCCTGCCCGGCCGCAACTACGGCTGGCCGCAGTGCGAGGGCAACTGCAACGTCAGCGGCATGGAGAACCCGAAGCGGACCTGGACCACCGCCGAGGCCTCGCCCAGCTCGCTGGCCATCGTCAACGACACCGCCTACATCGCCGCCCTGCGCGGGCAGCGGCTGTGGCGGGTCGAGCTCAACGGCACCAGCGCCGGCGCGACCACCAGCCACTTCACCAGCTTCGGCCGCCTGCGCGCGGTGGTGAAGGTGCCCGGTGCGGACGCAATCTGGATCGGCACCACCAACGCCGACGGCAACGGCGGCCAGGGCCCCGGCTCCGACCGCGTTCTGCGGAGTGAGATCCGCTGAGGCGAAGCTGCCGGGCGGGTCCGCCCGTCCGGCAGCGCCGTCAGCGGGCGTGCCGGGCCAGGTCGGCGTGCGAGCCGGTGGGCATGTAGGCGGGCAGGATGGCATCGACGGAGAAGCCGCCGTCGGGGCGGGGGCCCGCGTTGATGGTGCCGCTGACCAGGGCCACCCGCTGGCGCAGGCCGAGCAGGCCGCCGCCGGCGGGCGGGCCGGCGGGGGCGGTGGTGAGGCGGGCGACGGCGGGGGCGGTGTTGCGGATGCTCAGCCAGACCCGGTCCGCGCCGTAGCGCACGTGCACCCTGACCTGGCTGCCCGGCGCGTGCTTGCGCACGTTGGCCAGGGCCTCCTGCACGATCCGGAACGCGGTGCGGCCCACCACCGGCGAGGTGTGCACCGGCGAGCCGTCCTGCACCAGGTCCACCCCGATGCCCACCGACACCGTCTCGGCGACCAGCGCGGACAGGTCCGGCAGCGCGGTCGCCGGCGCCTCCACCGCGGCCTCGCCGTTGGCGCTCTTGGCCGGCAGGGTGCGCAGCACGCCGACCAGGTCGCGCAGCTCGTCCAGGGCGTGGCAGCCCGCGGCGCGCAGGTCCTCGGCGGCCTGCCGGGTGGCCTCGTCGGGGGCGGTCATCCGCAGCGCGCCCGCCTGCAGCACCATCAGGCTCACCCGGTGGGTCAGCACGTCGTGCATCTCCCCGGCCAGCCGGACCCGCTGCTCGGCGCGGGCCTGTTCGGCCAGCAGCCGGGCCTCGGTGTCGGCGTGCCCGGCGCGGTCGGCCTCGGCGCGGGCCAGCGCGCGGCGGGCCAGCAGGTGGCGGCCCAGCAGCACCGGGAGCAGGGTGAGCAGCAGGCCGGTGGCGGCGATGCCCAGGTCCAGCCGCCACGGCTGGGCGGCCAGCACCGCGGCCACCCCGGCCAGCGGCCACCACCACCGCTGCCGGTCGCGAGGGACGGTGAACGCGGCCAGGGCCAGCGCGGCGGCCGGCCAGGGCACGGTGGCCAGGTTCGACGGCAGCAGCAGGCCCGGCACCGCCAGCTCGGCCAGCACCACCCCGGTCAGCCCGAAGGCCACCGCCGCCGGGGCGACGCTGCGGCCCAGCACCAGCAGGCTGGCCACGGCCTGGCCGAGCACCCCAGGCCAGGGGTAGGCGTCGGCCGGCCACCAGAGCGAGCCGAGCAGCGGGGGCAGCAGACCGATGGCGAGGAGGGCGAGCGCGGCCGCCGCGTCCGCGGGACTCGCCCGGCGCGGTGGCCACCATGGCCGGCGTGATGGTGCCTGCACACCGAGAACGGTACTGACTCGACCGTAGGTTCAGGTGAGAGAAACGCCTTTCGGCCCCCTCAAGTCCCTACGAACGATGTCGTTCGTTGCCCCGGGTGCGCCTTTGGTCGCATTCCGCTGCCCGTGCGGGCAGGCCGCGACGGCAGCTGGTCCGGGGACTTACCGGTTTCGGGTCCTGGCGACCCCGCGCACCACACCAGGACGCGAAACCGCAGGTGCAATCGATGTCCCGTCGATCGATGTTACGCACTACGGCCGCACCGGGGAGCGTCCTTTCGGCCCAATCGCCTCCGGCCTGAATAGAAACTGGCCGGTCTACTTTTTCGGCGTGGAAATGCCGCGTTCCACCTCGACGAACCGGCCGGTCTCCGTGCGCAGCTGGGCCAGCAGGAAGGCGCCGAGGCCGACGTCGTCGGTGAGTCCGATGAACGGCAGGAACACCTCGGGCAGCAGGTCGATCGGGGAGATGATGTAGATGATCCCGGCGATCCAGAACAATCGCTTGGACCACGGCGGCGCCGGATAGCGGCGGTCGCGCATCGCGCGCAGCATCCTCGGCAGCGCCCGCGCCCGCTGCACGGTGCTGGGCGAGCCCAGGCCCTTGCGCCTGCGCACCGCGCGCACGATGCCCGCGATCAGGAACAGCCCGCCGAGCACGGTCAGCAGGATGGCCACCGTGGTCGGCTCCAGCCACAGCACCGATGAGGACAGCCGCCAGAAGGCCAGCCCGCCCAGCGCGAGCAGCCCCACCCCGAGAACCAGCACCCGACCTCCCCGACTCCTTGACCGGACAAGGGTTCCCGGTCGCATGATCGCTGAACCAGGTGAACTCTCCGGCGTGTCACCAGGATAGCCCGCAGCGGGCTGGCGCGAGCGCGGCGCGTTTCGCTACAACCCGGTGCCCATGGACCAGACAGCAGAGCCGCCAGCGCCGCCGCACCCCCGTCCACAGTGGATCGGCTGGGCGCTGACCGCGGTCGCGGTGCCCGCGCTGCTGGCCGGTCTTGCCGTGGCCGTGGCCGGGCCGAGGATCGAGCACGAGCTGACCGCCAAGGCCCGTGCCGCGCTGGGTGGGGCCGGGCACCCGGACGCCCAGGTGGCCGCCGTAGGCCGGGGGCTGACCCTCGCCGGGCTGCCAGGGGAGCGGCTGGCCGCGCTGAGCACCATGGTGGCCAACCTGCCCGGCGTGGACTCGGTGGTGGCCCGCGAGCTGGCCCCCACCCCGGTGCTGCTGCGGGTGCGCGACGGCGAGTTAATGGTCTCGGCCACCGGCCACAGCGAGCTGGCCACCCGGCGGCTGCTGGACGCGGTCACCGCCCGCTGTCCCGGCCACCAGGTCACCGACCTGACGCTGACCGCGCACGGCACCGGCCCCGACCTGCCTGCCGAGGAGCTGGCCCGGCTGGCCCAGGCGGCCACCGAGGCCAGGGGCGCCGACCTCACCGTGGCCATCCGGCCCGAGGGCGTGACCGTGCGCGGGGTGGTGGCCGACGCCGACCAGCGCAACACCCTCATCGAACGGCTGCGCACCCGGTGGGCCGGCCCGGTCACCGCCGACGGGCTCACCGTCGGGCCCTCGCCGCTGCCGTCCACTGTGGACATCCGGGCGCTGGACGCCGCGGTCGGCCGGATGGTCGACGGCGCGGGCGGGATCAGCTTCGAGGCGGCCACCGTGCGCTGGGGCGAGGGGCCCGGGCCCCGGCTGGTGGAGCGGATCGGCAGGCTGCTGCGGGTCGCGCCCAAGTCGCTGATCACGGTGACCGCCTGGGCCTCGGAGGAGCAGCCGCCCGGTGTCGACCCGCGCAAGCTGGCCGCCCGGCGTGCCGAGCTCGTGCGCGACCTGCTTGCCGGACAAGGGGTTCCGCGTGAGCTGATCACCACCGTGGCCAGGGTCGAGCCCGGCCCGGAGACCTTCGTCCCGCACCTGCGCCGCGCGCGGGTCGCTGTCAGCTAGGAGCGAAACGATGATGTGGTTGTTCTGGCAGGTCTTCCTGCTGTGCCTGGCCGCCTTCCTCACCGGCGGCCTGCTGAGCTGGCTGCTGCTGGTGCGCCCGCTGGCCGAGCGCCGGGAGCAGGCCCCGGTGGTCGACGAGGTGGTCGAGGTGCTGCCGCAGAGGGTGGAAACCGTGCTGCCGCAACCGGAACCGGCCGCCGAGGTCATCCTCGGCTCGGTCAAGGGCAACACCCGCACCAAGCGCTACCACACCCCGGACTCGCCCTACTTCAACCGCACCAAGGGCGACATCTGGTTCGCCTCGGCCGCCGAGGCCGAGCAGGCCGGTTACACCCCGGGCGTGGTCCGCCGCCGCACCGCGGTGCCGTCCTAACGAGCGCTCTCCGGCTGCACCACCTGGCCCAGCACCACCCGGAACAGGTCCCGGTCCACCGTGCTGGGCTCGGCGGCCAGCCACTGCCCGATCTCGGCGATGAACTGCTCGGGACTCATCGGCGGGGCGGCCACC
This sequence comes from Crossiella sp. NPDC003009, assembly GCF_053591555.1. NCBI lineage: Bacteria > Bacillati > Actinomycetota > Actinomycetes > Pseudonocardiales > Pseudonocardiaceae > Crossiella > Crossiella sp. NPDC003009. The sequence continues at coordinate 19,644 of NZ_JBSFUA010000059.1, read as the reverse complement.
TCTGGCGCCTCGCCGGTGGTGATCTCCCCGGCCCGGTTGGGGTAGAGCACCAGCACCCCGCGCACCTCCACCTCGGGCAGCAGGTCGCGGAAGGCCTCCACGCCCTCGGGCAGCCTGGTGCCGCCGCCGCGGTAGGGGTGGCCGTTGCGGCGCAGGGCGCCGGTGTCGTCGGCGGTGTAGTGGCCGGGCAGCCACAGCTTCGACTCGATCAGCACCAGCCGCCGCCCGCACAGCACGGCGTGGTCGATGTCGGCGAACACCGAGTCCGGCCAGGCCAGCCCGTGGAAGATGCGCACCCCCGGCAGGCGGGTCAGGTAGCGGCCGAGCAGCCGCGCGGTGAGCTGCTCGGCGACATCGCCCTCCTCAGCGCCGGGCCGGCCGAACACGGTGCGGATGCCGAACTCGGCGGTGAACTCCCGGTCCGCGCGGCCCGCCGCCAGCTGCCCGCGCCACAGGTGCAGGGTGACGCCGGTGACCCCGGCGAAGACGGCCAGCCACAGGCCGATCAGCCACACCGAGCCGGTCAGCACGGGCAGCAGCACCCACATCGCCAGCCAGGCCGCCAGCGCGCCGAACGCGGGCCCGTGGCCCGGCCCGGTCGGCGGCACCAGGCGCACCCGCTCCACCGGGTCGACCTCGGGCCACCACGGGATGGTGTCCGGGTCCAGCCGCGGCATGGCCGGGGTGAACTCGGGGTCGGGTCCGAAGGTGCGGGTCTTGCGCGCGGCGCCGGTGCGCGGCCACGGCCTGGCCCGCTGCCGGGTGCCGCGGCGGGGCGGTTCCGGGGCGTCGACGGTGACCTCGATGTCGGACTCGTCGATCCAGTCCTCGGTCTCGTCCCAGTCGTCCTCGTCGTCCTCGCCGCGGTCGTAGTGGGCCCGCCGGTCGGGGTCGTTGAGCGTCTCGTAGGCCTCGCGCAGCAGCCGGAACGAGCCCGAGGTGCCACCGGCGTCCGGGTGCATGACCTTGGCCAGCGCGCGATAGGCGGTCTTGATCTCCGCCGCGGTCGCGGTCCGGCCGACGCCAAGCAGCTCGTAATAGTCGACCGCGCCCACGATCCCGCCCACCTTCCGTGTCTGCGCGAACACCCTATGGGGTGCCCGCGGAAGATGATCACCCGCCTCCACCCTGCGGGCCGGAGCGGAAGGAGTGATAAGCGATCCGTATTTCGACCAGTGTTCTGCATATACCCGAGCGCGAAAGGCCACCCTTCCTCTAACGTGATAGCCGACACACACGAAAGGCGGTAACCGACATGATGGAACAGGTCCGAGAACGCGCCGAGCCCGCGCCCAGGGTCGGGCTCCCGGTGCAGGCCGAGCGCCAGAGCAGGTCGCGCCAGGTGGCCGGGAGCCCGATCCCGCAGTGGCTGCTCGACGACGAGACCTTCGAGCCGCACATTGTGCGCGGACTGGACTGACTCGTTTCGTAATAACGTCCCGGTCTCGACGACCCCTCCGAGATCCGGGCCCACAGTTTTACCTTCCCCGACCGGGTGATTTCCGGAGTGGACGGCATCGAGGCGCTGACGCGGTGATCCCGCGAACAGCGCCGCGCCACCACACCGTTGAGGCCCGACCCGGTCCTGGGAGTCCTCCCTCAGCTCACCGCCGAGCGCGTGCCGTTGGTCTCGCGCAACGTGCGCATGGCTTCGGCGAGGGCGGCGGCCTGCTCGGACCCGAGCGGGGTGAGCACGGTGCGGCGCAGGTTGTCCGCACCGGCCCGGCGGGCCGCCGCCGCCACTTCTTCCCCGTGCTCGGTCAGCACCGCGTAGGTGACCCTGCGGTCGCTCTCGCAGGGTTCCCGGCGGATCAGTCCTGCCTTGACCATGCGGTCGGCCACCTTGGTGAACCCGCCGCTGGTGAGCGCGGCCTCGGTGGCCAGCCTGGTCATCTGCATCCGGTGCCCCTCGGAGCGGATCAGCCGGAGCAGGATGTCGAAGGGGGCCGGTTGCAGGCCGAACTTCTCCGCGATCTCGCTCATCAGGCGGTCCTGGGTGGCCAGGTAGCCCTCGATCACCAGGCCCCACCAGGTGATGATCTCGTCATCGGCGATCTTGTCCGGCTCGGTCATGCCGCCAGCATAGCCATGCACCCCTTCCGGGGAAACTTCTTGCGAGGAAGATAACCGCGGCGTAGCGTCTCCGGCATGAGCATCCAGACCAGCGGGCTGCACCACGTCACCGCGATCGGCGGCGACCCCCAGCGCAACGTCGAGTTCTACCTGCGCGCACTCGGTCTGCGCCTGGTCAAGACGACGGTCAACTTCGACGACCCCGGCACCTACCACCTCTACTACGGCGACGGCTCCGGCCGGCCGGGCTCGCTGATCACCTTCTTCCCGTGGAAGGACGCGCCCCTGGGCAAGCACGGCACCGGGCAGGCGACCACCACCTCCTTCTCCGTGCCGGAGTCCTCCCTGGGCTGGTGGCGGCAGCACCTGGCCGAGGCAGGCGCGCCGGTCAGCGAGATCAAGGGCCGCGACGGCGAGGAAGCCCTGCTCTTCCGCGATCCGGACGGCCTGGAGCTGTCCCTGGTGGCGCACCCGCAGGAAGACCCGCGCGATCCCTGGGACCACGGCCTGGTCCCGCCCGAGCACGCCATCCGCGGCCTGCACTCGGTGACCCTGTCCGTCACCGCGGAACAAGCCACCGCGGGCACCCTGACCGAGGACCTCGGCCTGCGCTTCGTCGGCCAGGAGGGCAACCGGCTGCGGTTCGAGGCCGGGGACGGCGGTCCGGGGTCCCTGGTCGACGTGCTGGTGCGTCCCGGGGACGAGCGCGGGCTGGTCGCGGTCGGCACCGTGCACCACGTGGCCTGGCGGGTGCCGGATGAGGCCACCCAGGTCTCCTGGCGGGACGAGTTGCTCGACCGGGGCGTCCGGGTCACCGAGATCCTGGACCGGCAGTACTTCCGGTCCATCTACTTCCGCGAGCCCGGCGGCACCCTGCTGGAGGTGGCCACCGACGGCCCCGGCTTCGCTGCCGACGAGCCGCTGCTGGAGCTGGGCCGCGCGCTGAAGCTGCCGCCGTGGCTGGAGCCCAGCCGCGAGCAGATCCAGCGCGCGCTGCCGAAGCTGGAGATCCCGGCGTGAACCTGACGCACCAGTTCCGCGAGGGCGACCCGGCCGCGCCGGTGCTGCTGCTGTTGCACGGCACCGGCGGCGGCCCGGCGGACCTCCTGGGCCTTGCCGAGCACCTGAGCCCCGGCGCGGCCACCCTCGCGCCGCTGGGCCCGGTGTCCGAGCACGGCATGGCCCGCTGGTTCCGCCGCCTGGCCGAGGGCGTCTTCGACCACGAGGACGTGCGCAGGCGCGCGGGCGAGCTGGCCGAGTTCATCGTGGCGGCCAAGGAGAAGTACGGGCTGGGGGAGCGGCGGCTGGTCGCGGCCGGCTTCTCCAACGGCGCCAACATCGCCGCCGCGGTCACGCTGCTGCACCCGGAGGTGCTGCGCGAGGCGGCGCTGTTCGCCGCGATGAGCCCGCTGCCCGAGGACCCGGGCACGGATCTCACTGGCAGCAGGGTGTTCCTGGCCAACGGCACAGCTGACCAGATGGCGCCACTGGACTCGGTGGACCGACTGGAGGCGACGCTGCGGGCACGCGGCGCGGAGGTCACCGCCTTCCGCCACCCAGGCGGCCACCAGCTCACCCTGGAAGCGGCCCAGGCTGCGGCCGACTGGCTCAACGCCTGAGATGATTCCGCCATGGGTATCCGCACGGTGGAGATCAGCGACGACATGATCCGGCTCGGTCAGTTCCTCAAGCTGGCCGGGCTGGCCGAGGACGGCGGGCAGGCGAAGTCGCTGATCGAGGAGGAAGAGGTCACCGTGAACGGGCGCGTGGAGACCCGGCGCGGCGCCCAGCTGCGCGGCGGCGACGTGGTCGCGGTGGGCGAGGAGAAGGCCAGGGTGGTCACGGCCTGAGCTGCTCGGCCACCCAGGCCGCCACCTGCGCCCTGGACCGCAGCCCGAGCCGGGCCAGGATGTGCTCCAGGTGCGCCTCCGCGGTGCGCTGGGCGATGGTCAGCTCGCGGGCGATCTCCTTGTTGCTCAACCCCCGCGCCACCAGGTGGGCCACCTCCAGCTGCCGCCGGGTCAGCGTGCTCGGCGCGGCCGGGGCGAGCAGCTCGGTCTCGGCGTAGGTCACCGCCTGGTCCAGGTCGAAGCGCCGCCCACGCCGCCGCGCGGTCTCGAACGCGCCGGCGGAGAGGGCCTGGCGGATCCGCGCGGTCGCCTCGGCCCGGTGCCGGGCCATCGCGTCGATGGTGAAGAAGCTGGCGCCCACCGGGGTCAGCACCGACTCCACCGCGCCGGTCAGGCAGGCCGCCGCGGCGTGCCGCCCCTGCGCGGCGAAGGCCCAGGACAGGATCTCCAGGGTCATGCCAAGGCCGAAGCGGTCGGTGAAGCTGCGCTTGAGCCGGATGCTCTCCAGCAGCAGCGGCAGCGCCGCCGCGGGCTGCCCGTCCAGCCAGTGCGCCAGGCCGGTCAGCGTCTGCGCCCAGGTGCGGATCCACACCTCGCCCACGGTCTCCACGATCGCGATCGCCTCCTGACAGCGCGCCACCGCGTGCACCAGGTCCTGTTCCGCCGGGTCGGCGCGCAGGCAGCGGCACAACGCCTGCTGCACCATCGCCAGACTCGCGCCCTGCTGGTCGCCGACGCTGAGCTGGCGCTCGATCGCCTCCTGGTAGAGCGCGATCCCGGCGGTGGTGTCGCCCGCGTACATGACGTGGGTGGCCCGGTACTGCACCGCGTAGGCCAGCACGCCCGCCGCGCCCAGCTCGCGGGCCAGCTCCTCGCACTCCAGCACCGCGGCCCGCATGGTGGCCAGGTCCCCGCGCACCGCCGCGACCTGCGCGGTCACCCATAGCGCGGTGGCCCGCAGCTCGGTCGGCTCCGGGGCGGCGCCCAGCGCGCGGGTCAGCCACAGCTGGCCCTCCTCGGTGGCCCCGCACACCGCCCAGTACCAGTTGAGGGCGGTGACCAGCCGCAGCGCCACCTGCGCGCCGCCGGGCTCGGCCAGGCTGAACTCCAGCGCGGCCCGCAGGTTGCCCAGCTCGGCGTCGCAGCGCCTGCTCCACCGGGCCTGCTCCGGCCCGTGCCAGCCCCGGTCGAAGCCCAGGGCCAGCCGCAGGTAGTGGTCCCGGTGCCGCCGCCGCCAGCGGAGCAGCTGGTCCTGGCCGGTCAGCCGGTCCCTGCCGTACTGGCGGATGGTCTCCAGCATCCGGTACCTGGCCGTGCCCTCGTCCTCGACCCGGCTGACCACCGACTTGTCCACCAGCCCGGTCAGCGCGTCCAGCACCTGGCCGCGGGCCAGGTCCTCGCCGGTGGCGATCTCCTCGGCGGCGGCCAGGTCGAAGCCGCCGGAACACACCGACAGCCGCTCCCACAGGATCCGCTCGGCCGGGGAGCACAGGCCGAAGCTCCACTCCACGGTGGCCCGCATGGTCTGCTGCCGGGGCACCGCGGTGCTCGCGCAGAGCAGCAGGTCGAACCGCTGGTCCAGCTCCGCCAGCAGGCCTTCGGGACCGCTGCCGGGCAGCTGGGCGGCGGCCAGCTCGATGGCCAGCGGGATGCCCTCAAGGCGGCGGCAGAGCTGGGTGATCGGCTCCCGGTTGCGGCTGTCCACGCTGAGCCCGGCGCGGGCCAGCAGCAGCCGGACCGAACCGAAGCCGCGCAGCTCCTCCAGGGTCAGCCGCCTGCCCGCGGGCGGCACGTCCAGCGGCGGCACCGGCAGCAGGTGCTCCCCGCCGATGCCGAGGGCCTGGCGGCCGGTGGCCAGCACGGTCAGGCCGGGAGCGTGCGGCAGCAGCGCGCTGACCAGTTCGGCGCAGGCGGCCACCAGGTGCTCGCAGTTGTCCAGCACCAGCAGCACCCGCCGCTCGCGCAGGAACTCCCGCATCGCGGCCATCGGCGGCCGGGCCGAGCGCTCGGTGGCGCCGAGCCGGTCGGCCACGGTCTGGGCGAGCAGGCCGGGATCGTCCAGCGCGGCCAGCTCCACGTGCCACACCCCGTCCGGGAAGGCAGGCCGGGACTGCTCGGCCACCCGCGCGGCCAGCCTGCTCTTGCCCACCCCGCCCGGCCCGGTCAGGGTGACCAGCCGGTGGTCGAGCAGCAGCCTGCGGGCCCGTGCGATCTCCGCGGCCCGGTCGATGAAGGAGCTCATCGCGACCGGCAGGTTGCCTGGTGCCGCCGAAGCCATTGCGTGCACATTACGGCACTCTCCGTAGAAGATCATCGCGCTATGGTTGGTTACAGACACATGCAAACTGCAAATAACACAAAAAGCAGTAGTACTCCCGATGTGCCGGTAGAGCACGCCGTGTGACGCTTCCGGTACCCAGCGAAGGGCAACTCGGTAGGAGGCGCCCGGTGGACGGCACCGGTTTTCTGGATGTCGAGGTTCGGGACGAGGCGCGGGTACGGGTCGTCGGGCTGGCCGGCGAGCTGGACCGGATCGCGTGTTACGAGGTGCGGCAGCTGCTGCTCGGCCTGGCGGTGGAGCGGCCCAAGGCCATCATCGTGGAGCTGGGCGAGGTCAAGGTGACCTCGCCGGCGTTGCTGGTGGTCTTCGACGTGGTCGCGGCCGAGGTCGCCGACTGGCCGGGGGTGCCGGTGCTGTTGGCCATCACCAGCCCGTCGGTGCGGTTGATCTTCGCCGCGGTGCGGCTGCCGGAACGGGTGCTGGCCTGCCAGAGCGTGGCCGAGGCGATGGCCGCGCTGGACACCGGTCCGCGCGGGCGGCGACTACGCCTGCCGGTGCCGGCCTCGCCCTCGGGCGAGCTGCTGGCCAGGGCCGCCGCCGAGCAGATCTGCCAGAGCTGGCGGCTGCCCGGCCTGACCGAGGTGCTGCCGCCGGTGGCCGCCGACCTGGTCGCGCACACCGCCGCCGAGCGGGGTGAGTGCGTGACCTTGCAGTTCTGGACCGACGTGCAGCGGATGGTGGTTTCGGTGCGCGGGCTGCTGCGCGGCGGCAGCGCGCTGGCCGTGCCTGCCTGGCGGGACTCGGTGTCCGGGCACACCCCGACCGGCGACGGCGCGGTGGTGCTCTGGACTTCGCTGGGACTTGCTTGCGTGAAGGACTGAATCACGGTTCACTCCTTGTATGCCGTACCGCCGCACGCCTTCGGTCGACGCGCGCCGCGCCGCGACCAGGGACCGGGTGCTCGGCGCGACCAGGGAACTGCTGGCCGAGGCCGGGTACGCCGGTTGCTCGATCGCGGCCGTGGCCAGGCGGGCCGGGGTGGCGGCCGGTTCGGTGTACCTGCACTTCCCGAACAAGGCCGACCTGCTGGCCGAGGCGTTCCGGGTGGTGGTCGGGCACGAGGTGGACGCGGTCGCACAGGCCGTGGCCGCCGCGCCGGACCACCGGGCCGGGGTGGTCGCGGTGGTGGAGACCTTCGCCGGGCGCGCGCTGAAGTCGCCCCGGCTGGCCTACGCCCTGCTGGCCGAACCCATCGACGCCGCGGTGGAACGCGAGCGCCTGCGCTTCCGCGTCGCCTTCCGCGACCTGGTCTCCGGCGTGCTGGCCACCGCGGTCGAACGCGGCGAGCTGCCGCCGCAGAACCCCGCGGTCAGCGCGGCCGCGCTGGTCGGCGCGGTCGGCGAGGTGCTGATCGGCCCACTCGCGGCCGGGCACGCCGACCCGGACACCATCCCGAACCTGATCTCCTTCTGCCTGCGCGCGATCGGAGCCCCCCATGCCGACTCATGAAGTCACCAACCAGGTCCCGCCGCTGCTCGACCACGACATCGCCGCCGACCCGGCCCTGGTGGAGGCGCTGCACCGGGAGGGCGCCGGCTGGGCCGAGCCCGAGCTGCACGAGCTGGGCCGCCTGGCCGGCAGCGGGCAGGCGCAGGAGTGGGGCCGCCAGGCCAACGACAACCCGCCGGTGCTGCGCACGCACGACCGGTACGGGCACCGGATCGACGAGGTCGACTTCCACCCGGTCTGGCACCAGCTGATGACGGTCGCGGTCGGCCACGGCCTGCACGCCGCACCCTGGCGGGATCAGCGGGCCGGCGCGCACGTGGCCCGCGCGGCCAAGTTCTTCGCCTGGGGCCAGGTCGAGCCGGGCCACAGCTGCCCGATCTCGATGACCTACGCCGCCGTGCCCGCGCTGCGCGCCACCCCCGAGCTGGCCGCGCGCTACGAGCCCCTGCTGGCCGCGCCGGAGTACGACTTCGGGCTGCGCGAGCCCTCGGGCAAGCGCGGGCTGATCGCGGGCATGTCGATGACGGAGAAGCAGGGCGGCTCCGACGTCAGGGCCAACACCACCAGCGCCACCCCTGCCGGTGACGGCGCGTACACCCTGGTGGGGCACAAGTGGTTCACCAGCGCGCCGATGTCGGACATGTTCCTCACCCTGGCCCAGGCGCCCGGCGGCCTGTCCTGCTTCCTGCTGCCCAGGGTGCTGCCCGACGGCACCCGCAACCGGATCCGGTTGCAGCGGCTGAAGGACAAGCTGGGCAACAAGTCCAACGCCTCCGCCGAGATCGAGTACGAGGACGCGGCGGGCTACCTGGTCGGCGAGGAGGGGCGCGGGGTCCGCACCATCATCGAGATGGTCAACATGACCCGGCTGGACTGCTGCCTGGGCTCGGCGGCCGGGATGCGCGCCGGGGTGGTGCAGGCGGTGCACCACGCCACCCACCGCTGGGCCTTCGGCAAAGCTTTGGTTGACCAGCCGCTGATGGCCACCGTGCTGGCCGACCTGGTGATCGAGTCCGAGGCCGCCACCACCATGGCGATGCGCCTGGCCGGGGCCACCGACCGCGCCCAGCACGGCGACGAGCAGGAGACCCTGTTCCGCCGGATCGGCCTGGCGGTGTCGAAGTACTGGCTGTGCAAGCGCGGCCCCGCGCACGCGGCCGAGGCGCTGGAATGCCTGGGCGGCAACGGCTACGTGGAGGAGTCCGGCATGCCCAGGCTCTACCGCGAGGCCCCGCTGATGTCGATCTGGGAGGGCTCCGGCAACGTGGCCGCCCTGGACGCCCTGCGCGCCATGGGCCGCCAGCCGGAGACGGTGCGGGCCTACTTCGCCGAGGTGGACACCGCCCGCGGCCTGGACCCGAGGCTGGACGCCTTCGCGGCTAAGGTGCGCGCCGAGCTGAGCGACCTCACCGACATCGAGGCCCGCGCCCGCCGGGTGGTGGAGCGGATGGCGCTGCTGCTGCAAGGCGTGCAGCTGGTCCGTCATGGCAGCCCCGCGGTCGCCGAGGCCTTCTGCGCCAGCCGCCTGGCCGGCGACTGGGGCGTGGCCTTCGGCACCCTGCCACCGGGCCTGGACCTCAAGGCGATCATCGACCGGGGCCGCACTGTGCGCTAGAGGACGGAACGGGTGAGTCCGGACAGGTGAACGAGCTGCCCGATGGGGCGGCGGAGAGGGCAGGAAACCCCGCGTCAGATACCGATCGGGCATCCGGCCGTCGCGGATCGCGGAGGCTCTCACCGATGCTGACGGCAGTCAGTAACCGGAAACTGTGGCGCTGTCCACAGTGGACACTTGTGGTGAGGGGGAACCGGCTTGTCCTGGTTCCGGCCGGGGCGGGCCAAGCTCGCCGAACCGGCACAGCGCACCCTGCTCTACCTGATGGCGGGCCCGAACGCGGGCGTCGCCGTCCGGCAGGCCGTCGGCGGCGACACCGGCGCCATCACCGGCACCCTGGAACTGCCGGGCTTGAGCACCCCCGAGGTCACCGCCGCCGTCCAGACCTTGGCCAAGGCAACCGGCCCCGCGCCCCTGGAGGCCACCACCCGGATCCGCCTGCTCGCCGAATCCCTGGCCACCACCGGCCGCCTGATCTGGACGCCGATCCTGACCGAGTGGCCGGACCTGCGCGGCACCAAGGTGGAACTGGCCCCGGTCGGCGAGATCCTGTACCTGCCGCTGCACACGGCGCTGGTCGAGGGGATGCCGGCGTGCGTGCTGCTGGACCTGTCGGTGCGGGTGCCGGTGCACGCCCCGGCGATGCTGCCGGCGTCGCTGGGGGAGGGCGCGCCGGGCGGGGTGGGGGCCGGGGCGCGGGACGGTTCGGGGGACGGGGGGAGTGGGCAGCGGACCTGCCACGGGATCATGGACGCGGACGAGCCGTGGCGCAGCACGGTCCTGCTCGGCCACCGCCCCGCGTCCCCGGGACCGCAACCACCTTCGGACTGGCAGCCGTCCCCGGATCGCCAGCCGTCCCTGGATCGCCAGCCGTCCCTGGATCGCCAACCGTCCCCGGATCGCCAACCGTCCCCGGGACCCGCCGTCGACCCCCTCGTCATCCTTTCCGGGGGACGCCTGGCCGCCTTCGACACCCTCCCCGTCCTCGGCGCGCTCTGGCCGCTGCCCGACCCCACCCACACCGCCGACCTGCTCGCCCGCCTCCACCGCGCCCTCGTCGGCGTGCCGGACGCCTGCTCACTCGCCCAGGTCGTCGGCGCCGCGCACCGTCACGGCCTGTTCATCGCGGTCTGGGGGCCATTCGTCCACTTCGGTGCTTAACTCTCCGGGCATGGACGGAACGTCCGGTTCGTGCCAGGCTCTGTGGTGAGGTCCTGGGGGACTGCACACCGTTGCTCCGGCATGGGCCGGGGCGGGGGTCGCGGCGTCTCCTGCCCTCGTCCTCGCAACCGAGGACTCACCACACCGAGGAAGTCCACTCCTCGGTCCGGGGGCGGCCGCCGGTGTCCCCGGACCGGGGCCGTGTCTGGAGGTTGTCGTGCGCAAGTCCGTTTCCCGTACCGCCCGGCTGGCCCTCACCGCGTTCGCGGTGACCGCACTCGCCGGTTCCGCCCTGGCCGGCACCGCCTCGGCGGCGCCGGCCTCGCCCTGCCCGCACTCCGGCGCCTTGTGCCTGTGGGACCAGGAGAACTACCAGGGCAACCCGTTCAACGTGCGGGCGCTCGACCCCGAGCGCGGCACCTGTGTCAACCTGTTCGACCACAAGTGGGGCGAGGGCCGGGCCAAGTCCGGCGTCAACAACGGCTCGCGCACCGCGTCCCTGTTCACCAGCCGGGACTGCACCGGGCGGCCCTACCCGATCAGCCCCGGCAGCGGTGACCCCTCGATCGACATCGCGGCCAACAGCGTCTACGTGTACTGATCCGTCGGCTCCACCTGCAACCGGGTCACCTGTGCCGGCGGCCGCGCCGCCCGCCGGCACGAACGGTGATCCACACCACCCAAAGATCTTGCCCTGCAAGAGTTTGCGGTACGGGCATCCGGTGAATCCCCCTGACACGAACGTTGAGCCACAAGTGGAAAGAGGGGGCCATGACGGGTGCGGTGATGGATACCGAACACGCCTTCGCGCGCGGCCTGCAGGGCTACATCGCGGAGGTGGCGCGGCAGCTCGGTATCGGCCTCGAATCCTGCACGATCGACCCCGAGCCGCCCGCCTCGGCCTACCTGGCGCTGGACTGGCGGCTGGAACGCTTCCCGGGCCTTGACCTGGCGCTGCTGTGGGACGAACGCCAGGGCTGGTACGCCGCCCTGGAGTCCCGCACCGGCGAGGATCTGATCACCCTGGCCTACCTCGGCGACGCCCTGCTGCCCGCCCCGGCCGAGGTGCGCGGGTTCCTCGACGACGTGCGGGCCGGGGAGCACCGGCTCGGCCAGCCCGGCCCGCCGCGGTCACGCGCGAGTTCCCGGGCGCGACTGGTCGAGGGACTGACCGCCTACCGGGAACACGCGGAAACGGTCTGACTCCTGCTTTCAGTGGGTTCCGCCGTCCTGGGCGCGAGCTTTGAATTGTCCCACGCGTATACCGACGGGAGCGAGAACCGCTCCCGTCGGTTTTCTGTGTGGAGGCACCCTATGCGCCAACGCTTGTTCGCGACCGCCGCTATTGTCGCGGCTATTTCCGGGGCCGGGCTGACCGCCGGGCCGGTGAATGCCGGACCGGCTCAGTCCAGCCGCCTGACGCTGACCATCGCCGAGGGCGAGGACCCGGCCCCGGTCGCGCACCGCCGCACCCTCATCTGTCAGCCGCCCGGCGGCGACCACCCCCGCGCCGCAGCCGCCTGCGCCGATCTGAACAGGGCAAACGGTGACTTCGCCCGGCTGCCCGGCGATCCGGCGCACCCCGGCTGCCCGCGTGACTACCGCCCGGTGACCGTCACCGCCCGCGGGCACTGGCAGGGGCGCCCGATTCGTTTCCAGCGCACTTACCCCAACCAGTGCGTACTCACCGCATCCACCGGTCCGGTTTTCGACATCCAACCCCGGTAATTGCTTGCACACAGACGCTCGGTATCCCCGATTGATCGCAGTCGGAATTGCTGGACCGGGACCCGGTCGGCATGTCTGAATAGTGACCGTTAGCAAGTCCACCCCCATTTCGGAGGTTGAAAGTCATGCGGTTGCGCGCACTGGTAGTCGCCGCGTTCGTCGGCCTGACCACGCTGGTCGCCGGCGTCTCCGCCAATGCCGCCCCGATCCCCGACACGGTGATCAGCGACCAGTTCCAGGTCCGCGCCCAGGGTGTCTCGGCTGCCACCATCTGCACCATCCAGCTGAGGGCGCAGTGGCCCTCGGACACCCAGAACGTCCGGATCTCCTTCCAGGGCCGCACGAACTGCGGCCTGCCGGTGATCATGACCGGCCAGGCGACCCTCTACTCCGAGACCCGCCAGGTCGAACAGGCCGGACCCCGGTTCGGTTTCGCCTACCTCTACCAGGGCGTCAGCTCCGCCACCCACTCCCCGGTGACCCGCGGCGCCGAGCAGATCCTCGGCTACACCACCACGCTGATCGCGCCCCAGGGCCAGGTCTGGCGGCAGGCGCCTCGTCAGTGCACCGGTCTCAACACCCCGGTGCTGAACTGCTCCTTCGACCGCACCTTCCTGGTCTGACCCCACCAGGCTCGGCCAACTGAACAGCGCACAGAGGGGCCCGGGACGATCTCCCGGGCCCCGTGCCGCTCAACCCAGCTCGCGCAGCGCGGGCAGCAGGGTCGACTCGGCGAAGCGCAGGAAGTCGTCCTGGTGGTCGCCGCCGATCTGCACCAGCGCGACATCGGTGAACCCGGCCTCGATGAACTCCCGCACGCTGTCCAGGATCGGCTGCACCTCCGGGCCGCAGGGGATGGCGGCGGCCACGTCCTCCTTGGTCACGAACTGGGTAGCTCCGGCGAAGCCAGCCGGGCCGGGCAGTTCGGCGTTGACCTTCCAGCCGCCGCCGAACCAGCGGAACTGCTCGTGCGCCCGCGCCACCGCGGCCTCGGTGTCCTCGTCCCAGCACACCGGCAACTGGCCGATCTTGCGGCTGGGTGAGTGGTTGCCGCGGCTGGCGTCCCAGGTCGCGCACAGCTCGGCCTCCGGTTCCACCGCGATCATCGCGTCGGCGGCCAGCGCGAAGCGGGCCACGGACTGCTTGCCGGAGACCGCGACCGCCACCGGGACGCGCTTCTCGGGCAGGTCCCACAGCTTGGCCGAGTCCACCCGGTAGTGGTGGCCGGCGTAGTTGACGTAGCCGCCGTCGAAGAGCTCGCCGATGATCCGCACCGCCTCCTCCAGCATCTCGTGCCGGATGTTCGCCGGTGGCCAGCCCTGCGCCGTGATGTGCTCGTTGAGGTTCTCACCAGCGCCGAGGCCCAGGGTGAACCGGTTGTCCGAGAGCAGCTGGATGGTGGCGGCCTTCTGCGCGACCACCGCGGGGTGGTAGCGGATCAGCGGGCAGGTCACGTAGGTCATCAGCTCGACCCGCTGGGTGCGCTGGGTGACCGCGCCCAGCACACTCCACGCGTACGGGGAGTGGCCCTGGCTGTCCAGCCACGGCGAGTAGTGGTCGCTGATCACCTCGAAGTCGAAACCGGCCTGCTCGGCGGCCTCGGCGTCGCGGACCAGCTGGGCCGGTCCGGCCTGTTCGGTCATCAGCGTGTAGCCCCACCGCATGGTTTCCTCCTCGGCCTCAGCGCGCCCGCCCACCGACATACCCGGACCGCTGCGGCTCAACCCCGGTCTGACGGCGGGCCAAACGGGGTACCTGCGGGGCATGACGCTGACCGTGGGGGTCGAGGAGGAGTTCCTGCTGGTGGATCCGGCCTCGGGGCGGCCGGTCCGGGCGGCCGCGCCGGTGCTGCGCCGCGCCGGCCCGCCCGCCGCCGGGAACCTGCACACCGAACTGATGGACACCCAGGTCGAGGCGGCCACCGGGGTGTGCGCCGACCTGGCCGAGCTGGGCGGGCAGCTGCTCGCGGCCCGGCGGCAGCTGGACACGGCGGCCCGCGCCGAGGGCCTGCTGCTGCTCTCCACCGGCACCCCGGTGCTCGATGGCGCGCCGCCGGGGCTGGCCGAGGGCGAGCGGTTCGCCGAGATCGGGCGGCGCTACGCCGGGATCGTCGAGGACTACCAGGTTTCCGGCTGCCACGTGCACGTCGGCGTGCCGGACCGGGAGACCGCGGTCGCCGTGATGAACCACCTCCGGCCATGGCTGCCGACACTGCTCGCGCTCTCCGGCAACTCGGTGTTCTGGGCGGGCCGGGACACCGGGTACGCGAGCTGGCGAATGGTGTGTCAGTCCCGTTTTCCCGGCTCCGGGCTGCCGCCGTCGTTCGGCTCGGCGCAGCAGTACGACGCCGAGGTGGCCCGGCTGGTGGACTGCGGCGCGCTGGTCGACCCCACGCAGAGCTTCTGGCTGCTGCGTCCGTCCCCACGTTTCCCGACCCTGGAGTTCCGGGTCGCCGACGCGGTGCCCACCGCGGCCGAGGCGCTGGCGCAGGCCGCGCTGAGCCGGGCCCTGGTCCACACCGGAATGTCCGAAGTGGACAGAGGTAGGCCGGAGCCGGTGGTGGGCCAGCAGGTCGGCGCGGCTGCGGTGTGGTCAGCCGCCCGCTACGGCCTCAGTGGGCCAGGGGTGCACCCGGTGCACGAGAAGCGGCTGCCCGCCACCGAGCTGCTGGCCGAACTGCTCGACTGGGTGGGCCCGGCGCTGGCCGCCGCAGGCGACCTGGCGCTGGTGACCCGGTTGCTGGAACCGCTGCTCGCCATGGGCGCCGGTGCGCAGCGGCAGCGCGCGGCGGCCGCGCACGGCACCGCCGCGGTGGTGGAGCTGCTGGCCGCCGAGCTGACCCGCGCTTGAGCCAGCCGGAACCGGGTACTCGTTCGGGGTGACGATGACTGCTGTCTCGCTGAGCCCGGTGCTCCCGCGCCCGCGCGGCCCGCTGTCCGCGGCCGTGGTGCGCATCCTGCGCGAGGAGCCCGGCACCGCGACTTTCCCTGCCCCCGGTTCGCCGGAGCCCTTCGGCGAGGACCTGCACCTCGCGCTCTACACCCTCTACGAGCTGCACTACCAGGGGTTCGCCGAGGCCGACCCGGACTGGGAGTGGGACCCGGCGCTGATCGCCTTCCGCACCGCGCTGGAACGGACCTTCCTGGCCGCGCTGCGCCACGAGGTGCCCGGTGGCGCGGATGTCTGGTCCACAGTGGACGAACTGCTGGTGGAACCGGTGGAGGGCAACGGGATCTCGCATTTCCTGCGCGATGAGGGGGAGTGGTGGCAGATGCGGGAGTACTTCACGCACCGCTCGCTCTACCACCTCAAGGAGGCCGACCCGCACGCCTGGGTGCTGCCCCGGTTGCGCGGCAAGGCCAAGGCGGCGCTGGTCGCGGTGGAGTTCGACGAGTTCGGCGGCGGCGACCCCGAGCGCATGCACTCCCAGCTCTACGCCAACCTGCTCACCGGGGCGGGCCTGGATCCCGGCTACCTCGCCTACCTGGACCGGGTGCCCGCCGTGGCGCTGGCCCCGGTCAACATGATGTCGCTGTTCGGCCTGCGCCGTTCGCTGCGCGGCGCGCTGGTCGGGCACTTCGCCGCCGCCGAGATCACCACCGCGCCCAGCGCCCGCCGGATGGCGCAGGCGCTGGAACGGCTGGCCGCCGATCCGGCCTGCGTGGAGTTCTTCACCGAGCACATCGAGGCCGACGCGGTGCACGAGCAGGTGCTGCGGCACGACGTGCTCGGCGACCTGCTGGCGCGCGAACCGGAACTGGCCGCCGACGTGGTGCTGGGCGTGCAGGCCACCGAGTTCCTGGAACAGCGGCTGGCCGAGCACCTGCTGGGCTGCTGGCGGGCCGGGCAGACCTCCCTCATTTAAGTATTGACTTATATAAGTCTCAGCTGTGATGATGTCGTCGTGCACGCGTTTGACGTACTGGGCGACCCGGTTCGCCGCCGGATCCTGGAGCTGCTCGCCGCCGGGGAGCAGAGCTCCGGGGAGCTGACCGCGGTCATCCGGGCCGAGTTCGGGATCTCCCAGCCGGGCGTCTCGCAACACCTGAAAGTGCTGCGGGACAACGGGTTCACCACCGTGCGCGCGGATGGCGCGCGCAGGTTGTACGCGGTGGATCCGGCCCCGCTGCGCGAGGTCGACGGCTGGCTGGAGCAGTTCCGCGGATTCTGGCACCAGCACCTCGACGCCCTGGCCACCGAGCTGGCCAGGGGAAAGCGTGCCCGCCGCATCGCTGAGACAAAGGACAAGCCATGATCGACATCGCCCAGCAGCTGGCCGCGATCCACCGGGCGGTCGGCAACCGCACACTGGCCGAGACCGAGGTGGTCGCGGTCACCGTGCGCCGGGACTACGAGGCCGAGGTCGCCGACGTGTGGGAGGCCATCACCGAGCCGGAGCGGGTGCGCCGCTGGTTCCTGCCTCTGACGGGTGATCTGCGCGAGGGCGGGAACTTCCAGCTGGAGGGCAACGCGGACGGCGACATCCTCACCTGCCAGCCGCCCCGGCTGCTCAAGGTCACCTTCGGCGGCCCGATCAGCTTCGTCACGCTGACCCTGAATGAGGGAGCGCGGCCGGAGACCACCACGCTGGAGCTGGAACACACCGTGCCGCTGGAGCTCGCGGGCAGCGGCGCGGGCGCGCTCTACCCGGGACCCGGCTGGGACGGCGCGTTCCTCGGCCTGGCCCTGTACCTGGCCGGCGAGGTGTCCGAGGACCCGGTGGCCGCGGCCAACTCCTTGGAGGCCCAGAACTTCTCCGCGGGCTCGGTGCGGGCCTGGGAGGAGACCGTGCGCGCCTCCGGCACCGCGACTGAGGAGCAGCTGGCCACGGCGGTGGAGGTGTCCCTGGCCCAGTTCGCGCCCGCGGTGGGCGGTCAATCGTCCTGAGTGGACTTCACCCGGCGGCGATGACTGGTGTCGCACAACGGGTAGCGCTTGCTGCGGCGGCACAGGCAGACCGCGACCTGGAACCGGGAGCAGTGCAGGACGTCGCCGTCGGGCAGCTCCAGGTCGACCGGCCCTTCCACCAGCAGCGGGCCGCCGGTCACCAGGCGCATCCGGCGCGGTCGTTCAGCGGGTCCGGTCGGCACGGATCACCACCAGCTCCTCCTCGTCCTCACCGGGATCGGCGAAACCGTTGCGCACCAGCCAGTCCGCTCGTTCGCGCATTACCGGTCCGTAGGGAATCCGGTCCCTGGCCACCACGGCGGCCTTGAGCCCGCCCCCGCGCAGCCGGAGCAGAGTGTCCTCGGTGCCGGCGAAGGCCGACTGCACGAGCAGCATGGTTCCCTTGGGGGCCAACAGCTCCGGCGCCCGCGCGCACAGCGGGTCCAGCAGCGCGCGCCCGTCCAGTCCGGCGTCCCAGGCCCTGGCCGGACCTCGCTCGGGTAGCGCGGGCCGGGCGGCAGGCACGTACGGCGGGTTCGCCAGCACCAGGTCGAACTCCTTGCCGCGCAGGCAGAAGCGCATGTCGCCGCGGCGTACCCGCACCCGTGGCCAGTGCCACAGGGTGCGTAGCCGGGCGGTGAGCACCGCGCGCCGGGACACGTCGATCGCGGTCACCTCGGCCGCGCCCGCGATGGCCGCGGCCTCGGCGAGCGCGCCGGAACCGGTGCCGACGTCCAGAACCCGCGCGCCGGTGGGAAACGGCGCGGCGAGCATGGCGTCGACCAGCAGCGTGGTGTCGCGCTGCGGCGCGTACACACCCAGACTTCGGAGCAGTTCCACGACAACCGAATACCTCGCCGACGACTGTCCAAACGCGTCAGTTCAGCGGAGGCGGCGACGATCAGCGCCAGGTGGGGAGTTCCCCGGGGCGTTACCCAGAAGTGGCCCCGGGGAACCCCGCGATCACATGTTGATCATATGTCCGGCCAGGCCGTGCAGGGCCTCCTTGACCGCCTCGCCCAGGGTCGGGTGGGCGTGCACGTTGCGGGCGAGCTCGTGCACGGTCAGGTCCCACTGCTGCGCCAGGGTCAGCTCGGGCAGCAGCTCGGTGACCTCAGGCCCGATCAGGTGACCGCCGAGCAGCTCGCCGTACTTGGCGTCGGAGATCAGCTTGACGAAGCCGCGGGTGTCGTTGAGCCCAGGCGCCTTGCCGTTGGCGGTGAACGGGAACTTGGCCACCTTGACCTCGTGCCCGGCGTCCCTGGCCTGCTTCTCGGTGAGGCCGAAGCTGGCGATCTGCGGCTGGCAGTAGGTGGCGCGCGGGATCATGGTGAAGTCCAGCTCCATGGTCTCCACCTCCGCGATGGTCTCCGCGGCGATCACGCCCATCGCCTCGGCGGCGTGCGCGAGCATCAGCTTGGCGGTGACATCGCCGATGGCGTAGATGTGCGGCACGCTGGTCCGGCCACGCCCGTCGATGTCGATGGCGCCGCGCTCGGTGAGCCGGACACCGGTGTTCTCCAGGCCGTAGCCGTTGACGTTGGGCGCGAAGCCGATGGCCTGCAGCACCTTGTCCGCGTGCAGCGTCTCCGCGCCCTGCGGCCCGGTGACCTCGATCTTGACCTGGTCGCCGGAGTCGTCGATCCGGTCCACCCTGGTGCTGGTCTTGAGCGTGATGCCCAGCTTGCGGTAGGCCTTGGCCAGCTCCTTGGACACCTCCTCGTCCTCCAGCGGCACCAGGCGGTCCAGGTACTCCACGATGGTGACGTCGACCCCGTAGTTGACCAGCACGTAGGCGAACTCCACGCCGATCGCGCCCGCGCCGGCGATCACGATGCTGCCCGGCACGCTGTCGGCGAGGATCTGCTCCTCGTAGGTGACCACCCGGTCCGACAGCGAGGTCCCCGGCAGCAGTCGCGGCGAGGCGCCCGCGGCGATGATGCAGTGGTCGAAGCTGATCGTCTCGGTGCCGCCGTCGGCCAGCGCGACCTGCATCCGGTTGGCGTCCAGGAACGCGCCCCGGCCGGTGAACTCGGTGATGCCGTTCTTGCGCATCAGGAAGTGCACGCCCTTGACCCGCCCGTCCGCGACCTTGCGGCTGCGGCTGTGGGCGGCGCCGTAGTCGACGCTGACCTTCCCGCCCTCGACGGAGAACCCGTACTCCTGCGCCTCGTGCTGGAAGATGTGCGCCAGCTCGGCGTTGCGCAGCAGCGCCTTCGACGGGATGCAGCCCACGTTGAGACAGACCCCGCCCCAGTAGCGCTCCTCGACGACCGCGGTCCGCAGGCCGAGTTGCGCGGCTCGGATTGCCGCGACGTACCCGCCGGGTCCGGCGCCGAGCACCACGACATCGAAATGTGTACTCACCCGCAACACCCTACGCACGGTCGGCCGAGGCCGCGTGTGGTGGATCTCGTGCGTGAGCGCCGGAGTCCAGGTCGCCGGTGGCGGCACCGCCGGGACGGCCGCGTACCAGGTCGTACGGTCGTCGGCCAGCCAGCCCTGCACCAGTTCCAGCGCGCGGGCGGCCTCGGCGAACA
>NZ_JBSFUA010000058.1:0-47585 GCF_053591555.1 Crossiella sp. NPDC003009 | reverse complement strand
GGCGCCGACGGCGGTGGCCGCGCGAGCGAGTGGGCGATGCATCGTTGCGCTCCTCAAACCGAAACCCGGTGGCGGATGAGGAGAAACTAGCCCGGCCCAGTCCCGCTCTGGCCGCACCCCAGCCCCACTCTCGTCGCGCGAGTCTGCCCGCCCCGCGCGGCCGTCGGGCGTGCGTCCAGGCCGGTGGTCCAGTGGCGCGACGCCAGGGACGACTGCCGAGTGGCAGACCCAGGCCGAGAGCAGCGGCCGAGTGGCACGACGGGCGGTGCGGGGGCGGCGACCCCGGTGGTGGGTTGTGGGGCTGGCGCGCGACGGGCGCGCGACTGCGGCGGGACGGGGAGCGACTGGCGCGCGGCGCGGGCGGAGCTTGTGTGCGACGGGAGCGGGCCTTGCGCGCGACGGCCGCGCGAGGCGGGCAAGGCTTGCGCCCGACGCGGGCAGGGCTTCCATGGCTTGCGGCGCAGTGGAATCGCCCCCGCTCGGTCGCCGCCGTCTCAGCGGTGGTCGTGCAGGGCTTTTGCTCGGGCGGCGAGGGTGAGCATGCCCAGGGTGGTGGCTTCCTGTTCGGCCAGGCGAGCCTGTTCGTGGGCCTCGGGGTTGTTGCGGGACAACAGGAACTCCGCGTAGTCCGTGCGTGCCGTGGCCAGCCAGGGGCGGGCGCCCATGCGGCGGGCTTGGTCCACTGTGGACTGGAAGTGGGACTCCGCCTCCTCGGGGCGGTCCTGTAGGGCGGCCAGGTTGGCCAGGGCGTGGGAGATCAGGCCGAAGGGGTTGCCGGCGGAGGTGGCGACCAGGCCGGCGTAGGGGCGCAGAGCCTCGGCCAGGGTGGCGGCGTGTTCCTCGGCGCGGGTGAGGTGGGCTACCTCGGCCAGGAGTAGGACGACTGGCACGCCGACGGTGGTTTCGGCCAGGGGTTTGGCGCCGTCGGCGAGCAGGCGGTCCAGCTGGGCCCTGGCTTCCAGGTGGTGGCCGAGGCGGGCGCGCAGCCACACCGTGACGCAGCGCAGGGCGGGGGACAGCTGGGGCACCGCGCTGATCAGGTCGGTGTAGGCCGTGGTGGCGGCTTCGGCGGTGGGCAGGTCGCCGCGGTCCAGGGCCAGGCGGGCCAGGTGGTGGTGGAAGGAAGCCTCGGCCAGTGGGTGGTTGGCCTTGCGGCCGTGGGCCAGGGCCTGCCTGGTCAGCGACTCCGCCTCGGCGAAGTCGCCGTCGGCGTGCCGGATCGTGGCCGCGCACACCCGCTGGTAGTACAGCCACAGCGGGTGCCGCAGCCGTTCGGCCAGCCTGCCGGTGGTGGCCAGCGACTCCTCCACGGCGTTGCGCTCACCCAGGTCCAGGTTGGCCACCAGGCACCACATGTGCGCCTCCATGGCCAGCAGGTCCGCCCCGGCCCGCTCGGCCGCGGCCGCCGCCTCCGCGGCGACCACCAGCCGCTCGCGTGCGTTGTGCGGCGACCACATGGCCTGGTGGTGCGCGCTCAGCACCTCGGCCAGCGTGGCCGGATCGCCCGGTTGATCCGGACCGCACATCCTGCGGGCCATGGCCAGTGCCTGCCCGGCCACCAGTCCCCGGCGTTCCCTGCTGGTCTCGGCCGGGTCCAGCTCCTTGGCCAGCCGGGCCAGCACCCTGGCGCGCAGCTCGCCGTCGCCCGGCGGCAGCCCGTCCAGGGCCAGCTCCAGGCGTCGCACCAGCTGGGGCTCGTGCAGCGCAAGCTGGTTGCCCACGCAGCAGCCCAGCGCGGCCCGCGCCGCGGTCTCGCCGTCACCGACCGCGCGAGCCAGGTCGAAGGCCTGTTCGTACCCGGACACCGCCGCCGGCAGCGCGCCCGAGTGGAACCGTGCCTCAGCCAGCGCCAGCAGGATCCGGGCCCGTCGGACCCGGTCGCGGTCGTCGTCCCCCAGCAGGTCCAGGGCCTGCTGGAAGCTGACGGCCGCGTCCTCGTAGGCCAGCGCGCGGAACGCGGCCCGGCCCGCGCGCACCCGGTGCACGGCGGCCTCGTCCCCTCGCTCGCCCAGGGTGAGGTGCTCGGCAAGCCGGCTGGACGCCTCATCGGCGCGAGCGCACGCGGCGATCGCCGTGGCGGCCCGGCGATGCAACGCGGCTCGCTCCGGTGCGGGTATCCGGTCGGCTACCGCCTCCTGGAGCAGGCTGTGCGGAAAGCGTAGCAGGTGCTCCGCTTGTTGGGAAACCAGGCCGTGGCGGAGGGGTTCGGCGAGCCAGGACCAGGTCTCTGACGTGCTCAAACCGGCCATTTGGGCCAGTTCTCGGACGTCCACGGTCAGCCCGAGCACCGCGGCCTGGCAGAGCAGGTCCACCGCCTCCGGCGGCAGCTCGGCCAGCCGCAGCGCGGTCACCTGCCGCACGCCGGCGGGCACCGCGGCCAGCGCGACCGGCGCCGCGGTGTGCCGCAGCAGCCGGGCCAGCTCGGTGGCCAGGAACGGGTTGCCGCCGCAGCGCTGGTGCACCGCGGCGAGCAGCTCCGGCTCCGGCGCGGTCCCGGTCACCTGGTTCAGCAGCGAGCCGGTGGCCGCCGCGTCCAGCCCGGCCAGCTCGATCCGCTCGCCCAGCCGCGCCAGCTCGCCCTCCGGCGCCTCCCGGCAGGTCCCGACCACCAGCAGCGGCGCCGAGCGCAGCTGTGGCGCCAGGAACTCCAGGCAGCGCACCGTGCCCTCGTCCGCCCAGTGCAGGTCGTCCAGCACCACCAGCGTCGGCGCCCGGTCCGCGGTGAGCAGCCCGGCCAGGTCGTCGAAGAGCCAGAACCGCGCGTGCTCCGCCGGCCGGGGGGCGACCGGCAGCGGCCGCAGCCACGGATGCTCCCCGCCGGTGCCCAGCTCGGCGTGGTGCTGCCGCAGCACCTGGATCCACGGCCAGAACGCGGGTCCGCCGCTGCTGCCCCAGCGGGTGCGGAACCCGCGCGCCGCCGCGGTCCCGGTGACGTGCTCGGCCAGCGCGGTCTTGCCGATGCCGGCCTCCCCGGTCAGCAGCACCAGCCCGCCCTGTCCGGCCTCGGCCCGCGCCAGCGCCTCGGCCAGCTCGGCCACGGGTAGCTCCCGGCCGAGAAGTGTCCGCATAACGCCCCCTTGATCCACCTCCCAGCATTCCGCGTGCCGGCCTGGCACCGCAATCAGATGGAACGGAGGTCGTCCCTCCGGACCGCCCGGCCGGTCGTTGACAGCCCGGCCGGGCGGTCGGCCGGGGGCCTAGTGGCCTGAGTCAGAAGTTCGCCAGCGGTCTCGACGGCCCAGCTTCCCGCTGACCGCACCGAGTGAAAGCCCACGTACAACCCGGTACGAGGGCTTCCCCTCGGCACGCCCAGCAGAAACCGGGACCGCCGATACCGCCACCGAACTTCCAACTCAGGCCACTAGTTCATGTTGGCCCGGTACAGCCGCTCCGCGGTGGCGCCGAAGACCACGCCGATCGCGGTGGCCCCGGCCCCTGCCGAGTGGTTGGCCCACAGGTATCCCAGCCCGGTCGGCGTGCTCGCGCCGGTGATGTACCCGCCGCCGCTGCTGCCGCCCTCGGTGTCACAGGCGGTCCGCACACTGGACCCGCTGACCCGCGTCGGCTGGTCGCAGTAGGTCAGGTCCCGCCCGGTCCAGATCCGCGCGGCCGGGTAGCCCCACACCGTGGTGCGCCCGCCGACCGGCCCGGTGAACCGGATCCCGTTGGCGCCCACCACATCTTCCAGGTTCTTGCCGCCGACCTGGGCGACCACGGTGAGCGCGTGGTCGTTGCCGCTGGTGGCCACCTTCCGGGCGGGCCAGCGCCCGTATGGCGCGTCCCCGGTGCCCGCGGAGTTGTAGGCGGGCACGAACATCACGTTGGTGGTGCCGGCGAGGCAGTGCGCCGCCGACCACACCATCGACTTGTTCGGCGCGGTGACCACGCTCGCCGAACACCAGCTGTTCCGGCCGCCCTTGGTCCAGAACACCTTGCCGTGCACCCGGGTGCCGGGCGCGGTGTAGGGCCGGGGGGCCTTGGTCAGCTCGGCGCGCACGCCGAGGGCCTGGTCCCCGGTGTCGGGGGAGGTGGCGGTGGCCATCCGCTCCGGGGTCCAGTAGTCGAGGGTGTCCGACGGTGCGGCGTTCGCGACGGGGGAGAGCAGGCTGGCCGCGAGCAGCAGGGTGAGCAGGGGGATTGATCTTGTGGCCATGACGAACTCCTTACTGTGCAAGGGTGAGTTCGTCGCCGGTGATATCAGCGCGGCCGGGCCTGGTCGTCGCGGTGGCGGCAAGACGTCATGGCCGGGGCGCAAACTGCCGCTGGCCGGCTGCGGTGGCGAGTGCTTCTGTCCTAAACCGACCGGTCATATTCGCGTCGCCGCGAATGTGACCGGTCGTCTTGGGGTGCCGACGCGGACTTGGCTCCGGCCGCGGAGCGTGCGGCACCATGAACGCGTGCAGCGAATCGAGCGACCCATGGCTGAAGCGGTGGTCCGCTGGCTGACCGCGAACCAGGGTGGACGCCGGTCCGGGCCGCCGACGGCTGTCGTCTACCGGTCCACCGCCTCCTTCGCCCCCGGGCCGAACGATCTGGGCGAGGCGCGACCGGCGACCGTGCCCGCGACGGTGTTGCTGCAGGAGGTTGAGGAGCTGCCGGACGGGCGGCGGCGTTGCCTGGTCGGGTTCATCGCGCCCGAGCTCGTCCAGCCGCACCTGCGCGCCGGTGCCCGGATGCTGGTGCTGGAGGGGCCGCGCACGGTGGCGGTGGCGGAGATCGTCCTTGTGCCCGGCCCGAAAAACGAGTGATCCCACCTGGTGGTGCAGGTGGGATCTGGGGATCTGGGGGCAGGCGGGTCAGTCGATCAGGGCGCGCAGCTCTTCGAGGCTCATGGTGAGGGTGTCCTCCATCGGCTGTGGCGCGGGGATCGGGGCGTCGGGGTGCGGGCTGGGAACAGGCTGTGACATGGCGAGCACTTTATGACGTTCCGACCGCCGGCGGAACCGGCTGCCCGGATGGTGTGACAGACGGGATCATCACCGTTTCCAAACAGGACCCAAACAGTGGTCCGTGACGATCCCTCGGCATGACGAGACTCCACTTCCGTGCGGCCGCGCTCGGCCTGCTTGTGTTGGGAACAAGCCTGATCAGCCCGCTGACCGCCGCGGCGGCCGCGGACGAGGTGCTGGTGCGCGAGCTGGCCCAGTCCGCCGCCGAGCAGCAGGCGGTGCGGGACTACTGGACGCCGGAGCGGATCGCCCGGATGGAGGCGGGTGACCCCGGACCGGGTGGTCCGCCGGAGAACGGACCGGACGGGGCGAGCGTCGCGCCGGGGACCGCTCTGGACCGGACGGTCGGCCGGCTGTTCTTCGTCGGGCGGGGCGAGGACGCCAGCTGCACCGCGACGCTGGTGCCCGCCGCCAACCGGAGCACGCTGGTCACCGGCGGGCACTGCGTGCACACCGCGGACCTGCTCGGCCGCGACCCGCAGTGGCACGAGAAAGTGTTGTGGGCGCCGGGGTTCCGGGACAACACCATGCCCAACGGGTCCTTTGTGGCCCGCAGCCTGGTGATCCACCGCACCTGGCGGGAGGACGACCAGCGCGGCAACTTCGACCAGGCGTTCGTGGTGCTCGGCCCGGACGCCCACGGCCGCAGGGCCGGGGACGGCGTGGTGGCGCAGACGCTGGCGGTGGGACTGCCCGGCGCGCTGCCCGCCACCGAGTTCGGCTATCCGAGGGCGGCGCGCAAGCCGGGCCACCAGGGACGGCCGGAGTTCACCGGGATGCGCATGGCGCGGTGCTGGGGGACGCCGTCGCGGGACCGGGGCAGCGCGGAGTTCCCGGCCTCGCCGGATGAGTGGGGCGTGGGCTGCGACATGGGCGGCGGGGCCAGCGGCGGGCCGCGGATCGCGCTGCTCAACCAGGAACTGGGTCTGGGCACGGTGGTCGGGGTCAACGTGCACGGCGGCTACCTCGACGCCAGCGGCAACCGGTGCCCCACGCCGAGCCCGGGGACGCCGCCGCAGGCCGGTTGCTCGCGGCACCTCACCGGGCCGCAGTTCACCGCCGAGATCACCGGCAGGCTCTACGCCCGCGCCTCGGCCCACTGAAGGCGCTTTCCGTGATCGGATACGGGTGCCAGGATCTGCTGGCGACGCGGTGACTCACGAGCAGTGGAGAGGGGTCCGATGGCCAGGTGTGACGGGGAGATCGTCCAGCTCCGCGCGGCAGGTGCCGGTGTGGTGGTGGACCTGACCGGCGAGCTCCCGGTGCTGCTGCACTGGGGCGCGGACCTCGGCGAGCTGACCGCCTCCGGCCTGGCCGCGCTGGCCGGCACCGCGACCGCGGCGGTGCTCAACAACGCGCCGGACCTGCCGCGCACGCTCACCGTCTGGCCCACCGAGGCCGACGGCTGGTCCGGCACCCCCGCGCACCAGGGCCACCGGGCCGGTCGCCGCACCACCCCGCGCCTCCGGCTCACCGAGGCCGAGCTGACGGAGAACCTGCTGGTCATGCGGCTGACCGACGAGGTCTCCGAGCTCGACGTCGAGCTGCGCTACCACCTGGACGAGGCCGGGGTGCTGGCCGTGCGGTCCACCCTGACCGGCCGGTCGGCGGGGGAACCGTACGACCTGGCCGGGGTCAGCACGCTGCTGCCGCTGCCCCGGCGGGCCGGTGAGCTGCTGGACTTCACCGGCAAGTGGTGCCGCGAACGGACCCCGCAGCGCACCCCGCTGGTCTTCGGCAGCCACGTCCGCGAGGTCCGGCGCGGCAAGCCCGGCCTCGACTCGCCGCACCTGCTGCTGGCCGGCACCCCGGGGTTCGGCTTCGGCTCCGGCGAGGTGTGGGGCCTGCACGTGGCCTGGAGCGGCAACCAGCGCTACCTCGCCGAGCAGCTCCCCGAGGGCGCGGGCGCGCACGCCGCGATGCTCGGCGGCGGCGAGCTGCTGACCCCTGGCGAGGTTCGGCTGGGCGCGGGTGAGGTGTACGAAAGTCCAGAGTGCCTGTTCGTCTTCTCCGACCAGGGCCTGGACGGTGTCGCCGACCGGCTGCACAGCCGGTTGCGGGCCCGGCCCCAGCACCCGGCCAACCCGCGGCCGCTGGTGCTCAACACCTGGGAGGCCGTCTACTTCGACCACGACCTGGACCGGCTGCGCGAGCTCGCCGACGCCGCGGCCAAGGTCGGCGTCGAACGCCTGGTGCTGGACGACGGCTGGTTCGGCAGCCGCCGCGACGACACCCGCGGGCTCGGCGACTGGGAGGTCTCCGCGCAGATGTGGCCGCGGGGCCTCGGCCCGCTGGTGGAGCACGTGCGCGGCCTGGGCATGCAGTTCGGGCTCTGGGTCGAACCCGAGATGATCAACCTGGACTCCGAGCTGGCCCGCGCGCACCCGGACTGGCTGCTCGGCCCCAGTGCCGGGCTCGGCGCGCCCTCGCGGCACCAGCACGTGCTCAACCTCGGCCACCCCGACGCCTACCGGCACATCCTGGGCAGGCTGGTCGCGCTGGTCGAGAAGTACCGGATCGACTACCTCAAGTGGGACCACAACCGGGAGCTGCACGAGGCCGTGCACCGCGACCCGGCGGGTGACCGGCCCGGCGGCCGGGCGCAAACCCTGGCGCTGTACCGGATGCTCGACGAGCTCAAGGCGCGTTTCCCCGCGCTGGAGATCGAGAGCTGCGCGGGCGGCGGCGGCCGGGTCGACCTGGGCATCCTGGCCCGCACCGACCGGGTGTGGGGCTCGGACTGCAACGACCCGGTGGAACGCCAGCAGATCCAGCGCTGGACAGCCCAGCTGATCCCGCCCGAGCTGATCGGCGCGCACGTCGGTGACCGGCACAGCCACACCACCGGCCGGGACACCGACGACTCCTTCCGGTTCGCCACCGCGCTGTTCGGCCACGCCGGGATCGAGGCCGACCTGACCAAGCTCTCCGCCGAGCAGCTGGCCAGGTTCACCGCGTGGGCCGGGATGTACCGGGAGTTCCGGCCGCTGCTGCACGGCGGCCGGGTGGTGCGGGCCGACCTGCCCGGCGAGCAGACCCTGCTGCACGGCGTGGTCGGGGCGGACTCGGCGCTGTTCTGCTGGGCACGGCTGGCCAGCTCGCCGGAGGGCCAGTCCGGGCGGGTCCGCTTCCCCGGCCTCGACCCGGCCGCGGCCTACCGGGTGCGGGTGCGCACCGAACTGGGCCTGCCCTCGGCCAGGCAGGTCACTCCGCCCGCGTGGGTGGCGGAGGCGGTGCGGGACTGGGTGCGGCTGCCCGGTGCGGTGCTGGCCACGGCCGGTGTGCCGTTGCCGGTCCTGGACCCGCAGCAGGCCATGCTGTTCGAGCTCCGGCGGGACTGACCACCCCGACCGGCCATAATGGACCCGTGTGCGCCCACATCGTCGTCGCCGAGGACGATCCCCGGCAGGCTGAGCTGCTGACCTTCCAGCTGACCAGGGAGGGGCACACCGTGGACGTGGCCGAGGACGGGCCTGCCGCGATGCGCGCGGTCCGCGCCCGGCGGCCCGACCTGCTGGTGCTGGACCTGATGCTGCCCGAGGTGGAGGGCGTGGAGGTCTGCCGTTCGCTGCGCGCGGAGTTCGACCTGCCGGTGCTGATGCTCACCGCACGGTCCACAGAGGACGATCTGCTGCGCGGGTTCGCCGCGGGCGCCGACGACTACCTCACCAAGCCCTACAGCCCGCGTGAGCTGATGGCCAGGGTGCGCGCGCTGCTGTGGCGCGGCAGGCACACCGCCGCGCCGCCGGAACCGCGGTACCGGGTGGGCGAGCTGGTGGTGGATCCGGTGCGGCACGAGGTGACCATGCGCGGGCAGCGGGTGGACTGCGCGGCCGCGGAGTTCCGGTTGCTGGCCGCGCTGGCCGCGCAGCCGGGGCGGGTGTTCGAGCGGCGGCAGCTCATCGAGCAGGTGTTCGGGCACGAGTTCGTCACCGAGCGGGCCATCGACGTGCACATCATGAACCTGCGCAAGAAGATCGAGCGCTCCCCGCGCAACCCGGCCTACCTGCTCACCGTCTACGGCGTGGGCTACAAGCTCGCCGAACAGCCGGCCGATGCGTGAGGTCCGCCTGCGGCACCGGATGTTCACCCGGCTGCTCGCGGCCACCGTGCTGGTCGGCGCCTGCACGGTCGCGGTCACCGCCTGGCTGGCCGCGCGCAACACCAGCCAGGCCATCCGCGCCGAACAGGGCCAGACCCTGGCCGAGGACACCGTGATCTATGCGGAGCTGCTCGGCTACGCGGCCACCCACCCGCGCTGGGACGAGGTCGCGCCACTGGTCACCGGCCTGGCCCAGCGCACCGGCCGGCGGATCGCGCTGACCACCAGGGATCGCAACGTGATCGTGGACTCCGCGCCCGGCACCCCGTTGCCCGCCAAGGCCGCCGGCACCGTGGACGCGCTGGAGGTGAACCCCGCGCTGGCCGGCGCGGACGACCAGGACGGCATCGACCCGCGCGCCGCCGGGCCGTTCCGGCTGGGCGAGGAGGATCGGAAGCAGTCCGCGCGCCGGGCCGAGCAGGTGGTGGACTGCTTGCGCCGCAACGGTTTCCGGACCACGGTGGAGACTCTGCCCAGCGGTCGTGCGGTGGCCGCGGACTTCTACGCCGACGCCGAGGACCCCTGCGGCGCCGGTGCGCTGCGCACCCCCACCGCCACCGAGAACACCGCGCTGGCCGCGTTGTCGGAGATGGTGCAGAACTGCCTGCGGCAGCGGGGCGCGCCGCCGGTGCGGCTGGAGCTGGACGGCGACGGCTCGATCACCACCCCGGCCGAGCGCAACGAGGAGGAGGAGCTGCTGGGCTGTGTGGCCGAGAGCAGGCGGCACCAGCTCACCGGGTTCGTCGCCCCCGCCGCGGTGCTGTTCCTCATCGACCCGCCCGGCATCGGCGGGCTGACCGCGGCCGGGACCTGGCCGCTGGTGCTCGCCGGTGGCCTGGTGCTGCTGGTGGTGATCGTGGTCAGCGCCTACCTGGCCGCCCGGCTGCTGCGCCCGGTGCACGCGCTGGCCGCCACCGCCGAACGCATGCGCGACGGCGACACCTCGGCGCGGGTCGCGGTCACCGACGCCGGGGAGATCGGGCGGCTGTCGGAGGTGTTCAACGAGCTCTCCGCGCACCTGGAACAGGTCGAGCGGCAGCGCAAGGACATGATCGGCGACATCTCGCACGAGCTGCGCAGCCCGTTGACCACGCTGCGCGGCTGGCTGGAGGCCGCCGCCGACGGCCAGCGCCCGATGGAACCCGAGCTGATCAACGTGCTGCTCACCGAAACCCTGACCCTGCAACAACTCATCGACGACCTGCAGGACCTGGCACTGGCCGAGTCCGGTCAGCTGAGCCTGCACCCGCGGCGGCTTACCGTGGCCGAGACCCTGCTCAGCGTCGCGGTGGCCAACCAGGCCCAGGCCGCCGAGCTCGGTGTCGAGCTGACCGTGGACGCGGAGGAAACCCTTGTGGTGCAAGCGGATCCGGTGCGGCTGCGGCAGGCGGTGGCCAACCTGGTGAGCAACGCGCTGCGGCACACCCCGCGCGGCGGCCGGGTCACCCTCTCGGTCGGCGCCCAGGCCGGGGAGGTGCTGATCACGGTGGCGGACAACGGATCGGGCATCGCGCCTGCGGAGCTGGACAGGGTGTTCGACCGGTTCTGGCGGGCGGAGAAGTCCCGCAGCAGGCGCACCGGCGGCAGCGGCCTCGGCCTGGTCATCGTGCGCAGGCTGATCGAGGCGCACGGCGGCACGGTCACCGCGACCAGCACCCTCGGCCAGGGCTCGGCGTTCACCCTGCGGCTGCCCTCGGCCACCGAGCCAGGTACTCCCGCCGTGCCGCCAGGCTGAGCGTGATCTCGCCCATGAGCGGGTGGAAGAACGCGTCCCGGTACTTGCCGTCGGTGAACACCGCGGTGGTGAAGTACAGCGCGGAGAACACCGCGAGGAACATCGAGGCGTGCACCAGCTCCTGGGACACCGGCAGCAGCACGCCGAACAGCTTGCCGCTGGTCGGGTCCTTGGTCACCCACATCTTCACCACCTCCGGCCGGATCGCCATCGACCCGAGCGTGAGGAAGAAGGCGAACACCAGCACCCCGAACACCGCCGCCTGCAACGCCTGGGCCAGCGCCAGCACCGTCACCAGGTTCGCGTTCTCCCTGCGCCGCAACGGAACCCGCTCCGGCCCGGTCTCCGCGGCCAGTTCCCGCAGCTCGTCCTGGGCCACCGCGAACAGGAACAGCAGGCCCACCGCGGAGAACAGGCCGAGCACGCCCCACAGCGCCGGGCGCGGCAGGGTGGAGGTGATCTGCCAGATCTCGGCGTTGAAGAAGAAGAACGTGACGAACAACAGCAGCAGCGGCAACGCCTTGCTGGCCAGCAGTCCCAGCACGCGCAGCTGCCGCAGCGCGACCCGCAGCGCCCACAGGAACACCGCACCGGCCCCGGCCGCGGCCAGCAGCCCGAACACCAGCACCCAGCCCAGCCCGTGGAGGACCGCGGGCCAGTCGCCCTCGGCGAAACCGGCCAGGTAGTCCACCGCGGGCACCCCGAACACCTCGGCCAGGCACAGCGCGAGCACCAGCGAGGTGCTGCCCGCGGTCGCCTCCCGGTTCCGCGTCCAGTGCAGCACCTGCCACGCGCCCAGCACCGGCACCAGGTAGATCAGCGCGAAGTTGCTGTAGTAGAGCAGGGCGAGCAGCGGATCGGTGATGAAGGTGCCGAACTCCTCGTCGGTGTCGGGCACCAGCAAGCTGAACTCGGTGGTCATCAGGTCGTAGAGCACCAGCGCGGTCACCGCGGGCGCGACCCGCAGCAGCACCTGGCCGAAGCCGTCCCGCTCGTGCACCAGCCAGGGCAACCCTTGCCGCCGGAACCACAGCTCCATCCGCCGCCGTTCCTGATCTGCCATTCGGCGCGCTCCGTTCGTCCCCGGCACATCGTGAGTCAACCGGGGCGATCGCGCAGAACTTGTTCGACTCCTGTGCCGAAGTTGTGAGAGATCGGCCCTTGGCCTGGATCCAGCCCCTGGACCTGCACAGACTGGGCTCGTGGACACCAGCACCATCGAACACGCCGTCGCCGCATGGGGCCGCTACACCGTCGAGACCAGCACCGACCCCGGCCTGCCAGCAGCCCTGCTCGCCGACCTGCGCGCCGCCGCCGGACTCGACCCCGTCCCCGCCGAGACGATCCCCGGGCTGCTGGCCACCGTGGTCGCCAGGGACGGGGAGCGGGTCGCGGGCTGGGCGGTGCTCACCGACGAGGGCGCGCCGGCGGCCACCGTGCGCTGGACCCTGACCGAGCGCCAGACCGACCGGTTGGTGGACGGGTTCCCGCTGTTCATCGGGCTCAGCGACCAGGAGCTGGCGCTGCTGGCCGCCCTGATCGACGCCGCCGCCACCCTGGCCCGCGACCGGGACCGCACCGCGCTGCTGTGGTCCAGCACCGACGACGAGATCGACTACCAGCTGGCCCTGGCCCTGGGCGCCACCGAGGACCGCGAGCTGTCCCGCCAGTGGCTCATCCCCGGCCTGCCGATCTGGGCCCCGCCAGCCGACATCCCTGCCGCTCGCACCGCCTGCGTGGCCACCGAACCGACCGAGCAGGACCTGGCGCGCTACGCCGAGCTGCGCGCCGCGGTCACCGGCCACCCGCACCGCCCTGCCGACCTCCGGCTGGAGCTGGCCGCAGTGGAGGCCGACCTGCGCGCCGACCTGCGCGCCGGCTGCGGTGCGGTGCTGGCCGAGCTCAGCGTGGTCTGCTCGGGCGCCAAGGCGGTGATCGGGCGGGTGTGGCACCACGGCGCGTTCCCGCTGGAGCTGGCCGCGCTGATCGCGCACGCGGTGCGGGAGCTGCGGGCGCGGCATCCGGAGGTGCTGCTGGTGGAGATCACCGAGGAGCGGGACCGGGTGCTGTGGCAGGCGCTGGTCGCACTGGGACTGCGGGTCTCCACCAGGCGGCTGGCCTACCGCCTGCCATTGCGCGCCTTTCCCTAAAGCCGCCTGGCCTGCTCGACCACGGCCCGCTGGTAGCAGGAGACGTGCGGGGCCAGGGCTGCCAGGGTGATCGCCAGCGCCTCGCGTTCCCGTCCGCAGTCGGCCAGCGCCAGCGCGAGGAAGGCCCGCACCGCGCCGTCCAGCTCGTCCGGACCGCGGTCGCGTTCCTCGGTGAGCAGCCGCACGCTCTCCGCCGTCTCGCCCAGGTTGCGCAGCGAGCAGGCCAGCTGGATCACCGCGCGCCGCCGCAGGTGCTCGTCCAGCCCACCGGTCAGCGCCTGGCGGTACAGCGGCACCGCGCGGTCGCAGTGGCCGGAGGCGTCCCAGGAGCAGGCCCGCTCGAAGGCGGCCACCGGGTTGTCCGCGGGCAGCTCGGCGGTCAGGTCCTCCACCTCCGCCACCAGCTCCGCACCGTCCACTGTGTACCGCTGGGCCCAGGTCGCGGCCAGGCGGCCCTCCCATTCCGGATCGGTCATCGGGTGCTCCCGAAGTGGTAGGTCAGGCCGCGGCCGAGTCGTCGGAACGGGGAGGCGAACAGCGCGCGCAGCACCTGCCGCTGAAACCACGGGTAGTGCGCGCGCAGGTCGGCGGGGGAGGGGAACCACCACTCCTCGTCGAAGACCAGCCCCGGCACCAGCCTGGTCAGCTCCCCGGGGTCGTTGATCGCCCATTCCAGGCGGGCGCCGGAGGCCTTGACCACGCCGGTGCGCTGCTGCAACCGGATGCCGGCCGAGCTGTAGCCGTCGAAGATCAGCGTGCCCGCGGGGAAGTGCTCGACGATGCGGCGGAAGGTGGCCAAGCCCTGTGCGGTGCGCAGGTACAGGGTGACGCCCTCGGCGAGCACCAGCACCGGGCGGTCACCGGGGATCCCGTCCAGCAGGCCGGGATCCTCCACCGAGCGGGCGGTGGGGAACAGGCCGGGGCGCTCGGGGTAGAGGCGGCGGCGCAGCTCGATGACCGCCGGGTAGTCCACGTCGTACCAGGACACCGTGGGCGGCGGGTCCAGCCGGTAGACCCTGGTGTCCAGGCCGCAGCCCAGGTGCAGCACGGTCAGCTCCGGCTGGCTCGCCAGCACCTCGCGGGCGCGGCGGTCGAACTCCTTGGAGCGCAGCACCGCGGAGATCCCGTCGCGGGCGGGCAGGCCGGTGCGGCTGAAGTCGTAGTCGATCCGGTCCACCGCGCGCGCCGCGGTCTCGTCGTGCAGCACCGAGCCTGCCGAGCGCGCGTCCACCGCCTTGCTGTACAGGGTGGCCAGCATGGTCGCCGGGGCGCCGGTGAGGTCGACCTTCTCGCGGTCCATGCCGGTCAGTATCGACCCGCTTGCCGGTGCCCGGCCACTGCTCGCGGACAATGTCAGGATGGCGAGATCCTGTCCCTGCGGGCTGCCCGCGCCTTACCCGGACTGCTGCGGCGCGCTGCACCGCGGCGAGCGCGCCGCGGCCACCGCCGAACTGCTGATGCGCTCCCGGTTCAGCGCGTTCGCCCTGCTGGACGAGGCGTACCTGCTGCGCAGCTGGCACCCCAGGACCCGCCCGGCCGGGGTCGACTTCGACACCGACATGCGCTGGACGCGGCTGGAGATCCTGGGCGGCACCGGCGGCGGCCTGTTCCACCAGGAGGGCACGGTGGAGTTCAACGCGCACTACCGGTACGAGGGCAGGGACGAGGTGCTGCACGAGAACAGCCGGTTCGAGCGGGTGGACGGCGCCTGGGTCTACCTCGCGCCGATCGGAGCCTAAACGCACTCCATCCGGTGACCTTCCCCCGGATCTGCCGGTTGGTTCCGGTCCACCATCAGGGCAGTGAGCTGGGTAAACATCCCCGCACGACCGGGTGACCGCGACCGGGCGGAGGGCTGCTGTGGATCTTTTGGCGGAGAGTGAGTTTGGCGGTTTGGAGCAATGGTTAACCCGTCGGGGTGACGCCAAACGTGAACGTAGGGTCGCCACGTGGTCAGCATGCGTCCGTGCTCCGGGTCGCCAACCGTGCGCTCGGGGTGATGTTGTGGGCCGAGCTCTCCGGGCGTGACCGGTTCGAACCCCTGCTTCCCGCGGCCGAGCGCAGCGCGCCCAGCACCCTGCAGGAGCTGGCGGCCGCCCAGGCGCGCAAGGCCGACCAGCTCGCCGACCGGATCGAGGAGGTCCTGGCCAGGGAGAGCGGCGGGCTGTCCTCCGACAGCGCGGTGGGCCCGGCCCGGTTCGTGGTGCACCAGATCCGGTTGTTCGCCCGCCGCGTCCGTCAGGGTCCGCTGCGCTTCGTCACCTTCAACCACGAGGTGGCCCGGCTGAACCGGGTCCTGGACCTGGTCGCCCACCACCTCTCCAGCGCGAGCTCCGTGCTGCGCGTCTGATCACCACAGCACCTCGGCCAGCGCGCGGTAGCCCGGCATCGGGTCCTCCGTGCCGCTGACCGCCACCTGGATGCCCACGTGGTCCGCGCCTGCCTCGACCTGCGCGGACACCGTGGCGGCCAGCTGCGCCGGGGTGCCGCCGGGGACCAGCAGGTCGATCATCCGGTCGCTGCCCGGCCTGGCCACCTCGGCCTCGGTCAGCCCGTGCCGGACCAGGGTGCCCATGTAGTTGCGCAGCCCCAGGTAGACGTCCAGGAACTCCCGCGCGGTCGCCTTGGCGCGGGCCGGGTCGGTGTCCACCACCAGGGTCTGCTCCGGGGCCAGCACCGCACCGCCGACCAGTTCGCGGGCCTGCGCGGTGTGCGCGGGCGGCATCAGGTACGGGATCGCGCCCAGGGTCCGCTCCCCGGCCAGCTTCAGCGTCTTCGGGCCCAGCGCGGCCAGGATGACGCCCTCCCTGGGCACCCCGGCCTCGGCCAGGCGGTCCAGGTACTCCACCACCTTGGCCAGCGGTTTCTGGTAGGCCGTGGTCACCTCGGGATGGCCGATGCCCACGCCGAGCAGGAACCGCGCGCCGTGCTGGTCCGCGATCCGGTGGTAGCCGCGGGCCACCGCCTCTGGCTCGTTGGTCCACATGTTCACGATCGCGCTGGCCACGGTGATCGTCCTGGTCGCGGCCAGGAGCTGTTCGTGCTGTTCGAGCTCGCCGAGGGCGGCCATGCCGTGGCCGATCCAGGCGGTGCCGTAGCCGAGGTCCTCGGACTCCCGGACGTAGTCGGTGAGCCGGGGCGTGTGCTGGGGGCCGAGCCAGACGCCGTGTGTGCCGAGCCGTGCGGTCACGGATCCTCCTTGAGGTGCTGCTATAGTCCGCTCTATAGCAAACATAGCACCCTGGTGGGAGTCGCATGCCCTTCGCTGACGAGCTGCTCGGACCCGAGGTCGCCGCCCGGCTGGTCGAGGCCGTTGCCCGGATCGCGCCCGGCAACCGCCTGGCCGCGCTGCGCCGCGCGGCCAACGGACTGGCCGGGCTGAGCCTGCGCGAGCGCAGCGACCTGCTGGCCGGCGCGCTGCTGGCCGACCTGCCGGGGGACTATGCCAGCCTGGACCGACAGTTCCGGGAGCTGCTGACCGACCCGTCGGCCGAGGGCTGGCTGATCTGGCCGGTCACCGAGGCGGTCACGGCCCGCGCGCTGGCCCAGGACCCGCAGGCCATCACCCCGGCCCTGCACCTGCTGGCCGCGCTGACCCCCCGGCTGACCGCGGAGTTCGCCATCCGCCCGCTGCTGGCCGCCGACCTGGACCAGTGCCTGCCGATCGTGCGGTCCTGGACCGGGCACCCCGACGAGCACGTGCGGCGGCTGGCCAGCGAGGGCACCAGGGCGCACCTGCCCTGGGCGCGCAAGGTCCGGCCGATCCTGGACCAGCCCCAGCGAACCATCCCGGTCCTGGACGCGCTCTACCGGGACGACAGCGAGTACGTGCGCCGCTCGGTGGCCAACCACCTCAACGACCTCAGCCGCGCCGAACCCGGCCTGGTGGTGGCGACCGCGGCCCGCTGGCTGGCCGAACCGGACGACAACACAGCTCGGCTGGTCCGGCACGCACTGCGCACACTCATCAAGAAGGGGCACCCGGAAGCCTTGGCGCTACTGGGTTTCCGCCCGGTCCCCGGGGTCACCGTGCTCGGCCCGGTGCTGACCGGCGCCACCGTCGCCCTCGGCGCCGAGCTGCCGTTCGAGGTGACCCTGGAGAACACCGGTGCGGCGGCGGCCAGCCTGGCCGTGGACTACGTGGTGCACCACCTCAAGGCCAACGGCGCCCGCACCCCCAAGGTGTTCAAGCTGACCACCTGCGTGCTGGCCCCTGGCGAGCGGATCACCTTGTCCCGCAAGCACTCCTTCCGCAAGATCAGCACCAGGGTGTACTACCCGGGCGAGCACGAGATCGAGGTGCAGGTCAACGGCACGGCCTTCGGGCGGACCGGGTTCCGGCTGATCGGCTGATACCGTCGGCGCGGGAGGTGCCGCATGGACGTCGACCTGCGCAAGCTGCGTTACTTCGTCGCGGTCGCCGAGCACCTGCACTTCGGTCGCGCGGCCGAGTCGCTGCACATCGCCCAGCCCGTGCTCTCCCGCCAGATCCGTGCCCTGGAAGGGGAACTGCACGCGCAGCTGTTCCGCAGGGACCGCCGCGCCACCGAGCTGACCCCGGCCGGGGAGCAGCTGCTCGCCGACGCCCGCCCGCTGCTGGCCGCCGCGGCCGCGCTGCGCCGCCGGGTCGGCCGGGCCGCGCGCGGCGAGGTGTTCACCGTCGGGTTCATGCCAGGCCTGATCGTCACCGACGCCGTGCGCGAGCTCTCCCGCCGCCACCCCGGGCTGACCGTGGACGTGCAGCGGGTGGACTGGACCGAGCGGACCCAGGCCTTGCGCGACGGCCGGGTGGACGTGTGTTTCCTGCGCCAGCCACTGGATCCGGCCGGGTTGAGCGTGCGGGAGCTGCGGGTGGAGGAGCGGGCCGTGGTGCTGCGCACCGACCACCGCCTGGCCGGCAAGGAGTCGCTGAAGATCGCCGACCTGGCCGACGAGCGGCTGCTGCAGGACCCGGACGCGGTGCCCGAGTGGCGGGACCTGCCGCACGGCCGGCGGCGCGAGCCCGCGCCGCTGTTGGGCACGGTGGAGGAGAAGCTGGAGCACGTGGCCGCCGGGCACGGCGTGGTGGTGCTGCCGATGTCCGCGGTGGCCTTCTACCAGCGCCCGGACCTCACCCACATCCCGATCACCGACCTCGCGCCGAACCGGGTCTGCCTGGCCTGGGTCAGCGCCCGCCGCAGCCCCCTGCTGGCCGAGTTCGCGGCCATCGCCACTGCCCTGGGTTGATGCCCAGCGGGTATCACAGTGGCGTGAACAGGTCTTGGACCTGCGGCTATGTTCGGCAGCAGACTTCTCGGCATGACGAACATCTTCCTGACCGGCGGTTCGGGCTACCTCGGCCGTCACCTCATCCCGGTGCTGCGCCGCGAGGGCCACCAGGTCACCGCGCTGGCCCGCAGCGACTCCGCCGCCGCCCTGCTCACCGGCCTCGGCGCGACCCCAGTGCCCGGCTCGCTAACCGACCTGGAGGTGTTGCGCGCCAACGCCGCCGCGGCCGGGGCGGTGATCCACCTCGGTCAGGTGCTCGGCGCGGACGCCCAGCGGGTCGACCTCGGCGCCGCGACCGCCCTGCTGGACGGCCTCGGCGACCGGGGCCCGTACCTGCACACCGGCGGCACCTGGGTCTACGGCGACACCGCGGGCGTCGTCGGCGAACAGGCCGAGCTCCGTCCGCCCGAGATCACCGCCTGGCGGGTCGGCAACGAGCGGAAGGTGCTGGCGCGCAAGGACTCCGGCGCGCACCCGGTGGTGATCATGCCCGGCCTGGTCTTCGGCGACGGCGGTGGCATCGTGGAGTTCGCCTACGCCACGCCCGGCCGGGAGACCGGCGTGGTGCCCTGCGCCGGCGACGGCGGCAACCACTGGTCGCTGGTGCACGTCGAGGACATCGCCGAGCTGTACGCCCTCGCCCTGACCGCGCCGGCCGGGGCGGTCTACGCCGGGACCGTGGACACCTTCCCCACCCAGGCCGCGGTGGCCGCCGCGGTGGCCAAGTCCGTCGGCGCCACCGTCGCCCACCTCGACCCGGCGCGGGCCCAGGCCCAGTTCGGCGCCTTCACCGAGGCACTGTCCCTCGACCAGCGGGTCAGCGGCACCCGCGCCCGCCGCGAGCTCGGCTGGACCCCGCGGTACACCGACCCGGTGGCCAGCCTGTCCGGCGCTACACTTGCTACATGACGGAGAAGCGGCGCGGCGGCGGGGCCAGGGACCGCCTGCTGCGCGCCGCCGCTGAGCTGCTGCACGACTCCCCGGACGGCACGGTCTCCACCAGGGCCGTCTGCGAGCGGGCCGGGGTGCAGGCGCCCACGCTGTACCACCACTTCGGCAGCAAGCAGGGACTGCTGGACAGCGTGGTCAACTACGGCTTCACCCAGTACCTGCACGAGCCGGGAACCCCGGACGGCGACCCGGTGGCCGCGCTGCACCGGGGCTGGGACCAGCACGTCCGGTTCGGCCTTGAGCACCCCAAGTTCTACGTGCTGCTCTACGGCCAGATCGAACCGGGCGTGCCCTGCTCGCTCACCGGCAGCGCCGAGGCCAGGCTGCTGGAACTGCTCGCCGGGGTGGCCAGAGCGGGCAGGCTGCGGGTGCCGCCGGAGGAGGCGGCCCGGCAGATCGTGGCCGCCAACATCGGGATCACCCTGAACCTGATCGCCCAGCCCGAGTCCAGCCGGGACCTCGGGCTCTCCGATCGCCTGCGGGACAACGTGATCGCCGCCCTGCTCACCGACACCCCGGCGGCCACCACGGTGCCGGGCGCGGCGGTGGCGCTGCTGGCCGCCCTGGACGGCGACCCCGCCGACCTCAGCGACGGCGAGGCGCACCTGCTGCGCGAGTGGCTGCGGCGCCTCGCCGCGCCGGTCACGACTCGCTGAAGGTGACCCGGTCCGGGTAGAAGGCCACGTGCTCCTTGATCTCCCCGACCGCCGGGTAGGGGCTCTCGTAGGTCCACACCGCGTTCTCACCCCGCTGGCCCAGCGCGGGCAGGCTGAAGTAGCTCGCCTCGCCCTTGTACGGGCAGTAGGTCTGGTGCCCGGTGCGCTCGAAGTGCTCCAGGCGCAGGTCCGCGCGCGGGATGTAGAGCGCCACCGGATACGTCGACTCCCGCAGCGCCAGGGCGTTGCGGGTGTCGGCGAGCACGGTGTCACCGGCGCGCACCACCACCCGGTCCGGATGCGGCTCAACGGTGATCGGGTGGGCCGGCCCCGGGGTGAGGACCTTCTTCGCCGCCATGACACACCTCCACAGTCTCTTCAGCGGCAACCCCGGAGCCCTCCGTTTTGTTCCGCCGACTAGTTCCGGGACGCGGTGGCGTGCAGCTGGGCCCGCAGTTCCGGGGTGAGCTGCGGCCCGACCCGTTCCACCAGCCGGGCCATCGCGTAGCCCACCATGCCGATGTCACAGGTGGGCGCGGCCAGTGCGGCCAGGCAGGAGCCGTCGCTGATGGTCATCAGGAACAGGTAGCCGCGTTCCATCGCCACCACGGTCTGCTTCACCGCGCCGGACTCGAAGCAGCGGGCCGCGCCCATGGTGAGGCTGACCAGGCCGGAGACCACGGCGGAGAGCTGCTGGGCGCGCTGGCCCGGCAGCCGGTTGGAGGTGGCCAGCAGCAGGCCGTCGGCGGAGAGGACCACCGCGTGCGAGACCCCCGCCGCCCGGTTGACGAAGTCGTCGACCAGCCAGTGGAAGTCGTCGAGTTGTTCGGTGTCGGTGCTCACTGCCGCTCCTTGTTCGCCAGAATCCGTTCATCCGCCTGCGGGTCACGGGGACCGTCCGGTTGGCTGGGGATGCCCGGCCGCGGCTCCTGGAACCCGTTCCCGCCAAAAGTCCCGGGCGGAGGAGTGTCCTCTGTGGACTCCCGACCGTGCCGGACGCCCTTCTGGTAGGCGGAGAACCGGTCCCGCAGCTGCTCCGCTGAGGGGCCGCCCGCCGGTTTCGCCGGTGCCGGTTCGGCCAGCGCGTGCCGCCGCTGCGGCGAGGAACCCGGCACCAGCAACGACTTCGGCACCCGCTTGGGCAGCCCGGCCTCGGTGGCCGAGTGCTCTGCCGGTGTGGACAGCGCGGCCGCGGCCTGCCAGCCGTCGTCGGCGGGCGAGGCCCAGGTCGAGGTGACGCTCACCTGGGGCGTCTCCGGCCGGACCGGGCGCTGCGGCGCGGCCAGCGCCGGGATCTGTGGCTCCTCGGTGCCGCAGGAGGCGCTGAACCACTCCGAGAGGGTGAGCTCCCGCTGCGGCGTGCCGGCCCGGACGGTGGTGTCGCCCCGGCCGATGCGAACCCGGGGACGGGGCAGCGGGTTCGCATCGGTCCCGTTGCGTGGCAACGGATCCGGGACGACCGGAGCATCCTTCTTGTGCAGCAGCGCGGGCGGCAGGATGACCAGCGCGGTGGTGCCGCCCTCGAACTCGTCGTCCTTGAGCTGCACCGTGATCGAGTGCCGCTTGGCCAGCTCGCCGACCACGAACAGGCCCATCGCGCGGGTCACCGACACGTCCACCTCGGGCGGGTCGGCCAGCCGCTGGTTGAACCGGGCCAGGTCCTCGCTGTTCATCCCGATGCCGCGGTCGCGGATCTTGATGACCAGCTTGCCGGAGCGGGTCATCACCGCGCGCACCGAGACCTTGGTGGTGGGCGGGGAGAACTCGGTCGCGTTGTCCAGCAGCTCGGCCACCAGGTGTGTGAGGTCGGTGACCACCCGGCCCTGGATCAGCGTCTCCGGCACCGGCAGCACCTCGATCCGGGCGTAGGCCTCCACTTCGGACAGTGCCGCGCCGATCACCTCGAACACCGGCACCGGCCGGGTCACCCAGCGCTCCGGGCTGGTGCCGGAGAGCACCAGCAAGTTCTCGCTGTTGCGCCGCATCCGGGTGGCCAGGTGGTCCAGCTCGAACAGCCGGGCCAGGTGGTCGGGGTCCAGCTCCTCCTGCTCCAGGCGGTCGATCAGGTCGATCTGCCGCTCCACCATCTCCTGGCTGCGCCGGGACAGGTTGGTGAACATCTCGTTGACGTTGGCGCGCAAGGCCATCTCCGCCACCGCCAGCCGCACCGCTTCCTTGTGCACCACGTCGAAGGCGCGGGCCACCTGGCCCACCTCGTCGGTGGTGTGCACCGGCACCGGCGAGACCGCGGCCTCCGCCGAGGCCCTCGGGTCCTTCTCCGCGCGGATCCGGCGGATCGCCGCGGGCAGCCGTTCCCGCGCGATGTCCAGCGCCGCGCCGCGCAGCGCGCGCAGCGGCACCAGCATCCAGCGCGCCACCATGATCATCAACGCGAAGGTGGCCAGCAGCGCCAGCCCGACCAGCGCGGAGTCCCGGTACACCGCGGCCCGCGCGTCCGCGATCACGGTGACCACCGACTTCTCCGCCTGCTGCTGGATCTCGGTGAGCACCTGGGCGATCAGCTCCGCGGTGCGGTCGCCGTCGCGCAGCACCTCGCTGTCGGCGATGGTCACCGACTGCCCGGCCGCCGCCTGCACCAGGGCCAGCTGCACCAACCGGTTCAGCCCGTCCACCGGCGGGCCGCTGACGGTGTCCAGGTAGCGCTGCCGGTCGGCCAGGCTCGCGGTGGACTCGAACTCCGCCAGCGCCGCGTCGAAGCGGGAGCGGGCCGCGCGCAGTGCCGCGGCCTGGCCCGGCGGGAACTCCTCGGCGCGGGCCGCGGCCAGCAGGATCGCGTTCTGCACCGCGAGCTGCTCCTTGGCATCGGCCAGTGCCTTGGTCGCGGAGGCCAGCGGGGTGAGCGTGGGGTCGTTGATACCGGCGGTCGCGGCCCGCTGCACCTGGGTGAGGGAGTCCAGGATCTGGGTGTAGCCGGTGATGGTCGCGCCCACCGGGTACTTGGTGCTCTGCACGGTGCGCCGCAGCGCGGTCAGCTTGTCCAGCGACTCCAGCGCGACCTCGTAGGCCCCGCGCACCCCGCCGCCGACCGAGGTGGCCGCCGCGCCGAGCGCGCGCAGCTCGCCCAGCCGCAGGTCCACCGTGGCCATCCGGGAGTTGTGCTCCGGCGCGCCCGCGGCCCTGCCACTGGCCACGAAGGACACCGCGGCCTCGCGTTCCCGTTGCAGCGCGGTGCCGGTGGCCACCACCTTGCCGGCCAGCTGCAGCTCCTGCTGCACCGTGGCGAAGGAGTCGACCTCGCCCAGCTGGCTGCTCAGCCGCAACCCGGCCAGGGTGACCGTGCTCAGCGCGGGCACCAGCAGCACCACCGCCAGCTTGCTGCGCAGCGGCCAGTTCCGCGGTGAGTAGCTCCGGCCGGTGGCCGGTGTGGTCCTGGCGTGCTCGCTCATGCCGGGCTCCCGCTGAGCAGCATCGGTTTGATGTCCATCGGCGCCTCTAGCAGTCCGTAGGTGCGCATGAGGTCGGCCACCCGCTGCAACCGGGTCGCCTCCATGCTGATCGGGTAGACCCCGAAGTGCACCAGGGCCGCGGTCTCCGGGTCGACCTGGGCGTAGCCCGGCAGCAGTGACTCCACAGTGGACTTGCGCGCGGCGTCCTGCTGACCGCGGACGAGCGCCCGCCGGAATGCCTCCACCGCGCGCGGGTGCGCCTTGGCGAAGGCGCCGGTGGTGGCGTACCCGGCGATCGGGATGTCCGCGGTGGGCCCGCTGGCCGCGTCCAGCACCGGCACCGCGCCCAGGGTGCGCTCGGCCTTGCTGATGAAGGGTTCCACCATGAACGCGGCGTCCACCTTCTTGCTCTGCAACGCCGCCTGCATGTCCGGGAACGGCATCTCCATGAAGGTCACCGTCTTCGGGTCCACGTTGTTGGCCTCCAGGGTGGCCCGCGCGGTCAGCTCCAGGATGTTCTTGAAGGTGTTGATGGCGATCTTCTTGCCCGCCAGGTCCTTCGGGCTCTTGATCGGCGAGTCCGGCCCGGTGAGCATCAGGAACATGTTGGCCCGCGCCTGGTAGCCGTCGGCGGCCAGCTTGATGCCGCCTGCGTTCTTGGCCGCGCCCTTGGCCTCGGTGGCGAAGAAGGACACCCAGTTGCCGAAGGTGAAGTCCAGCTCGTCCTTGAGCAGCCCCTGGATCCCGGCCGCCCCGCCCTGGATGGTGGTCAGCTCCACGGTCAGGCCCTCGTCGGCGAAGTAGCCCTTGGCCAGCGCGATGTGCACCGGGGCCACGTCCACCACGGGCATGATGCCGAGCCGGATCCGCTGCTCCTGCGCCGGAGCCCCGGAACCGCCGGATCCCCCTAGCACGCCACACCCGGTGGTGGTGAGCAGAAAAGCCAGCAGCACTAGGGCTAGGTCGCGTCCGATGGATCTCGCACGCGATCGCCGGGCCCAGGTCGTCCCCGACGGCACCGCCGGAACGACCGAGTACGCCCGGTACGAGGCCGTTCCGGCGGTGCCGTCGGGAACGGCCTGGACTCCGGCGCTCACGCACGAGATCCATCGGACGCGACCTAATCTCGGTCTGCGGAGGGGCGGGATCATCTCGGGTTTTCCTAACTCGGCACGGCGACTGTGCGGGCGAAGGGCGGTCCGACGTAGTCCTCGGCGAGACTGGTCGCCGCGGCGGTGGAGCTGACGGTGTGGTGCAGCTGGGAGAGCTGGAGGTAGCGCTGGAACCGGTCCCCGTCCGGCGGGCGGTGCAGCATGTCGGTCATCAGCGAGGAGAACCGCTGGGCGCGCCAGACCCGCCGCAGCGCGGTGTCGGAATAGGACTCGGCAGGCCGCTCGTCGTTGTCTGTCAGCAGCGCGGTGAGCGCGTCGGAGAGCAGCGCGACGTCGGCGATGGCCAGGTTGAGGCCCTTGGCCCCGGTGGGCGGCACGATGTGCGCGGCGTCCCCGGCCAGGAACAGCCGCCCGTGCCGCATCGGCTCGGCCACGAAGGCCCGCAGGTCGGTGTGGATGGTCTCCAGCACCTCACCCGGCCGGATCTCCTCGCCGAGCCGCGCGCTCAGCTCGCTCCACACCCGCTCCAGCGGCCAGTCCGCCGCAGTGTCCTCTGTGGACACCTGGAGGTAGAGCCTGCTGATCTCCGGGGAGCGCATGCTGGCC
This sequence comes from Crossiella sp. NPDC003009, assembly GCF_053591555.1. Lineage (NCBI taxonomy): Bacteria > Bacillati > Actinomycetota > Actinomycetes > Pseudonocardiales > Pseudonocardiaceae > Crossiella > Crossiella sp. NPDC003009. The sequence goes on along the minus strand of NZ_JBSFUA010000058.1, from coordinate 22,649 downwards.
AGTGCGAAACCGCGGTCGTGCGCGGCGTAGACCACCTCGGACCGGGTCGGTGGGGTGCGGGCCAGGATGCCCAGCCAGGCGAAGGGGTAGCGGTGCTCCAGCGCGGTCAGCGTGGGCGCGGCGGGGCGGGTGACGCCGTGGAAGCCGTCGCAGCCCGCGATGACCTCGCAGTCGAGCACCTGCGGCCGGCCGTGCCGGTCGGTGTAGTGGATCCACGGCGAGTCGGTTCTCAGCTCGTGCACGCTGACCTGGCTCACCTCGAACCGCAGGTCTCCGCCATCGCGCAGCCGGGCCGCGATGAGGTCCTTGACCAGTTCCTGCTGCCCGTAGACGGTGACCGCCTTGCCGACCAGGTCGGCGAAGTCGATCCGGTGCTCCACCCCGTCGAAGCGCAGCAGGATGCCGTGGTGGGTCAGGCATTCCCGGTCCAGCCGCTCGGCGAGACCGGCCTCCCGCAACAGCTCCACGGTCGGGGCCTCCAGCACCCCGGCGCGGACCCGTTTCTCGACGTAGTCACGGCTGCGGGTCTCCAGGACCACCGAGTCGATCCCGTTGCGGTGCAGCAGGTGGGACAGGAGCAGACCGGCCGGTCCGGCGCCGACGATGCCAACCCTGGTGCGCACGAGCGGTTCCCTCCTGTTCCTCATCGAGTGGCGGACGCTTTGGCCTTCTGGATCTGCTCGTACACTTCCGTGCGCAACTCGGCGAAGCGGGTCAGCGCGCGGGTGTGCAGCTGGTCGCGTTCCTCCGGCAGGTCGACGCGGATCTCCTGCTGCACCACCGTGGGCGCGCTGGAGAGCACGATCACCCGCTCGCCGAGGTAGACCGCCTCGTCGATGTCGTGGGTGACGAACAGGATGGTCACGCCCAGGTCCCGCCACACCCTGCGGATCAGGTCCTCCAGGTCGGCCCTGGTCTGGGCGTCCACCGCGGCGAAGGGCTCGTCCATCAGCAGCACCCTGGGCTGGTAGGCCACCGCGCGGGCGATGGCCACCCGCTGCTGCATGCCACCGGAGAGCTGCCACGGGTAGGCGTCGTGGTCACCGGCCAGGTCCACCGCGGACAGCGCCAGCCTGCCGAGTCGTTCCCGCTCGGCCCTGGGCATCTTCTTCTGCCGCAACGGCAGCTGCACGTTCTCCCACACGGTGAGCCAGGGGAACAAGCTGCGCCCGTACTCCTGGAACACCATCGCCAGCTCCACCGGCGGCCCGGTCACCGTCTTCCCGTTCACCGCGACGGATCCGGCCGTGGGTGGCAGCAGGCCGGACAGGCATTTGAGCAGGGTCGTCTTGCCGCAGCCGGACGGGCCGACCAGGCAGACCAGCTCACCGGGCGCGACCTCGAAGCTGACCTCGCGGACCGCCTCCACCGTCCGGTTCTCCCCGGGGTAGACCTTGTGCAGCTCGTGCACCGTGAGCATGCCTTGCCTCGCCTCCGTGACGTCTCGGCTCATCCGTCGTCCCGCTGGGCGCGACGCAGACCGAGGTACCAGGACAGCGCGCGGCGTTCGGCCACGCGGAACAGCAGGGACAGCGCGACGCCGAGCAGTCCGAGCAGGATGATGCCGCTCCACATCTCCGGGATCGCGAAACCGCGCTGGAAGGAGATGATCGTGAAGCCCAAACCGTTGGTGGCGGCGAACATCTCGCTCACCACCATCAGGATCACCGCGATGGACAGCGCCTGCCGCAACCCGGTGAAGATGCGAGGGCTGGCCGAGCGCAGCACCAGGTGCCACAGCACGGTCCGCCCGGGCAGCCGGTAGAGCCGGGCGGTGTCCCGCAGCACCTCGTCGATGCCGCGCACGCCCTCCACGGTGTTGAGCAGGACCGGCCACACCGCGCCCGCGGCGATGACGGTGATCTTCATCGTGTCCTCGATGCCCGCGAACAGCATCAGGATCGGCACCAGCACCGGTGGCGGGATGGCGCGGAAGAACTCCAGCACCGGTTCGGTGGCCAGCCGCACCGTCCTGGACAGTCCGATCAGGACACCCAGGCCGATCCCGGCCAGCGCGGCCAGGGTGAATCCGGCGGCGAGGCGACCGAGGCTGGGCAGCACGTCGTTGAGCAGCCGCTCGGAGAACCACACCTCGCCGAAGGTGGACAGGATCCGGGAAAGTGGTGGGAGGTAGATGTTCTGGCTGCCCTCGGAGGTCAGCCACCACAGGCCGAAGAGGACTCCCGGCAGCCCCACCGCGTAGGTGAGGCGTCGGAGCAGTCTGGCGGTCACCGGACCGAGTCACCTCGCACGGCCGGATGCCAGGCCAGCACACGTCGTTCCACCGCCCGGAAAACCAGGTTGAGGAGCATGCCGACCAGACCGGTCACCAGCACCAGCGCGTACAGCGTGGCGACGGCGCCGCTGGACTGGGCCAGCGCGATCTGCCTGCCCAGTCCGGGAGAACCGATGACGAGCTCGCCGGTGACCGCGAGCACCAGCGCGACACTCGCGCCCAGCCGCACCCCGGTGAGCACGTAGGGCAAGGCGCTGGGCCACACCACGTGCCGCACCCTGGCCAGTGCGCCCAGCCGGAACACCGTGGCGGTGTCGCGGGCCACCGGGTCCACATCGCGCACCCCGGCGATCACCTGCACCAGCACCTGCCAGAACGCCGCGTACACCACCAGCAGCAGGGTGGAGCGCAGGTCGGTGCCGAACAGCAGCACCGCCAGCGGCACCAGCGCGACCGAGGGGATGGGCCGGAGGAACTCGATGGTGGAGGCGGTGGCCTGCCGCACCACCGGCAGCAGCCCGATCGGCACGCCGAGCAGGATGCCGCCGGCCACCGCGAGCAGTAGGCCGATGGCCCAGCCGCGCAGGGTTTCGTAGAGGGAGAACCAGAACACCGGGCTGGCCGCCTCGGCGCCGAGCGCGCCGAGCACCTCGGTCAGCGGTGGCAGGTACACAGTGGACACCAGCCCGAGACGCGGCGCCAGCTCCAGCACGACCGCCAGCCCCGCCACGCCGAGCGCGCCGAGGGTGGTGGCCGAGGTGCCGGCGCCGCGCACCGGGGAGGTGAGGATCATGGCAGCAGGGCGGACAGGTCGGGCTTTCCGGAGACGAGGCCGTCCTGCGGGGCGAGCTCGGCCAGCGTGGCCACGGACTCGCGGTTCACCTCAGCGGGCCAGTCGGGCAGGGTCAGGCTGGCCACCTGCTCTTTGGTGATCTTGGTGTAGCCGGTGATGGCCTGCCGCGCCTCATCCGGGTGGGCCTGGGCGTAGGTCGCCGACTCGTTGGCCGCCTCGGTGAACTTGCGCACCAGGTCCGGTTGCTCGGTCCGGAGCTTGGCCGAGGTGAAGTAGGCCGCCACGGTGAGCTTGGGCGCGGTGTCCACGAAGTTCCAGGCCACCACCCTGGCGCCCTGGTTCTTGGCCATGGTGAGGAAGGGTTCCACCACCCAGGCCGCGTCCACGTTGCCCTTGGCCAGCGCCGCGGGCATGTCCGGGAAGGCCAGCTCGGTGAACTTCACCGCCGCCGCCTCGCCCCCGGCCTTGCGCACCGAGGCGCGCACCGTGGTGTCGCCGATGTTCTTCAGGGTGTTCACCGCGACACTGCGTCCGGCCAGGTCCTTCGCGCTCTGCACCGGGGAGTCGCCGCGCACCACCACCGCGCCGAAGTCGGCGCCGGACTTGCCGGTGGAGGAGGTGCCGTTGGCCACCACCTTCACGTCCAGGCCCTTGTCCCTGGCCACCAGCAGCGAGGTCATGTTGCTGAAGCCGAAGGTGAGCTGACCGCTCATCACCCCTGGCAGGATGGCCGCGCCGCCCTGGCCGGTCTCCAAACGCAGGTCGATCCCCCGTTTGGCGAAGAAACCCTTTTCTTTGCCTAGGTAGATGGGTGCCACGTCGATGACCGGCACGACCCCCAGACTGACCGGGGTGGTCGCGCCGCTGGTGCCGGAACCGTCGCCACCACCGGCGACAGGGGAGGCGCAACTGCTGAGAGCCAGTGCGCCGGATAGTGCGAAAGCAGTGGTACGCAGGGAAAACCTGGTGGTCACAACCTGCCGGGTCGCTGGAATGGGAATTTCGTGTGGGGTTCGCCGCCGCAGCACCCCGGCGATGCTAGGGGTTCCCGCATTTCCGGGAAATCGTCCATCCGGGTCGGACTCAAAACACTGAATGTCCATTGTGGACTGGTTCAGTACCGGGAAAATCCCATGTGGAATCGGTTGCACGGCAATGTGGAATCGGTTGCGCGACTGGACCGCGACCGCCGCGCTGGACCATGCTGGGGTGTGCTGTTGCGTCAACTGGAGTACTTGGTCGCGCTCGCCAGGGAGCGGCACTTCGGCCGCGCCGCCGCGGCCTGCCATGTCTCCCAGCCTTCGCTGTCCTCGGCGATCCGTTCCCTGGAGAAGGAACTGGGCACGCCGCTGGTCGATCGGGGCCGCAAGTTCGACGGCCTGACTGCGGAGGGTGAGCGGGTTCTGCTGTGGGCGCACCGCATCCTGGCCGAGCGGGACGCCCTCCAGGACGAGCTGGCGGAGATGCGCCAGGGACTCACCGGCACGGTCCGGATCGGCGCCATCCCCACCGCGCTCACCGCGGTCTCGTTGCTGACAGCCCCGTTCTGCCAACGACATCCGCACGCCAGGGTCAGCATCCGGTCACTGTCCTCTCGGGACATCGCGCACGGCCTTGCCGAGTTCGAGCTGGACGCCGGACTGACCTATTTGGACGGTGAGCCGCTGGGCCGGGTCCGGCGACTCCCCGTATACGAGGAACGCTATCTCTTGCTTGCGCCGAGCGACAGTGATCTTGCTCGTCAGGGTTCGGCGGGCTGGGCCGAGGCGGCCGCGGTGCCGCTGTGCCTGCTGTCCGCGCAGATGCGCAACCGCCGGATCCTGGACGAGCTCTTCGCCGCCGCGGGCGCCACCGTCGCGCCCGCGGTGGAGACCGACTCGGTGGCCGCGCTGTACGCGCACGTGGCCACCCGGACCTGGTACTCGGTCATCTCGCACGCCTGGCTGCACATGTTCGGCGTGCCGGCCGGGATGCGCGCGCTGCCCCTGCATGGCACCGCGCAGACCCCCCGGGTCGGCCTGGTCACCGCGGCCCGCGACCCGGAGGCGCCGATGGCCGCGGCACTGGCCGAGGTGGCCCGCGTGGTGGACGTGCGCGGCGAGCTGGACCGGGTCGCCCGCGCCCACCTGTCATAGCCCTGAGCTATCGGTCGACAGGAGCAAACGCTTTGACCTGCGCCGTTGCCGCACTGAACGCTCGGTAGGGCAAGGAAGACCCACCCCCCAGCGCGAGGAGAAGGCGACATGGCGAAGGTGCTGTGCGTGCTCTACGACGACCCGGTCGACGGCTACCCGACCGGCTACGCCAGGGACGGCCTGCCGCACCTGGACCGCTATCCGGACGGCCAGACCCTGCCCAGTCTCCAGGCCGTCGACTTCACCCCCGGCGCGCTGCTGGGCAGCGTCTCCGGCGAGCTCGGGCTGCGCCGGTTCCTGGAGAGCAGGGGGCACACCCTGGTGGTGACCTCGGACAAGGACGGCCCCGGCTCGGTGTTCGAGCGCGAGCTGGCCGACGCCGACGTGGTCATCTCCCAGCCGTTCTGGCCCGCCTACCTGACCCCGGAGCGGATCGCCAAGGCCCCCAACCTCAAGCTCGCGGTCACCGCGGGCATCGGCTCCGACCACGTGGACCTGGCCGCCGCGATCGAGGCCGGGGTGACCGTCGCCGAGGTCACCTACTGCAACAGCATCAGCGTGGCCGAGCACGTGCTGATGATGATCCTCGGCCTGGTCCGCAACTACCTGCCCTCACACCAGATCGTCCGGGACGGCGGCTGGCACGTCGCGGACGCGGTGGCCCGCTCCTACGACCTGGAGGGCATGCACGTCGGCACGGTCGCCGCCGGCCGGATCGGGCTGGCCGTGCTGCGCAGGCTCAAGCCCTTCGACGTGCACCTGCACTACACCGACCGCCACCGCCTGCCCGCCGAGCTGGAGCGGGAGCTGGGCCTGACCTTCCACCCGGACGCCGCCACCATGGTCCCGCACTGCGACGTGGTCACCATCAACGCGCCGCTGCACCCGGAGACCGAGGGTCTCTTCGGCGAGCAGCTCATCGCCACCATGCGCCGCGGCGCCTACCTGATCAACACCGCCAGGGCCAAGATCGCCGACGAGCAGGCCGTGGTCCAGGCGCTGGAGTCCGGCCACCTGGCCGGCTACGCGGGCGACGTCTGGTACCCGCAACCGGCCCCAGCCGACCACCCGTGGCGCACCATGCCGCACCACGGCATGACCCCGCACATCTCCGGCTCCTCGCTGTCCGCCCAGACCCGCTACGCCGCGGGCACCAGGGAGATCCTGGAGAACTTCTTCGATGGTTCCCCGATCCGCGAGGAGTACCTGATCGTGCAAGGCGGCAAGCTGGCGGGCACCGGCGCCCGCTCCTACTCCACCCGCTGACCCCTGTGTGCCGGGCCGGATACTGCGCCCATGGCCACGTTCACCTACACCGCCAACCCGGCCCGGATCCTCTTCGGCCCCGGCACCCTGGACCGGCTCCCCGAGGAGGTCCGCGCCCTCGGCGGCACCCGGGTCCTGCTGATCGGCTCGCCCCGCTCGGCCGACCGGGCGGCCGGGCTGCTTGGCCCGCTGCTGGCCGCCCGCTTCGAACGCCCGGTCCCGCACACCCCGGTCGGGGTCACCGGGACCGCGCTGGCGCTGGTGCGGGAGCACGGCGTCGACTGCCTGGTCGCCATCGGCGGCGGCTCGGCCATCGGGCTGGCCAAGGCGCTGGCCCTGCGCACCGGCCTGCCGCAGGTCGTGCTGCCCACCACCTACGCGGGCTCCGAGGTCACCGCGGTGCTCGGCCAGACCGACCAGGGCGTCAAGACCACGCTGACCTCGCCGCAGGTGCTGCCCGAAACGGTCATCTACGACGTCGAGCTGACCCTCGCCCTACCGGCCGGCCGGTCGGTCACCAGCGGCGTCAACGCCCTCGCGCACGCCGTGGAGGCCCTGTACGCGCCGCAGGCCAACCCCATCACCGACCGGCTGGCGGTGGAGGCGATCACCCGCCTCGGCCGCGCCCTGCCCCGCATCGCCGCCGGCCCGGCCGACCTGGCCGCCCGCGCCGACGCGTTGCAGGGCGCGTGGCTGGCCGGCACCTGCCTCGGCTCGGTCGGCATGGGCCTGCACCACAAGCTCTGCCACACCCTCGGCGGCGCCTTCGACCTGCCGCACGCACAAACCCACACCGTGCTGCTGCCGCACGCGATGGCCTACAACGCCCCGGCGGCCCCGGCCGCGATGGGCCAGGTCGCCGAGGCCCTCGGCGTCACCGACGCGCCCCGCGGCGTGCACGAGCTGGTCGTCCGCCTCGGCGGCCCCACCTCGCTGCGTGCACTGGGCCTGGCCGCCTCCGACCTGCCCCGTGCGGTCGAGCTGGCCACCGCCACCCCGTACCCCAACCCGCGCCCGCTCACCGCCGAGGGCATCGCCGCCCTGCTCGAGGACGCCTGGCACGGCCGCGCCCCGGCCGCCGCAGGGCCGCCCGACCTGCGCCCCGGCGGGGGAGCGGCCTGAGCGACCGCGGTCACCGCCGGGCCCGCAGGTCCTCCTCGATCCCCTTGCACGCCACCAGCAACCGCGGCAACAACTCCGCCTCCATCGCCCCCGCCGACACCCGGCTGGCATGCGTGGCGATGTTCGCCGCCGCCACCACCCGCCCGGCCCGGTCCCGGATCGGCGCGGCAACCGACCGCAGCCCCTCCTCCAGCTCCTGGTCCACCACCGCCCACCCCTGTGCCCGCACCAGGCGCAGCTGCTCCCGCAACCGCTCCGCCGAGGTGATCGTCCGCGAGGTCAACCGCGTCAGCCCGCTGGCCGCCAGCGCCGCGTCCAGCTCCGGCCCGTCCAGCTCGGCCAGCAACACCTGCCCCATCGAGGTCGCGAACGCCGGAAACCGGGTGCCCACGCTGATGCCGACCGTCATGATCCGCGACACCGCCGCCCGCGCCACGTACACGACCTGGCCGCCGTCGAGCACCGAGACCGAGCTGGACTCACCGACCTCGGCCGACAACCGCTCCAGATGCGGCTGCGCCACCTCCGGCAGCGACTGGCTGGACAGGTAGGCGTACCCCAGCTCCAGCACCCGGGCGGTCAGCGCGAACTGCTTGCCGTCGGTGCGCACATAGCCCAAGTCCACCAGTGTCAACAGGAACCGCCGCGCCGCGGCCCTGGTCATCCCGGTCTCCCTGGCCACCTCGCTGAGGGTCAGCTCCGGCCGGTCGGGCCCGAACGCGGTGATCACCGCCAGCCCGCGCGCCAACGACTGCACGTGGTGCGCGCCCCGCTCCGCCTGCTCCATCTCACTCCCACTCACGCCTGCAACACCACGGCCAAGCCCTGCCCGACCCCGATGCACAGTGTGGCAAGCCCCCAGCCGCCACCGGCACGTCGCAGCCGGTGAGCCAGCTGCGCGAGCAACCGCCCGCCCGAGGCGCCCAGCGGATGGCCCAGCGCGATCGCCCCGCCGTCGGCGTTGACGATCTCCGGATCCAGCTCCGGCCAGGCCCGCAGACAGGCCAGCGCCTGCGCCGCGAACGCCTCGTTCAACTCGACCGCGGTCAGCTCCGACCACCCGATCCCGGCCCGCCGCAACGCGATCTCCGCCGCCCGCACCGGCCCCAGCCCGAACACGCCCGGATCCACCCCGGCCGCACCCCGCCCCGCGATCCTCGCCAACGGCGTCACACCAAGCCGTCGCGCAGCGGCCTCATCACCCAGCAACAAGGCCGAAGCGCCGTCGTTCAGCGGCGAGGAGTTCCCCGCCGTGACCGTCCCCTGTGGACGGAACACCGGCTTCAGCCCGGCCAGCTTGGCCGCCGTCGTATCGGCCCGGATGCTCTCATCCCGAGCCAGCTCCACACCCGGCACCGCCACCACGTGCTCGTCGTAGTGCCCAGCATCCCAGGCCGCCGCGGCCAGCCGATGACTGCGCAACGCGAACTCGTCCTGGCTCGCTCTGTCCACAGTGGACTGCTCTGCCAGGATCTCGGTGCTCTCGCCCAGTGACACCGTCCACTGCCGCGGCATCACCGGATTCACCATCCGCCACCCCAGCGTCGTCGAGTGCAAGGTCGCGTCGGCGGCCGGGAAACCCTTGGCGGGCTTGGGCAGCACCCACGGTGCCCGGCTCATCGACTCCACCCCGCCGACCGCCACCAGTGACGCGTCACCCACCGCGATCATCCGCGAGGCGTGCATCGCCGCGTCCAGACTGGATCCGCACAACCGGTTCACCGTGGTCCCCGGCACCGAGGTCGGCCACCCGGCCAGCAGCGCGGCCATCCGCGCCACGTTCCGGTTGTCCTCACCGGCCTGGTTGGCCGCCCCGAAAACCACCTCGTCGACCTCGCCCGGATCAAACCCGGTCCGCTCGGTCAACGACCGCAACACCAGCGCCGCCAGGTCATCCGGCCGAACTGCCGACAGCGCACCGCCGTGCCGCCCGAACGGAGTCCGCAGCCCGTCCAGCAGGAACACCTCGGTCATGACCGCCCCTTCAGCTCCCGCAACGCCGCCAGCTCCGCTGCGGTCGGCGCGGGCGTCTCGGCCAGCTCGGGGGAGACCCGCAGCTCCCACCCGGTGGCGGCGCGCACCTGCTCCACCGGCACACCCGGGTGCAGCTGCGTCAGGGTGAGCTCCCGCGTCTCCGGATCCGGCCGCATCACGCCAAGATCGGTGATCACCGTCGTCGGCCCGGCTCCGGTCAACCCCAGCCGCTCCCGATCACCGGCGCCACGCCCGTGCCCGACCGAGGTCACGAAGTCCACCCGCTCGACGAAGCTGCGCCGGGTCTGCCGCACCACCACAAAGACCTCCCGGCAGGACGCCGCGATCTCCGGCGCGCCACCGGCTCCCGGCAGCCGCACCTTGGGGTCCCGGTAGTCCCCGACCACGGTCGTGTTGATGTTGGCGAACCGGTCGAGCTGCGCCGCCCCCAGGAAGCCCACATCGATCCGCCCGGGCTGCAACCAGTAGTTGAACACCTCGGGCACGCTGATCACCGCATCCGCGGTCTCACCGAGAATGCCGTCCCCGATCGAGGCGGGCAGCCGGTCCGGCTTGGACCCCAGGGTGCCCGACTCGTAGATCAGCACCAGCTCCGGCGCGTGCGTCAGGCGCGCCAGGTTCGCGGCGGTGGAAGGCAGTCCGATCCCGACGAAGCACCGGACGCCGTCCCGCAACGCCCGCGAGGCGGCCACCGTCATCATCTCATCCGCGGTGTACCCGCTCATCCGATCCTCCCGGCCGGGGCGAAGACGTTGTCCCGCAACCACTCCTGGAACCGTTCCCGGTCGCGCGAGATCGGGTCCCAGTCCTGGTACCACTGGTTGTCCCGCTCGGAATAGCCTTGCGCGTACGAGGGATGGGCCCCACCCGGCACCACTGCCACCCGGCTGACCACCCAGGACGGCAACACGATCGCCCCCGGCACCGGCGTCAGCTCGTCCACCACCTCCTCGACGGTCACCAAGCTCCGCCGAGCCGCCAGCACCGCTTCTTTCTGCACCCCCAGCAGCCCCCACAGCTGCACGTTGCCGCGCCGATCGGCCCGCTGCGCGTGCACCACGGTCACATCCGGGTTCAGCGCGGGCACCGCGGCCAGCCGCTCCCCGGTGAACGGGCAGTCGATCGCCCGGATCGTCGGGGTCACCGAGCCGAGATCGGTCCCCGAGTAGCCGCGCAGCACCGCGAACGGCAACCCGGACGCCCCGGCGACATAGCGGTTGGCCATCCCCGCGTGGCTGTGTTCCTCAAGCTCCAGCGCCCGGGGCCACGCGTGCTCCACCGCGTCCCGGAACCGGTGCAGCGACCCCACCCCGGGATTGCCGCCCCAGGAGAAGACCAGCTTCCGCGCGCACCCGGCCCCGATCAGCTGGTCGTACACCAGGTCCGGCGTCATCCGGACCAGCGTCAGGTCTCGCCGCCGCTGCCGGATGATCTCCCGCCCGGCCGCCATCGGGATCAGGTGGGTGAACCCCTCCAGCGCGAGGACGTCCCCGTCCCGCACCAGCTCGGCGACCCCGTCCGCCAGCGACACGATCTCCGCCATCGCCCGCTCCAATGTTCGCATAGCGCACATAAGTTCTACATACGAACATAGTCCCGCCCGCAAACCCCGTCAACAACGGGCGTGGCTAGGGTGCGGACGTGGTGACCGTGCGGCAGCTGGAGTGTTTTGTCGGGGTGGTGGACTGCGGCACGTTCACGGCTGCCGCCGAGGTGTTGTTGCTGACGCAGCCCGCCTTGTCGCGCAGTGTGCGTGAGCTGGAGCGGGTGGTGGGAGCGCCGCTGCTGGAGCGGTTGCCGCGTGGGGTGGAGCTGACGGCGGTGGGGCGGGCGGTGCTGCCCGCGGCGCGGAGCGCGCTGGCCGAGGCCCGGCGGGTGCGGGAGGTCGGGCGGCGGGCCGCGGGGCTGCTGGCGGGGGAGCTGCACGTGGCGGTGGTGCAGTCGTTGACCCTGGGGGCGTTGCTGCCGGTGGTACGGCAGTGGCGGGAGGAGCATCCCGGGGTGGAGCTGCGGATCACCGAGTTCACGCATCGGGACCACCTGGAGCAGGCGGTGCGGGACGGGTTCGCCGACGTCGCCGTCTCGCCCCGGCCCCGGGAGTGGGACGGGCCGGTGCGGGAGCTGGGGGTGGAGGAGTTCGTGCTGGTGCTGCCCGCGGGGGAGCAGGCGCCACCGGCGGGGCGGCGGTTGCCGGTGGCGGAACTGGCGGAGCGGCGGTGGGTGCACTTCGATCCGGTCAACGGGCTCGCCGAGGTGGTGGACCGGACCTGCGCGGCCGCCGGGTTCAGCCCGGTGGTGTCGGTGCGGACGGCGCAGACCAGTGCCGCGCCCCGGCTGGCGGCGGCGGGGCTGGGAATCGCGTTGGTGCCCGCGAACATCCTGGCGCCGACCGACGCGGTGACGGTGGCCTTTCCCGAGCCCGCGGTGCGGCGGCCGGTGGCCGCGTTCACCCGGCGGGCGCCGGATCCGATGACCGGGGCCTTCCTGGACTTGCTCGAACGAGCGGCGGAGGTGGTGCCGCCGCACCTGCCCGCGCCCGCTGACCGGCCGGGAAATGCGGGCTAGAGCGGCAGGGGCGGGTTGGGGCTGTCCAGGAACTCGGTGGTGATGAACAGCAGCGGGGTGCGGCCGATGTTCTCCAGGTCGTGCAGCAGGAAGTGGCCGGCCGGGAAGCGCAGGAACTTGCTTTCTCCCGACCGGTAGGTCACCTCGCGGGTGGCGCCGTCGTGGCTGTGCCGGCGGCCGCGGCCGTTGTGCTCGTTGCGCCGGAAATCCGCGTGCAGTTCGGCGGTCCAGCCCTGGTGGTCGCGCCCGACCAGTCGGTCGGCGAGGGGTGGGGCCGGTTCGGGCATGGACGCCTCCACGGTCGCTGCGGTGATGCGGTCGGTGCCAGCTTCCGGGGCCGGCCGGGGAGGCGTCCAAGGCCGGTTCTTACTGGTGGTGATGCGTTCCGCGCATACCCCGGCTGGTCAGGGGCGGCCGCCGGGCTTGGGGCCCTGGTAGCCCGGCCGGGAGGAGTTGTCGATGCCGACCTCGTACCGGATGCCCGGGCTGACCTTGTTCTCGCGCACGGTCGCGTTCGTGGACTTGATCGCCAGGCCGATCGCCTTCACCGGCGAGGCGGCGAACTCGTTCCGCTCGATCGTGGCGTGCTGGACGTCCTCGAACATCAGGGCCTGGGAAGCCTTCCGCGTCTCGCAATAGTTGCCGCGGATGGTGAAGTGGTGCGAGTGCCCGCGCCCGCTGCCCTCGCCTTCGTTCGGGCCCTCGGCCATCAGGCACATGTTGTCGATCTTCTCGCACCGGTTGCCCTCGATCAGCACGTCCTGGCTGGCCGGGGTGTTGGTGGCGTAGGTCTGCATGCAGTCGGCGTGCCCGTGCCTGTTGCTGGTGCCGGACACCGTGTTGCGCAGGATCTTGATCCCGGTGCCGAAGAACCGGATGCCGTCGCCGTCACGGTTGCGCGGCTCGGTGATCGTGTTGTCCTCGATGGTGATGTTGTTGCCCTGCGCGCGAATTCCCGGCGCCTCGGGCTGGACCAGCCGGAAGTTGCGGATCACCACGTGGCTGGCGTTGACGGTGATGCCGTTGACGTCCTTGCCCGTGCCGTCGACGACCAGCGGCTGCTCCGCCGTGCCGCCCTTGCTGATCACCAGCCGGGACCCGGCCGGTTCCGCGACCCCGGCCACGGCCGGGGCGAGCAGCACGACGACCCCCGCCGCCGCGATGACCGCCGACACCTTTCCGATCATGTGGATTCCTCCTCCTCAGGTCCCCAGCGGGTTGCCGCACCGGAGGCCGCGGACGCTAGGTCCGGTGGGCGGGAGGGTTCCCGGCTCCCTACACTGACCGCATGCGCAGTGGTCAACTGATCGCTGAGCGTTACCGCCTGGAGGAGCGGTTGGGCGCCGGGGGGATGGGGGTCGTCTGGCGGGCGACCGACCTGGAGCTGAACCGCACGGTGGCGCTCAAACGGTCGCACTCGGCGGACAGCGAGCACGGGGGCAGCCAGACCAGGAGGGAGGCCCGGCTCGGCGCCGGGCTCAACCACCCCGGCGTGGTCACCGTCTTCGACGTGCTGCTCGACGGCGAGGACCGTTGGCTGGTCATGGAATACCTGGAGTGCCGTGACCTCGACCGGGTGCTCACCGAGGACGGTCCGCTGCCGCCGGAGCAGGTCGCCCGGATCGGCGCGCAGCTGGCCGCCGCGCTGGCCGCCATGCACGAGGACGGCCTGGTGCACCGGGATGTCAAGCCGGGCAACGTCCTGCTCACCGCGAAGGGCACCGCGAAGCTGACCGACCTCGGCATCGCCCGCTGGACCGAGGAGACCCGCGCGGGCGGCGCCGAGCTGGACGGCACGCCCGGTTTCCTCGCCCCCGAGGTCGCCAAGGGCGAGGCCGGTGACGCCCCGGCAGACGTGTTCTCCTTGGGCGCCACGCTGTTCGCGGCGGTGGAGGGCTGCTCGCCGTGGGGCCAGGCCACGGTCAACCCGTACGGCCAGGTGCACCGCGCGGCCAGCTACCAATTGGAGCCGCGGCGACTGGCCGGATCACTCGGCCCGGTGCTGGAAGCGTTGCTGCGCAAGCGACCCGGGGACCGTCCCAGCGCGGCGGCGGCCGAGTCGATGTTGCGCGAGGTGGCCAACGGCAGTGAGGCCACCATCCGGATCCCGCGCACGGTGCGCCGCCGCCGGTGGGGGTTCGCGCTGGCCGCCGCCGCGGTGGTGACCGGGCTCGTCGCGGGCGTGCTGGTGTGGCGCCACGCCGGTAGCGAACCGGACTCCGTCACCGGCGACCCGCGGACCGCGGACCCGTGCGCGCTCACCGATCCGGCCGCGCTGAGCCGGTTCGGCCAGGCCCGGCTGGATGCGGACTACGGCAACTTCAACCGGTGCGACGTGCTGGTGCGGCTCAGCCCCGACCCCGAGGATGAGGCCGACGTCCGGGTCGAGCTGGAACCGCGCGCGGGCAACGCGCCGACCGAGGTCACCGCCACCCCGGTCGCCTCGATCGACCGCGCCCCGGAGCGCAACGGCCAGTGCAGGCGGACCGTCCAGCTCAACGACGGCTACCGGATCGTGGTCAGCGCCAAGCACATCGGCAACCGCCGGGCCGAGCTGTGCGCGATGGCCGACGCGGTCACCAGCGGCGTGGTGATCGTGCTGGGCCGGGGGCAGATCCCGCGCCGCCAGGCAGAACCCGCTCCCGGCTCGCTGGCCGGCCTGGACGCCTGCGCGCTGGTCGCGGAGCAGGAGGCCGCCACCGCCCTCGGCGGCGCGGCCACGCCTGGCCCCGGGTTCGGGAACTGGCTCTGCGAGTGGGAACGCGGCCGCCGCACGCTGCTGGTGATCTTCGACCGGGACCAGCCGATGGGCGCGCGCGACGGCGACCGGACCGACCTCAGCGGCCGCGCGACCTACGTCGAGGCCGACGGCTACGGCGAGCGGACCTGCGAGGCGGCCATCGTGCACCGCGACTACACCGGCCCCGACGGCAAGCCGATGATCGAGGTGGTGCGCGTGGTGGTGCGCGACGACCAGCCCGGCGAGAAGCTGTGCGCACCGGCGCGGGCCGTGGCTGGCCAGGTAGCGGCCCGCCTGGCACGGTGATCGGGAGGGGTCCCGGCAGCGCGGGCGCAGACTGGCCCCACGACGGTGCGAGGAGGCCGGAATGACCACACCCAGAGCGGGCGGCGTGCTGCTGCCCCGCAAGCACCGCAGCCTGGCCCACGGCGTGGAACGCGCCGCGCCGGGCGAGGTGTACGCGCTGACCGTGACCGGCGGCGTGCGGATGGCGCCGATGGAGGGCCAGCAGGTCCGCTTCGGGCGCAACCGGCCGGACGTCGACGTCTGCGTCGGCGAGGACGACGTGCAGGTGAGCAGGCGGCACGGTGTGCTGACCAGGCGGTTCGGCCAGTGGTGGGTGGGCAACACCGGCCGGTTGCCGATCAGGTTCCCCGGCGCGCTGCTGCTGTGCGGCGGCGAGGACGAGGTGCCGCTGGAGGAGGGCTACACGCCGCTGTTCATCCGTGGCGCGCGCAACCGCGAGCACCTGCTGGAGGTCTACGTCGCCGGCTCCGACGGCGGCCGCCCGCAGCCCCGGCACGGCGAGCCGACCCGGCCGCCGCGGACCTGGGTGCTGCGGCCGGAGGAGAAGCTGATGCTGGTCGTGCTGGGCCAGCGGTACCTGCTGCACGACGCGCGGCCGCAGCCGATGTCGCGGCAGCACACCGCGGAGGTGCTGGCCGGCCTGCAGCCGGGCGCCGGGTGGACGATCAAGCGGGTCGAGCACATGGTCACCGAGGTGCGGGCGCGCCTGTCGGCCGGGGGCGTGGCCGGGCTGACCAAGGCCGAGGTGGGCGAGCCGGTGGGCAACGCGCTCAACGACAACCTGCTGCGCGAGCTGGTGCTCTCCACCACGCTGGTGCCGCCGGACCTGGGCTTGCTCGACGATCCGTTCCCGGTGGAGTGAGCCCCGGCCCACCCCTATTGACAGAATGTCTAACATGACATTATGTCTCACAACGCGGTGCCTGCGGAGGCCGGGCGCACCCGGTTCGTCCAGGGTGACGGGGTCCGGCTGGCCGTGCGGGAATGGGGCGACCCCACCGCGCCGACCGTCCTCTGTGTGCACGGCTACCCGGACGACAGTTCGGTGTGGACGGACGTCGCGGCGCGGCTGGCCGAGCGGTTCCACGTGGTCGCCTACGACGTGCGCGGCGCGGGCGAGTCCGGCAAACCCAAAGCGCGCAAGGACTACCTCCTGGACCGGCTGGTCGCCGACCTGGTAGCCGTGGCGGCGGCGGTGAGCCCGGACCACCCGGTGCACCTGCTGGCCCACGACTGGGGCTCGATCCAGGCCTGGCACGCGGTCACCGACCCGGCGCTGAAGACCCGGATCCGTTCCTACACCTCGATCTCCGGCCCCTGCCTGGACCACGCCGGACACTGGATCCGGGACCGGCTGCGCAGGCCGAGCCCTCGCGGGCTGCGGGAACTGCTGCGACAGCTGGTGTTCTCCGGCTACATCGGCTTCTTCCAGCTGCCGTTCGTGCCGGAACTGGCCTGGCGCAGCGGAATCCTGCCGGAGGTGATGGGGCGGCTGGTCAAGCTCGGTGACGGGGTCGCCATCCCGCCGCCGGTGCTGGCCGACGGTCTGCACGGACTCCAGCTGTACCGGGCCAACATGCCCTCCCGGTTCGCCCGGCCGGCCCAGCGGCGCACCGAGGTGCCGGTGCAGGTGCTGGCGCCGAGCAGGGACCCGTTCGTCAGCACGCCGGTGCAGACCGACATCGCCCGCTGGGTCAGCGACCTGCGGGTGCGGCGGATCGCCGGTGGGCACTGGCTGCCGCGCAGCAGGCCCGAGGTCATCGCGCGCTGCGTCACCGAGTTCGCCGAACACCTCGACGGCGGCCCGGAAACCCGGTCGCTGCGCCGGATCCGCCCGATCCGGCCCAAACAGCGCTGGGCCGACCACCTGGTGCTGGTCACCGGCGCGGGCAGCGGCATCGGGCGGGAGACCGCCCTGGCCTTCGCTGAGCACGGCGCCGACGTGGTGGTGTCCGATGTGGACGGTGAGTCGGCGGCGCGCACGGCCGAGCTGGCCGAGCGGTTCGGTGTCACCGCCAGCGCGCACACCGTGGACGTGGCCGACGAGCAGGCCATGATCGCCTTCGCCGAGGAGGTCCGGCGGGGCAGGGGAGTGCCGGACGTGGTGGTCAACAACGCCGGCATCGGCATGGCCGGGGCGCTGCTGGACACCAGCACCGAGGACTGGCAGCGGGTCATCGACGTCAACCTGTGGGGCGTCATCCACGGCTCGCGCATCTTCGCCGACCAGCTGGTCGAGCGCGGCGAGGGCGGACACCTGGTCAACATCGCCTCCGCTGCGGCCTACCTCTACTCGCGCACCCTGCCCGCCTACGCCACCACCAAGTCCGCGGTGCTCACCCTGACCCAGTGCCTGCGCGCCGAGCTGGCCCCGCACCGCATCGGCGTCACCGCGGTCTGCCCCGGCATCGTCAACACCAACATCACCCGCAGCACCCGCTTCGTTGGCCTGGACGACACCCAGCAGCAGCGCAGCCGGGACCGCACCGCCGCCCTGTACCGCAGGCGGAACTACCCGCCCGCCAAGGTCGCGCGCGCCATCCTGCTCGCCGTGCACCAGGACAAGCCGCTCGCGCCGGTCACCCCGGAGGCGCATGCCGGGCTGCTGATCTCCCGCCTGACCCCCGGTCTGCTGCGCGCCGCCGCCCGCCGCGACCTGACCCCGCACTGACCGCACCGGAGCGACCCCATGAGCCACGAGCAGCCCGACCGCCTGGTCCTCACCGCCCGAGACGTGCACTTCGACTGGACCCGCACCCCGCTGCACTGGGTGCCCGGCGAACCGTTCGCCACCCACATCATCAACGTCATGCACCTGCTGCTGCCCGAGGGCGAGCGCTGGTTCGTCAAGGTCTTCCAACAGGCCCTGCCGCTGATCAGGGACGCTGAGCTGCGCGAGCAGGTGATCGGTTTCGTCGGCCAGGAGGCCGTGCACGCCGAGTCCCACCAAGGAGCGCAGGAACACCTGCGGGCACAGGGCATCGACCCGGACCCGTACGTGCGGCAGGTGGAGTGGATGTTCGCCAGGATCCTCGGCGACCGGGACCTCGACGCCCGGGGTCAGCGGGCCTGGCTGGTGGAACGGCTGGCCTACGTGGCCGCGGTGGAACACGTCACCGCCTTCCTCGGCCAGTGGATCCTGGACGCGCGCGGCCTGGACCGGGCAGGCGCCGATCCGACCATGCTGGACCTGCTGCGCTGGCACGGCGCGGAGGAGGTCGAGCACCGCTCGGTCGCCTTCGACCTGTACCACCACGTCGACGGCAGCTACCTGCGCCGGCTGCGCGCGATGGCGATCGTGGGACCGGTGCTGGTGCTGCTGTGGGTACGCGGCCTCAAGCACCTGATGCGCGCCGATCCGGAGCTCGGCGGGCGGGTCCGGCCGCGCTGGCGCGACGTCAGCCGCGGCGCCCGCCGGGGCCTGCTGCCCAGCTACGGCCAGCTGCTGCGCAAGACGGCCACCTTCTTCCGCCGCTCCTACCACCCTTCCCAGGAGGGCTCCACCGCCCAGGCCGTGGCCTACCTGGCGACCTCGCCCGCCGCGCGGGCCGCGGAGCACTGATGGCCTACCAGGACGCGCCACCCGACCGGCTGGCCGGTTGGGCGGCTCGCGCGATGGACCGCTACATCCGGCTGCTGCGCGGCCGCCGACCGGTCGACGCACCGCCCGAACCGCCGCGGCGGATGCGGATCGAGCAGGTCAGCGCCGAGGCCGAGGACGTGGTGAGCCTGCGCCTGGTCGCCGCCGACGGCGGCCCGCTGCCCGCCTGGCAGCCGGGACACCACCTGGACGTGCACCTGCCCTCCGGCCGGCGGCGGCAGTACTCGCTGTGCGGGGACCCGGTCGACCGGTCAGCCGGGTACCGGATCGCGGTCCGCCGGATCGCCGATGGCGGTGGCGGCTCCCGCGAGGTGCACGAACTGCGCGCCGGGGACGAACTGGGCATCCGGGGGCCGCGCAACGCCTTCCCGTTCGTGCCTGCCCCGCGCTACCTGTTCCTGGCCGGCGGCATCGGGATCACCCCGATCCTGCCGATGGCGCACGCCGCGGCCAGGGCCGGCGCGGACTGGCGGCTTGTCTACAGTGGACGGTCTCGGGCCAGCATGCCGTTCCTGGCCGAGCTCGCCGGTTACGGCGACCGGGTGCGGGTGCACGCCGACGACGAGCAGGGCGGCCCGCCCTCGGCCGCCGACCTGGTCGACACCGCCGGCTCGGTGGTCTACTGCTGCGGCCCGCCACCCATGCTCGCCGCGGTCCGCCGGGCCGTGCCGGTGTCCCGGCCGCTCTACCGGGAACGCTTCAGCCCGCCACCGGTGCTCGGCGGCGCGCCGTTCGAGGTCGAGCTGCGCCGCACCGGCCGCACCGTGCCGGTACCGGCCGAAACCTCCGCGCTCACCGCGATCCGCGCCGTGCTGCCCGATGTCGGCTACTCCTGCCAACAGGGGTTCTGCGGCACCTGCCGGGTCCGGGTGCTCGACGGCGTGCCCGACCGCCGCCATCCGGCCGACGATCCGGACCAGGCGCGCATCTGCGTGGCCCGGGCGCACACCCGGCTGACGCTGGATCTGTGATGATGAACCGGACATGACTGAACTGACCGAGACCAGCCAGCCCCGGCGCAAACGCCGGATGTCCCCGGCCGAACGCCGGGACGACCTGATCAGCGCCGCCCTGGAGCTGTACAGCAGCCGCGCGCCGGAACTGGTGTCGATCGAGGACATCATCACCCACGCCGAGGTTTCCAGGGCCCTGTTCTACCGGTACTTCGGCAGCCTGCGCGAACTGCACGTGGCCGCGCTGCGCACCGCGGTGGACGAGCTGGTCGACCGGCTCACCCGGCGCGAACCCGGCACCCTGCTGGACCAGCTGCGCCGCTCCCTCGGGGTGTTCGTCGACGTCGCCGACACCTACGCCACCGCCTACATCGCCTTGCTGCGCAGCGGATCCGTGGTCGCCACCAGGGACACCGACGCGCTGGTCGACGAGGTCCGCCACCTCGCGGTCCAGGAGATCCTGGACGTCACCGGCGTCACCGAGCCGAGCCCGTTCCTGCTGCTGACCCTGCGCTGCTGGGTCGCGGTGGTCGAGGGCAGCCTGCTGATCTGGTTGCAGGAACGGGACTACACCCGCGAGGAGCTGATCGGCTGGCTGATCGACCAGCTGGCCGCCATGACCGCGGCCACCGCCACCCGCGATCCCGTGGTCGCGGAACTGCTCACCCGCATCGCCCCGGAGGTGTGAGCGGTGCCCGTGCCGGCCCTGCGCCCGGTGACCGAGCCGGATCTGGCCCTGTTCCGCCGGTTCGCCACCGAACCCTGGCTGGTCGGCCTGGACTGGAACGGCTTCAGCGACCCCGGCGCGGCCACCCGGCGGTTCCCGGTCGACGGTTACCTCGGCGAGGACGGCGGCCGGCTGATCGTCGAGGTTGACGACACCGCAACGGGTTTTGTCGCCTGGGACACCAGGAGCCACGGCCGCGGCCGGTACTGGGAGATCGGCATCGTGCTGCTGCCGGAGTGGCGCGGCCAGGGCATCGGCTGGCGGGCGCAGGCGATGCTGTGCGACTACCTGTTCCTGCACACCCCGGCCGAGCGGATCCAGGCTGGCACCCACCCGGAGAACCACGCCGAACAACGATCCCTGGTGAAGGCCGGTTTCCAGCACGAGGGCGTGCTGCGCGCGGTGGAATGGCGCGCGGGCCAGTGGCGGGACGGCTACCTGTACAGCAGGCTGCGCAGCGACCCGGCCCCCGACCCTGCCGCCTGAACGCGCGAGCGCGACGAAAGTTCCGCCGGCCAGCACTTCGCGGCCTGATTGTGATGCTGATGACCCGTTCGGCGCTGGCTGCGCCGCCGCGCGGTGGCCTACCGTCACGGGGCCGCAGTGTTCGGGAAGCCGGTGCGATTCCGGCGTGGTCCTCGCCACTGTGACCGGGGAAGCCCGTCTCGATCCAGGCCACTGGACGGTTCGCCGTCTGGGAAGGCGAGAGACGTGGCCGTGATCCGGGAGCCAGGAGACCGGCTGCGGCGCGTCTGGAACCGTCCACGAGGCATGGAGGAAGAACATGTCGGCATCCGCCGCGTCCCCCGATCGTCCCACCGCCATCCCGGTCCCCGCCTGGTCCTACCTGGTCGCCGCCGCCGCGCTGATCGTGCTGTACGTGCTGCTGCAGGAGAACGGCCTGGTGCTGGCGCACGCTTCGGAACTCATCCACGAGTTCGCGCACGACGGGCGGCACGCGCTCGGCGTCCCGTGCCACTGAACGGGGACGCGCTGATGAGCACGCCCACCTTCGCATCCACCCTGGCCCGCGGCGCTCTGGCCGGTGTCCTGGCCGGACTGGCAGGCGCCGCGGTGCAGTACTTCCTCACCGAGGTCCCACTGGAAGCCGCGCTGGCGGTGGAGGAGGCCCGCCCAGCCGATCCCGCCGCGGCCGGGCACCACGGCGAGCTGTTCGACCGGGACACCCAGCTGCTCGGCGGACTGCTGGCCACCGTGGTGTTCGGCCTGGCCATCGGCGCGGTGTTCGCGGTCGTCTACGCGCGGCTGCGGCACCGGCTGCCCGGCAGGGCCGACTTCGACCGCGCGCTGCTGCTGGGCGGCGTCGGCTTCCTGGTCGTCTCCCTGTTGCCAGGCTTGAAATATCCGGCCAACCCGCCCGGTGTCGGCGATCCGTCCACAGTGGAGGAACGCACCCTGCTGTACCTGGCGGTCATCGTCGCCGGGCTGGTGCTGGCCAACCTCGCGCCGTGGTTCAACCGGTTCCTGGCGGACAAGGGCTGGGACCGCTCCAGCAGGCTCGCGGTCACCGGACTGTCCACTGTGGTCCTGCTGGCGCTGGTGGTGTTCCTGCTGCCCGCCAACAACGATCCGATCCCGGCGGACATCCCCGGCACGCTGCTGTGGCAGTTCCGGCTGTACTCGCTGATCCAGCTGGCCACCGTGTGGACGGTGCTGGCGGCGGCCTTCGGCCTGCTGCTGGACCGTCAGCAGCGCACGGCGGAGGCGCCTGCGCTCGCGGCCTGAACCACACTGCCGGGCCCGGCGGTCCACTGCTCACCCTGGACCGCCGGGCCCTGCCGCGCGCCAGCCGGCCGGGCGATTGTGGGTGGTCGCCACCCGGCCCGGCGGAAATGTGGGTGGTCGGACCCGATGTGCCGCCGCTCCGGCACGTATTGGCTGACCGGCAGGAGGCAACACGAGCGAGGAGGAACCGGATGGGTGAGCCGGTACGGGTCAGCGTGGTGGCGCTGGACCCGATGCTGGAAGCCGGCGCGACCGGTGCGCTGCACAGCTGCCCCGATCTGGCCGTGGCCGGGCCGGGGGAGCCGCCAGAGGTGACCGTGGTGATCGTGGACGCGGTCGCGGACAGCGTGCTCGACCTGGTGCGCGAGACCCGCGACGGGCCGGACCGGCCCGAGGTGGTGCTGGTGGCCACCGACCTGGCCCCGGCGGAGGCCCTGCACGCCATCGCCGCGGGCGCCCGCGGC
>NZ_JBSFUA010000057.1:0-48559 GCF_053591555.1 Crossiella sp. NPDC003009 | reverse complement strand
GACCGCGACGTTACGTCGTCGCACAACGGTCGTCAACCACGGGAAGGACCAGGAGCGTGCAGCTCGAAAGCGCCTCTGACGTGCCCAAACACAGCTGGTTCTTGTACTTCGCGTCCCCGTCCGCAGGGCTGGGCCTCGTCCGGGCTCGCAGCCTGACGAGGGTCGTCAAGGCGATCTGCGACTGCCGGCAAGGCGACCGCAGCTGGGACCAGGACCCCACCATGCTGGAGATCACCGCAAGGCCCCAGCTTGCGACTGCGGCCCGCCAATGGCTTCCCCTCCTCGAACAGGAGATGGACCGCGCAGCGCTGGCCGCGGCCAGCGAGTACGCGGCCTGGCTGCGCACGCTCCCTGAAGAGCAGCACGACCCGCGGTGGGCGAACTCGATGCGTCGGCAGTACCGCCGCAGGGTCATGGAAGCGTGGGGCAGCGCCCTCGCGCACCGCATTCACAGCGCGCTACTCGGCAAGCCCTTCATCGCCCAGCCCTTCGAGCCCGGCCACTACGCAGACCATGCCGCCGCCTATGCCGCGGTCGCGGCGATGGATGAGAAGTTCTTCGCCGAGATCCTGGACGCTCTCGTGGATGCCGAGTCGACGCCGCGTCCGACCGGAACTCAACCCGCTGTCGAGAACCGGGCTGCGTGCATCGACCTTGTGTCGGACCAGAACGACGTTCCGCCGCACGAGCCTCTGGTACCTGACTTGGTCGCGACAACAGAGCGAGCTTGCGCCCGACGGCGAACCTGGTCAGGTCACGGTCGAACCGCCATGATCCAGATGGACAACAAGCTACCCAGGCATGAGACTCGAACACATGTTCGACCCAGTGCTAATCGACCCGGCCCTGTGGGCGCATATGGCCGAGGCGCTGGTTGTCGTCAAGGCCCCGGCCGTGCCGGTGACCGTCAGCCTGGCGGAGGTGCACCGCGGAGACCTCCGCGCCTCAGCAACGAGTTCGCTTCTCATTCGCCAGCGTGGCCTCGCCCTCACCGACCGGGTGCCAGGGCTGCTGCACGCGTGGGTACGGGAGCATTCCGGACCGTGGTGGGCATACGTGGCCTACACGGTGCCCTGGGACGGCGCCCCGCAGCCGCTGCCCCACCTGTGCCTCGTGCGATCGGACGCGATCCGACCTCGTCGGACTACGGATAGCATCGGCTCGTGACGTTCAGTACCGACACGGAACTGATGGCCCGCCGCGAAGCACGTAGCGAAGCAGTGCGCGAGGTGATCCGAGCCTGCCTTGCGGCAGGGGACTGGGTGGTGGTGGAGACGCCGCCCCCTGTTCCGTTGCGCGAGGAGAGCGGCGTGCCGACGCAGGATCGCACGGTTGCCGCCGTCATGGTTGGTTCCGCCCGCGGATCACTCTTCGACGTCGTGAACCTTGGACTCCAGAAGCTGCCGGCCGACGGCCCTGCCGGCTGGTTCGAGTCCCTCGCGCCTCTCGGCAAGATGCGGCTGGTGGTCACCTGGGGTTCGGACGCCACGCTCAGCCCGGCCAAAGTCGCCCAACTGAACGCCGAGAAGGAGAGGATGCGGCGGAGTCAGGCGGCGAAGCTGGGGCACCGGGGGCGAACCGCAGCGAAGCTGTTCGACTGAACCAAGCCGCGACTTGGCGGTGCCCCGTGGTGATCGAGAAGGGGGCGGTATCCAGCTAGAAGTCCCTTGTCAGCAACCTCGCCTAGTGTCACTCGTTCGTGGCACGGCTAACCTGGAGGCAGAGCCCGTGACCGCCACCCGCTTCGGGCGGTGTCCCCGGGCAGTGCGGTGCAACCCGTTGGCGAAGGGTGTGGCGATGTGGACTGAAGAGCAGCGTATCGCGATCGGGGCCAATGTGAAGGCATTGCGCCAACGGACCGGCAAAAGTCAAACGGCGCTAGCCGGACTACTGGGAAAATCCCCCGACTGGCTCAAGAAGATCGAGTCAGGGATTCGCGGACTGCCGCTCGAAATGGGCATTCAGCTCGGTCGTTTGGTCGGCATCAAGAATCTGTCGGAGATCTACGGTCAGTTTGTCAATTTCGAGATTCCGCCAACCGAACGCCCTAGCCATTCGGGCCTAGAGCCCGTTAGCCAGGCACTTACTGAATACGTGGCCACGGAACCTTCGAGCGAGCCTCCATCGGTCGATTGGATGCGCGCCGCCATTGATCGCGCCTGGAAAGGTTGGCATGAATCGCCAACCCAGCGAAGCTACAGCGCATCGGAACTTCCTGCCCTGATTCGCGCTGCTCGTGCAGCCGTGCGCAACAACGAAGGGGTGTCACGCAGGCGCGCTCGGGCGGCACTGGCCGACGTCATGCACCTTAGTCAGGCATACCTCGCCTGGCAGGAGAATGCGCACCACTGGTACTGGCTGTCTGTCGACCGTGGATACCAGGCAGGTGAAGATGCGGATGAGCCGCAGTCCTACGCCACCGGGTTGCTGTACTCCGCATTTGCCCTCCGCGTTTCGGGACGCGAAGAGGAAGCGATGGACAATCTGCGGACGGCAACCCGCGCACTGGACCCTATGCTCTCCGACGGCCCTGACGACGTGCGCGGCCTCTGGGGAGTAGTGCAACTGGCGCGCGCGTCAACGAAGGCTCGGGAACAACGGGACCCCTCAGCGTGGGTTCACTGGGAGGCTGCGGAGAGCATGCTCAGCAGGCTGCCCGAGCACTATAGCCACCACCATGGCTTCAGCCGTGGGCATGTCGAGATCCATAAAACCTGGCTGGCGCAATCCCTGGGTGACAGTCACGAGGCGTTGCGACACGCGGAGGACGTCGATCTTGATCGAGTTCCCTCAAGGACCTGGCAGGCGTCCCACCTGGTCCACGTGGCTCGTGCTCTCCACCAGCAGCGGGACAGTGGAGCGTTGATCGCACTCGCGCAGGCCGAGGAGTTCTCATCCGAAGCCGTCCAGTTCAACTTGGGTGCCAGGGAGATCATCACAACCCTGGCAACCAAGGGGCACGCCTCGGTGCGCACCGCAGCTGAGAAAATGGCGGGACGGCTGCTCATCGCCGTATAGGGGACATTTTGTCCCCCGGGACAAGTTGTCCCCTCCGCGCGCCGGATCACTCCTAGTGTCCTTCCCGGTGCTCATAGTGAGCGCCGGGAAGGTTGGTCCGGGTGGCCCGGGTGGCTGGATCACTCCAGTCGTAACGCATCGCCTGTTCCGCGGATGTTGATCGAGTTCGTCCGGCTCTCCTTCCTGGTGTCGCCGCCTTAAGTGGCGGATGTGAGCACTGCTCGCAAACCGGCGACCCTGCGGAGGAGTGTGTGATGAGCACCGAGAAGCTTGTGGAGCCTGCCCCTAACCCGGCGGCTGTCGATCTGGTCTGTCTGGATGCGGGCGAACGTGTCCGCACGATGCAGTTCGTTCCGAACGACAACGGCTGCGTCCTCGTCCTGCCGCCCGGGGGTTCCGCCTCCCTTAACGCCTCGGTCATGGCCAACCTCGCCACTCTGCTCGTCACGCACGGGAATGCGATCACCCCCAGCATCCCTACGCAGCACCAGGTCGGGGTGTGGTCGTGATGTGGTGGATCAAGCTCGCGGTCCAGAGCAATCTCGACACGCAACTCCGGGTCTTCCAACACGGCACCGACGAGCAGGCGCTGCCCCTGGCGCGTGAAGACGGAGTTCGCGCCGTCCTGGCACTTGTTGACCTCTTGGAGGAGCACCGGCCAGAGCGCGACGGCGCGTGTGAGCGGTGCACCGCTACATCGCGCTCTGCGTGGTGGCGGTGGCTAACCCGACGCGGCGACCCTGTTCCTTGCCGGGTGTATCCGCGCGTCTACAGCACGCTGCACGATGGGGAACACGGGAGACACGGTTGCCCCGAGCCGGTTCTCCAGCAGTCGGCCGCGTGAGTTCACCGCGGTCGGCCTGGTCGGTGCCGCCGTTCCCCCGGCCCGCGCACACCTCCCTCAGCTAGGCGCGGGGGCGGCACCGACCACTCGCCATCTTCTTGAGCACGAACAGGAACCACCAATGCAGACCACTACCGGCGGCTACCAACTGCCGCTCATGCTCGGCGCGCCGTCAAGCTTCGTGTTAGGTGTTGTCATGGTGCTGACCGGCAGCGTCGCGCTCGCCGTGGGCATCGCGCTCTGGATCTGGGGGACCGCCGAATGAACCGCGACGCCGACCTGTTGTGGGTCTACAGCCCGAGGGATCGCGAGAAGCACGGCTACCGCGGGGTCACCGACGTCGGTTCGCTGGCCGACGGCACGAAGGCGTTGTGCGGCACCGAATTCCGACAGGGCCTGCACGTTGTCCAGCCGCTCGGAGCGCCTTGCAACCGCTGCCTCCTGACGGGCATCCAGCTCGGAGTGATCCGGATCTAACCCGATCCGCTGAACAACTTCCCGGTCGGCCGCTGTCTTCCGCCCATACCGCGGCTGGTCGGGAAAGGGGTCGTGGGCGGCTGCACGGCGCGGGTCGCCCACGGCCCTCCCCAACGCGAAGGATCACCATGAACAACAACGAGCTGGGCCAGGCCATCGCGGTCAGCGTCTGCCTGTTGGTGCCCCGCCTGGTCGAGCCTGAGCCCTTGCGGCCCTTCGAGATCGACCCGCTCATCCGGCCCGAGCACATTCTCGGCCTGCTGCTCCACCACCCGATCAACGCCGACGCAGGCAATGCGGTCTACCGCTGGAACCCCATCCACAAAGGCCGCCGGGTGGCCTCGGCCATCCGGACGTGGCACCTGATCCACGTCCACGACTACGACCTGTCCACGATCGCCCACCTGGACGGCGTTCCGGCGTTGGACGTAGGGGGCGCGCTCAACCTGGCCCGTGAGTTCCGAACGAGCTTGCCTGATCCCATCAGTTTGATCAACAACAACTAGAACCCAAGGGGGCCAACACTATGCGACTCGATCTGACGGACGCACTACCCACAGACCATCCCGACGAGGTGGTCGAGAACGCCATCCGGACGCTTCCGACTGAGGACCTGGATGTCGCCATCTCCAGCCTGGACAGCTCCATCGCGGCAGTGGGGAGCCTGCTTTGCCTCCTGCCTGGGACGTTCCTGTACTCCGTCTACAACCTGTTGATCGAGGCTCACGGCAAGCTGGTCGATGTCAATCGCGTCTGTCGCGAGACGGCGCTGAACCTGCCGATCGCCTTGGTGGATGCGCGGAGGGGGATTGCCAAGCAGCGGGCCGAGATGGCAGATGGAGCGGAGGCTGAGGCCGCCGTCCAAGCCGAAGCCGAAGCAGCTGAGGGTGTGCCGGGGGGCGACGGTCAGACGAGCGCACAGGGCAGCGCGAAGTGAGCCTCCACACGACGTTGCGGTTACGAGGGCGTCGACTGAGCGGCTTCGAAAGCTACGAGCAGGAAAAGGAGACGGGCGCCGCTAGTAGGTCGGTCGCCTACACCTGTCCCAAGGGGCACCGGTTCACCGTCTGCTTGGCCGAGGACGCCGAGGTCCCGCCGGCGTGGGACTGCCGCCAGCACGGCGTCGAGAGCCCCTGCGCGGTCGAGGGGATCGAGCCGGAGCCCAAGAAGGTCAAGCCGCCGCGCACGCACTGGGACATGTTGCTGGAGCGGCGCTCCATTCCCGAGTTGGAAGAGCTGCTTGACGAGCGGCTGGCTCTACTGCGCGCTGATCGAGGACGCTGAAGTGGGAAAGATGATCACTGCCGAAAGCCAGGCCAAGTTCCGGGCGGCGCTTGACCGTCTCACCGAGTGCGGCGTAGCACTTGGCGGAGCCGTCCAGGATCTCGCTGCGCTGGTCGACGCTGCCGATTTGGACAGCCCCCACCAGGGCAGCGACGGCACAGTGGACGTCTACGTGGACATGCGCAACCTCGCCCTGGAGGCAATGGAGTCGCTGGGCGCGGCGTTTGAGCCCGTGGTGGGAGTGGTGGCCAAGGCCCGGCTTCTGGACTTCGACTTTGCGAACTGGCTGGGCGAGCCTGCACCGGACCCCGCCGATGGGCCTGATGCCGATGACTTCTACGACGTCCGGCACGTCTTCCAGGACGGCCTTCGCCGCATGCTGGAGTTTCTTCGCCGCGATCCTGAGTGTGCGTACCGCCGCGAGCCGGTCATACCCAAGGAGGCGGAGGCCGACCGGAATCGATACTTCGCCTGCCTCATTGCGGCTGACCGGGAACTAGTCGACCACCCATCGCGGCTGCTGGCGGACCGGGCCGAGTTCGGCTTCTCCAGCGTCGTGGCTCAGGTCGCCTCCAATCGGATCGAGCACCGCTCGACCCCTGGACGTGACCTCGTTGGGTCGATGTTCGCTGCCTCCCGGGAGGACTACGCCTGCCAACTGGACGCGCTGACGAGGAACTACCGCGTGTACGAGGCGCTCCTGCGCGAGCGTGCGATGGCTCGGTTCATGGCCGCCGACCCGAACGCTGAAACAAGCACCGTGCTCCCCTTCCGCGGCTCCCTCGCCACCCCTTGAACCAGGCCCGCTACACGGGCACCGTTATCCCACAACGAGAAAGGCACAGGCTCGTGGCCAAACACGAGGACAAGACCGACCAGGACACCAGCAACCCGCCTCACCGGCCGCAGGGACCGCCCCAACCTCCTCATCCGGACCGACCCGATCGGAGGCACGGCAAGTGAGCACCCACGCCGACCTGACCGCAGAGCTTCACGCCGACGGCCTGCTCCCGGAAGCCTGGGCAGCGAGCTTCTCCGCCGTCGACCGCGGCAACTTCATCCCGGACCGTTGCTGGGTCAGCACCTCGGCCGGCAGGACCGAGCCCCTGGACCGGGAAAACGACCCGGACCGGTGGGAGGCCGAGGTCTACTCCAACCAGCCGATCGTGACCCAGCTCGACGACGGCGAGACCGTCTGGCCATGGACCAGCGGCAACGCCACGAGTTCGGCCTCGGAGCCGGGTCTGGTGTTGGCGATGCTGGACGCGCTGGACGTTCAGGACGGCGACCGGGTGCTGGAGATCGGGACCGGGACCGGCTACAGCACTGCCCTCCTCAGCCACCGTGTCGGCGACTCCCAAGTCACCAGCATCGAGGTCGACCCGGATCTCACCGAGCGGGCCTGCGCCGCGTTGCTGCGGGCCGAGTGCAGTCCCACGGTGATCTGTTGCGACGGCAGCGATGGCTACCAGCCCAACGCCCAGTACGACCGGGTGGTGGCCACCGCCTCGGTGCTGGCCGGGTGCATACCGACCGCGTGGGTGGAGCAGACACTCACCGGCGGCCAGATTCTGTTGCCCTGGAAGACAATGTGGGGCAGCGGCGTCCTCGCCCGCATGGTGGTGAGGGACGACCGAACCGCGGTCGGTCCCGTCATCGGAGACGCCTTCTTCATGAACCTGCGCAGCCAGCGCACCCCCGGCCACGCAGGCAAGTTCGGCCGGCTGGCCGAGGCAGCGACCGACGTTCCGGTGACCAGCACGACCGTCATGCCGTACGAGGTAGCCGAGGACCCCGACGGCGCGTTCGCCATCGGTCTTCGCCTGACCGACGTGCGGTACAGCGTCGCCTACGACGATCCAGACCACTACGAAGTCCTGCTCTACCACGCCGACACCGAGTCCTGGGCCACGGTTCAGGTGACCGCGGAGCACACAGCCGACGGAAAGTATCCGGTGCGCCAACACGGCCCCCGGCAGTTGTGGACGGAGGCTGAGGAGGCCCATAACTGGTGGGCCGCACAGGGTCGGCCTGCGCGTACCGAATTCGGCCTGTTCGTCTCCGGCTCGCAGCAGGCGGTCTGGCTCAACAGCCCAGACAACTTGGTCGCCACATACGTCTAGGCGCACCTCCATTGAGAGGCGCCACTGCGGCTGTTCGAGGGACAGCCAACAAGGCGACGTCTTCTCGAAGGCATCGCAATACAGTGGAGTGGCCCCCGGCATCGTCCTCGCCGGGGGCCTCCGCTTGTTGTTCGACCGAGGGGGTAAGCAGGTGCGCGGAAGGTTGACGCTTGCGGCGTTAGCCGCAGCCGGGTTGGTGCTCGGTGGCGCCGTGTGGTTCTGGTCCAGCGAGCCCGTGGATGGTCGACCGACAGCGGCGGCCTGGCAGGACCTCGGCCCGGAGGACGCCGGACTGAAGAAGTTCCTGGCGGAGCAGCACGGGCAGCAGCCATGGTTTCCACACGTCCGCAGCGTGCACCAGAAGAAGCCGTTCGCCGTGGCGGTCACCAACCTCGCCAAGGCCGAGCTGCCCAAGGAGACCGCGGCCGGCATCTGCTCCGCTCTGGTTGCGTACCAGGTCCGCTCCGGCAGCGGGATCACCGGTGTCCAGGTACGGGCGGCCACCGGCGAGACCGTGCTGACGATCTACTCGGGGCGCGACTCCTGCACCGGTTGATCACCTGCAAGGGGTAAGGGGGGCGAACCGGGTAAGGGGGGTCGCCACGACCAGGGGGGCCTCCCACACCAGGGGGTAGTTCCCGGCGACATCCGGCCGGCCGGGGTGTCGATCCGCTCACCCTTCCTCAGCCCACGTCACCGCGGTTCTGTTCGGGAGTTCCGCCGCTCGTCCTGCCTCCGGACGCCTGTTCGACGTCGTGCCGAACGACCGGGACCACGGCGCCAGCCACGACGACGACGGTGGCGGGGATACGAGGTCCGCCGTGCGATGGCAGGTACACCGGCACGAAGACACACCGCACCACGTCGGACAGCCCGCGGAACTCGGACCGCAGCTGCACCGACTTCCGGCAACGGGCCGCAGGGCTTCCTGCATGCGGAAGTGCATGAAGTAGCGCCGGGGCGGGTCGGTCCTCATAGCTTTGCTTTGTCGGCAAAGCTTCAACCTTCCTTCATTCATACATACCGGCATTCGACCCTCCCGCCAGCACCTGTTCCTCGGTTCCCGGCTGCTTGGCCTCCAGGCGAGCCGATGGAAACCGCGAGCGTCCGCCGGACCCGGTCGAATATTCGAGTCGACAGCCGGCCTCAAGTTTCTCTTCGCTCACGCGTCGCGCGCGCATATATATATAAAAATCATGATTTTTCCATATAGGCCGCTCTAAGCTGCCGACATGGTTTTGTCAATCGGCCATTCCATGATCACCCTCGGCGCACAGCTACACCATCGATTTAATCCAGTCAACGAAAGCTCCTTTGATCGTGGCGTAAATCACCAAAACAGCGTCCGGAAACGCAAATAGGCCCCATTCAGCGGGCGCGTCTCACCGGCGCTGGGCGGGTGATGTGGCGGAGTTGTCCCCTCCGCAGGGCGAATATGTGCAGGTCAGGCTAGTTGCGACCCATGTTCCTCCCGTGTTGACGTACGGAGCCACGGTGACCGCGTACGGGTACCGCGCATCTAGTTTGCCAGTGAGGTGGACACACACATAGCTTGTGTCGTGTCAGTTCCGCCGAACCGAAAGCGAGCAAGCAAGTGAAGTTGAATCTTGAGACCCGAAGCCACCGGCCACTGACGCTCGCGGAAGCGCAGTTCACAGTTGAGGTTATCCATGAGGACGATGACGACCTCAACTGCGACGTCGTTAAGCTGGCTATTGGATGTGGTTGGCATCCCGTGGACATCATCATGGTAGTGCGCATCCTCGACCGGTTCACCCACTCTTGCGCTGACAGCGATGACTCTGAGGACATGGCCTACATCGCTAATGCCGCCCTTGACTACCTGAATGAAAATGCCGCGCCACTCGGCTATGAGTTTAGGCTCGACCCTACACTTGTGGTCCTTCCGGTGCGTGATTCGGAATGAAGCCAATGCGGAACGCCGTTGGAGTTTTCCTGCTGGTTGTCGCCCTCGTGGCAATCGTCTTTTCTCTTCGTTCGGACGACTGTGCCGTCGCGCCAGTCCCCGCCGAACTCATTTCCGATGACGACCCGCGCTTTGACTGTCGCACTATGGGAAATCGCATCTGTGGGCCGGAGGTCAAGTAATGGGCGTCAGGCAGTATTCAACGTCCACTTGCCAAAGATGGGGAATTAAAGAACTCGGGATCTTCTTCGACGGATATGTGGAGGCGGCATTCTGGTCGTCACTAGATTGGGAGTCAGTTAGGGGTTCTGAAGAAAATCCACCTCCCCTTGAGTTGAACTATGGCATGTACGACTTATCGCAGGATGCATACTTCAGCCTCTATGCGGATTGCCTGGACTTCTTTCGGTCGAACATGGTCGACCTCGACGGGCTGAACCCAGAGAAAGCCGGTCACGACTTCTGGCTCACTCGAAATGGGCACGGTGCCGGGTTTTGGGATCGTGGGTTCGGTGAACGTGGTGAGCGGCTGACGGCCGCCAGCAAGGTCTACGGCGAATGCAATCTGTATGCAGCCGACGGGGAAGTTCATGTCGGATAACCCGGCGCGCCTGTTCCTGGTGACAGTAACTGAATGCGCTGAGTATGAGGTCCGAGTGCGTGCCAGGACCGAAGAGTCAGCCATTCGAGTGGCCGAAGACGCGGTAACGAACTGCGGCGAGCGATACCGCAAAAGAGAATACACGTCGGCAACATGCATTCAGCTAGATCATTGACGCGCCTGCGAATAATGGGCGCGTCGGGCAACGCGAATCACTACTAATGACGCCAAAGGAGCTTGAACCGGTCATGCCAAAGTATCGCGTATCCCTCACCGAAACGGTCGAGTACGTGGCTGAGATCGAGGCTGCTGATGAACAGGAAGCACTGGAAGAAGCATGTGTTCTCGCTGGCGACTACGGCGACCACTTTTACACAACCCATGGTGAATCCGTCTTGGAAGCTGAACTGATCTCGCCTAAGTAGTCCGGTCACCCTGGTGGCACTCGGCGGAAGCACCTCCGAGTGTTGCCACCCTGACCGAACGCAGGGGAAACAGCCAATTCGATAATGGGGACTGCTATGCCCAAATCCATTCCGTACGTTCCTACGATCCGCCAATTTAAGAGCACCCGCCTGGCATATGACATGTCGCAGCGCTCAGAAGATATCGAATTTGGTGACGTCCTTCTGGTTCCGAGCGAGAAAGTCGTAGGCATCTTGTTTGAAGCATGGCCGTGCGCTATTACCAAAGAACAGGGGGCGTTCGACCGTCTGGCGAGTGACGAGGACTGGCACTCGATTAGTAATGGGCTCTATGTCGTAAGTTACGCCGTCGCCGTAGCCTTAGCGCTTGAGCCGACTATCAGTCTTTGGAGCGGTGACCGATGACCATCTCTGACTCTCCGAGAATTTACGTCGCCTCACTTTCCGACTACAACAACGGCGAGCTGACCGGGCGTTGGATCGCTGCCGACCAAGACGCGGACAGCATCCATGAAGAGATCCAGGCAATTCTGCGCGAGTCCCATTATGGACCGGCAGAGGAGTGGGCCATTCATGACGCTGACGGGTTCTGGGGTATCGAGATCGGCGAGTACGAGAGCCTGGAACTGGTGAGCGCCATTGGCCGGGGAATCGGCGAGCATGGCGAAGATTTCGCGGCCTACGTGCACGCACTCAAGGAATACTGGGGAAGCGAGCCATTGAACGAAGACGAACTGTCGAAATTTACCGACCGCTTGTACGGCAACTGGGCAAGCCTGAAGGATTTCGCCGAGTACGAAGCGGATGAACTCGGCATCTACTCCTTCATGGATGGTGTACCGCCCGGATTTCTAGGTTTTATCAGGTTCGACATTAATGCCTACGCCGATAAGCTCGAATCCGAGTACACAGTGATTCGCCTCGCCGGATCGGTGTTCGTATTCGACATGGAAGCCGCCTAGATCCGCGATATTGAAAGGAGGGTAGGCTATGAATGACTGCATTAAGCATGTTTGGGTACTAGCTCACTCAAAGTGGGCAGAGGGAAAGATTGACGGATACCTGCTGAGCCTCGAACGCCCTCCCAGGGAACTCGCCACCATCCTAGAAAGGTGGATCGCTCCCCCGTCCATCTTAGCCGGAGAAATCTGGGTGATCCTTCCGTTCGACAGCCTTCCAATGGAAAATCCAGAAGTCGGGTCGTCAATTGAAGACGGAATGACTCTATCTGGACACGCGTTTGTCGCATACATCCAGGCGCTAGCAGTTAGCCAAAATGAACCACTCGTTTTCAGTCAGGTCATGAAGGCCGAGGACAGGTTTCTGGGAATATGGCCGTCATTTGAACACTTCTCGGCGAGCGAAGTGGAGGCACACGCCCTTTTTTATTGGATTCGTGCGAGCATGCCGCGAATGATGCGCAGGCATGTGACGTTTGACCTGAAGGGATACTCGCAGGAACTGCGGACCGTGCACACCGCCATCGAGCGGGCCGGAAACACCTACGTGTTCGACATGAACGCGGTGTAGGACAACCGAACAGCCACCAAGCCGCCCAGGGGCATACCGCCCTTGGGCGGCTTTTCGTATGTCCGGGGTCCGCGCCCTGCCGACGTACACGCCGCACACAGATAGAAGGTGTGGGGCGCAACGCGACACCTTGCCCCCGCTGACCGGGGAAGGGGTAACGCACAGGTGCCCACCCTCCGCCCGTGCCTTTCGTGCGGACGCCCCTCCCCCCGCGCGCCCCGCTGTCCGGCGTGTAGCCGGGTAGCCGACGCGCCACGCCACCGCCGTGCCTACGTGCGCCGCGCCCGTGCACAGGGCGATGGCGCGGCCCGCCGGATGCGCCGCCAGCTCAACCGCCTCGGCCACGGCCGGTGTGAGGGATGTGAGACCACCTACCCGGCCGACCAGTTGCATGTGGACCACGTCCACCCGCTGGCCGACGGCGGCACCGACACGGACCCCAACGCGCGGCCGTTGTGCCTTGCCTGCCACGCGCAGATCACCAGCGCGCAGGCACGCGCCCGCGCTGCCCAGCGGCACGCCGGGCGGTGGACTGCCTGAGTTGTGCGCCTTTGGTCGCCCTGGCCACCACCCGCGCCGTGGTCGCGCCCGGTCCTCGCCCGGTTGAACTCTGCTCCATTCGGCTTAATCTCGTTTGTGCTTCAGGTCATAGTGATTCACGTCATCTTTCCTTGTGTTGATCATCAGAAGGTGATCCGCCGGGGCGGGGCACGGTCCAAAGTGGACGGCCCCCCTGCCTAGCTACCCCGGGCACCCGCCGCCGTATGCGCGCTGAGTGCCGATCGTTTTTTGGTTGCCGCGTAACGGCTTCGTCACTGTGTGCAACCACCGCAAGTTCGCGTGGACGGCTTCTGGCCCTCGTGCAAGGGGCACCGCCACGCCGCCGCAGGGCCGCGTCTCCCGCCTCGGTGTCCTCCTCTCCGCCGAGGCCCGGTCGAGCGCCCCTGCGGCTTTCCGTATCCGCCTGTGCGACCCGAGGTCGGCCGGGCCTGACCCGAGTCCGCCCAGGGAGACCCCGATGAGCCGCGCGAAGGCGCCCGAACACCGCGAAGGACGCCCGCGGGCCGCGAAGAGCCCCGACCACACGCAGCTGGTCCCCGCATCCGCCCCCACCCCACCCGACACCTTGGGCGAGATCGGCCGACGCGTGTGGAACGAGGTCTGGAGCGCCGGGGCGGGCGCCTACGTCGCCGCCACGGACCACTTCGCCATCGCCCGCTACGCCGAACTCCACGAACGCCGCCTCGTGCTGCTGGAGATCGCCGCCGAGGACGGTTATGTCAGCGTCGGCTCCACCGGCCAGCCCGCGGTCCACCCGGCCCTGCGCGCCGTGGACTCCATCGAGACCAAGCTCGCCCAGCTCGAAGACCGCCTCGGCCTCAACCCGGACTCCCGCATTCGCCTGGGCCTGTCCGCGGCCGAGCTGCGCAGCGAGCTGGACGTCTTCCTGGAGGAGTAGCCGCTGGTGTTCGACGCCGACTACTACGGCGAGGCCGAGGCGGACTTTCCCACCGAGGGCCATCGGGTTATCGCGTTCATCCAGCGCTTCTGCCGCCTGGTCGGCAGCCACGCCGGCCAGCCGTTCCGGCTTGCCCGGTGGCAGAAGCAGCTGCTGCTGGATGCATACCGGCTCGATGAGTTCGGCCGCCGCAAGCACCGCACCGCGGTGGTCTGCGTGGCCCGCAAGAACGGGAAGTCCACCTTGGCCGCCGCCATCATGCTCTACCACCTGGTCGCCGACCGGGCAGATGCCGAACCCCAGGTCATCGCCGCGGCCAACGACCGTAATCAGGCACGGATGGTCTTCGACGCCGCCCGCAAGATGGTGCTGTCCTCCCCGGAGCTGTCCCGCCTGCTCATCGTCCACCGCGACTCGATCACCAACCCGCGCAACGGCGGCACCTACCGTGTCGTCTCCGCCGACGCCGGCCGCCAGCAGGGCCTCAACGTCAGCGCCTGCTCGCTGGATGAGTACGCCTTCGCCCGCAACGCCGACCTCTTCGACGCCCTCACCCTGGGCTCCGCTGCCCGCAACCAGCCCATGTTCTGGGTCATCAGCACGGCCGGCCCGGACCCCGACGGCGAGTTCGCCGAGCTGTGCGCCTACGGCCGCCGCGTCAACTCCGGCGAGGTCGACGACCCCGCCTTCTTCTACCGCTCCTGGGGACCGCTGCCGGACGAAGAGGTCGACCACACCGACCCCGCGGTCTGGCGCGCGTGCAACCCCGCCTACCCGATCCTCAACGAGGACGACTTCCAGGCCGCGGTGCAGCGCACCAGTGAGGCCGCGTTCCGGATCTACCGGCTCTCCCAGTTCGTCCGCGGCGGTACCACCTGGCTGCCGCATGGCACCTGGAAGAAGCTGCTCAAGGCCGAGGGTCTGGAGCCCGGCGACGAGATCGTGGTGGGCGCGGACGGCAGCTGGCGCTCGGACTCCACCGCGCTGGTGGCCTGCCGCGTGCGCGACCGGCACCTGGTCCCCATCCGCGTCTGGGAAGCCCCGCGCAACGACCCGGACTGGCGCGTGCCGCTGCACGAGGTCAAGGCGGTCCTCGAAGAGGTCTGCCGAACCTACCGCGTGGTCGAGATCGCCGCGGACCCCTACCGCTGGGAGCAGACCCTCCAGGAGATGTCCGACGAGGGCCTGCCGGTGGTGGAGTTCCCGACCAGCTCCCTGGCCCGCATGATCCCGGCCACCCAGACCTTCACCGACGCCGCTCGGGACGGGCACCTGTCCCACGACGGCAGCGCCGTTCTCGCGCGCCACGTCGCCAACGCGATCCTCAAGGAGGACCACCGCGGCGGGCGCATCAGCAAGGAGTTCCGCAGCTCCAAGCGCTTCATCGACGCGGCCGTGGCCGCCGTCATCGCGCATCACCGAGCCGTCTTCTACGCCGACCCCGGCGAACCGGAACTCCTCATCCTCGCCTCCTAGGAGTTCTCCCGTTGCGTTCCCTGCTCGCCGTGCTCGGCCTGGTGCTGCTCACCGTGGGCGCCGGCATGGCCTGGCCGCCGCTGGCCCCGATGGTCTGTGGCGCCGCCCTGTTGCGCACCGCCCTGGTGCTGGACGCACCCGCCCGGGAGGCGGCTGAGTGAGCTTCCTGGACCGGTTCTTCGGTCGCGGCCAGCCCGAGCAGCGCGGCATCAGCCTCGATTCCTTCACCCCGGAACTCCAGCGGTTCCTGCTGGAGAACTACGACACCAAGACCGGCCTGCGGATCAACGCCGCCACCGCCATGCGCCTGTCCGCGGTCTACGGCTGCGTCAACATCATCAGCTCTACCATCAGCACCCTGCCGATCGAGACCTTCCGGCGCGGCAAGGACGGCACCCGCACCGCCCAGTCGCTGCCCAAGTGGATCGAGGAGCCCCGCGGGCCGCAGGGGTCGATGAACCAGATCCGCTTCATCGGCCAGCTCATCGTCTCCTTGCTGCTCAACGGCAATGCCTACTTCGTGGTCGAGCGCAACGGCTATGGCCGCATCCTGGCCGCGGTGGTGCTCGACCCGCGCAAGGTGGCGCTCTCCGATGAGGACGGCCGGATCACCTACCACGTCAACGGCCGGCGTCTGACCCCGAATCAGGACCTGGTGCACATCGTCGGCATCGAGATGCCCGGCGAGCACTTGGGCGTCAGCCCGATCAAGGCCGCCTCCCAGTCCATCGCCGTCACCCTCTCCGCCCAGGAGTACGGGGCGAAGTTCTTCGGCAACTCCGCCATGCCCACCGCGGTCATCGAGACCGAGGGCCGGATGAGCGATGAGGCCGCCAACCGGCTCACCCAGCGCTGGAAGCAGCTGCACGGCCGCGACGCCCAGGGTGGGCTCGCGGTGCTGACCGAGGGCGCCGCATTCAAACGGATCTCGCTGAGCCCCGACGAAGCCCAGTTCCTGGAGACCAGGAAGTACGGGGTCGCCGACGTCGCCCGGTTGTTCTCCGTCCCGGTGCACCTGCTGGCCGACGCCAGCCAGTCCACCTCCTGGGGCTCCGGCCTGGCGGAGCAGAACGCCATGTTCGCCCAGCACACCCTGCGCCCGTGGGTGACCCGGGTCGAGCACGCGCTCACCCGCCTGGTCCGCACCGAGCCGGACACCCCGCTGGACAC
Source organism: Crossiella sp. NPDC003009 (assembly GCF_053591555.1). Lineage (NCBI taxonomy): Bacteria > Bacillati > Actinomycetota > Actinomycetes > Pseudonocardiales > Pseudonocardiaceae > Crossiella > Crossiella sp. NPDC003009. The sequence continues at coordinate 32,225 of NZ_JBSFUA010000057.1, read as the reverse complement.
CTACATCCGCATCAACATGGACGAGCTGCTGCGCGGGTCGCTGGAGGAACGCTTCCAGTCCCACATCTGGTCCATCCAGTACGGGATCAAGACCATGGACGAGATCCGGGCCGAGGAAGACCTGCCGCCGCACCCCCGCGGCATCGGCACCGCCCCGTACATCCCGTTGAACATGGGGCCGGTCGGCCCGAACACCGAACGCGCCGAGGGCCAGGCCGCCGAGCAGGAGCACAAGGCCGAGATCGCCCGCCTCACCGCGGAGAAGCTGGCCATCGAGATCCAGCAGGCCACCCACCCCGACCCCGATCCCGAGTACCCCGGGGGCGGAGCCCCTGGCCACGGCGAAGGCCTGGGCGACCCGCCCGACGACGCGCCGCCACCCGGGCCGCCAGCCGTCGCGGAGCAGAAACCCGCTGTGCCACAAGGAAAGAAGGACACCACGTGACCCCCGAAATCCGGACCCTGACCCTGCCGGTGGAGCACCGCGGGCACCAGGACACCGCGGGGACCACGATGACCGGCTACGCGTGGGTCTACGGCGAGTGGTCGCGCGACCTCGGCGGTTTCGTCGAGCAGATCGCGCCCGACGTGGTCCACGAGCCGCGGCACGGCGATGTGCTCGCCCTGGCCAACCATGACCGCAACCTGGTCCTCGGCCGGCTCAGCTCCGGCACCCTGCGCCTGATCCCCGACGCCCGAGGCATGCGCTACGAGATCGACATGCCCGACACCACCGCCGGGCGGGACTGGGCCGAACTCCTGCGCCGCGGCGACATCGCGGGGTCCAGCTTCACCTTCTTCGCCGACGAAGACGAGTGGGAGGAGCGTGACGGCCTGATGCGCCGCACGCTCAAGCGCATCACCGTGGTCGACATCGGCCCGGTCACCATCCCGGCCTACCCCCAGACCGAGGCCGCCATGCGATCCCTGGACGCCTGGCGCACCACCCGCACCCCCGCCAAGCCGCCCACTCCTCCGCGGTTGCCACGGCGTGTGGTTCCTGCCGCGTGACCACCCGGTCCCGGCCGATCCCTTCACCCCTGCGGGCTGGCCCTCTGGCTGCCCGTGATCTGGAGACAGCACACCTATGTCCATTGTGGACGCCAAGAGGGCGTTCGAGGCACGGCAGGCCGCGGTCACCGAACTGCGTCGCCTGGCCGATGCCACCGACGGCCGCGAACTGACCGCCTACGAGGTCGAGCAGGAGAAGCGGCTCAACGACGAGATCACCCGCCTAGCCCAGGCGGAGAAGGACGCGCTGGATGCCATCGAGCGCGACTTCGGCGCCGCCCGCGCCGGTCTGGCCGCCCGCCACGACCAGGCCCAGGGCAAGCTGGACGACCTGGCCGAGGAGTACGAGCAGCGCCTGGCCGGCCTGCTCAACGGCGAGGTCCGCTCCACCGCCTTCACCGCCACCGAATCCCGGCAGCTCAACAGGATCGACGATCCCGACATCAAGCTCCGCGACGTCTACGGCCAGATGTTCGAGTACATCCGCGAACTGTCCTCGGTGATGACCGCGGGCGCCACAGTGCTGCGCACCGAGTCCGGTGAGCGGCTGTACTGGCCGAAGGTCACCGGCTACTCCAGCGCGACCATCGTCGGCGAAGGCGCGAACATCCCCGAGTCCGACCCGAGCTTCGGACCGCACGTGGAGATCAACGCCTTCAAGTACGCCTACCGGGTGCTCGCCACGCGCGAGATCCTGGAGGACTCCATCTTCGACCTCGGCCGCTACCTGGTCTCCCAGGCCGGCCCGGCGTTCGCTGACGGCCTGAACCGGCACTTCCTCGTCGGTGACGGCGTGGGCAAGCCGAAGGGCTTGTTCACCGCGGCACCGGTCGGCAAGACCCTGGCGGCCAAGACCGCGGTCACCGCGGACGAGCTGATCGACATCTACCACACGCTGATCCCGCCGTACCGGCGCGCGGCGACCTGGCTGATGCACGACTCCACCGCGGCCAGCATCCGCAAGCTCAAGGACAACACCGGAAACTACCTGTGGCAGGAGTCCCTGCGCGTGGGCGAGCCGAGCACCATCCTGGGCAAGCCGGTGCTCCACGACGTCGCGGTGCCCGCGCTGGCCGCGGACAGCAAGGTCATGTGCTTCGGCGATCTGAGCGCCTACTACGTGCGCTTCGCCGGTGCTCTGCACGTCGACCGCTCCGAGCACGTGGCGTTCAACACCGACCAGATCAGCTGGCGGTTCATCCAGCGCGCCGACGGCGTGTTGATGGATGACCGCGCGGTGACCCTGGTCAAGACCGCCGTCTGATTCCCCTGCCCGCCAACGACAACACGCCCCCGTGATCACGCCGGGGGCGCGTTGTCGTACCCAGAACGGAGCACCCGTGAAGATCCGGATGTTGACCGCGATCAGCGGCAGGGACATCAACCACGCGTGTGGTGACATCGCCGAGGTTGACCCCGAGACCGGCCAGCGCCTCGTCGAGGCCGGACTTGCCGAACTCGCCGAGCCGGACGCGCCGGCCGAGGCGTCGCGCCGGGGTAAGCGCACCGCGCGCAGCGCCGAGGACCCGGCCCGCGGCGAACAGCGGTAGCCGCCCATGGCCTACACCACCGTCGCCTCGGTGCGCGCCGCCGAGGGCTTTGACAACCTCGCGCTCTACCCCGACACCGCGGTCACCGCGGCCATCACCTGGGCCGAGACGATCATCGACGATGTCACCGAAACCAGCTGGGAGCACAAGCCCTTCCAGCAGTGGGTCCACGCCAGCGGAGTCGACTGGATCAGCTTGCCGGTGATCTACCCGCGGACCGTCCGTTCGGCCCGCCTGGTCAAGACCAACACCGAGCTGGATGTCTCCCAGTGGCTGGTCAACGCGAACGAGGCCACCGTCTACCTGCCTACCCGGCTGCGCGGGGTCCTCGATGTGCAGGGAACGGCCGGTGAAACCGCCGAGGCCCCGCCCGACATCGTCTTCGCCGCCGACACCCTGGCCCGGTTCTGGTTGCGCGACCTGGACTCCCGCATCCCCGACCGCGCCGTGTCCGCCCAGTCGGAGTACGGGCAGATCATCCTGGCCACCGCCTCCGAGCGCCGCCCCACCGGCCTGCCGGACGTCGACGCGATCCTGCTGCGTCACTCCCACCGCGCCCCCGGGACGGCCTGATGGCCCGCATCACCATCGCCGCGGTCAAGGCCGAGCTGCACCGCCGCATCACCGAGCTGCTGGCCGGTGAGCCGATCCAGGTGCTCTACGGCGACCGCGCCGACCGACGCCGGACCTCGGTGTGGCTGGGTGCCACCGACATGTCCGAGGCCGCCCCGACCGCCTTCCGCGCCGGGACCGTCCGGCGCCAGGAGACCTACACCGTCGAGGTCCACATCGAGGTCGTCGGCACCCACCCCCAGGAGACCGAGGCCCGCGCCATCGACCTGACCGGGCGCATCGAAGAGATGCTCGCCCGCGATCCCGTGCTCGCCCACGCCGTTCCGGGCGTGAAGTCGGTCGTCATGGCGGCCCTGCGGTCCAACACCAACGAGACCGGTGAAGGCCCCATTTGCCACGTCGAGCTACAGCTCCGCGTCATGGCGAGCCTGCCGTAGAGGCAGAGATCGCCGACGCACCAACACACCTGACCTACATCGGGCCGTTCCAGACCGCCGATGTCGTGCTGCCCACCCGCCTGCTGACCGTCCATCGAGGACAGAGCGCCGCGTTCACCGCGGCCGAGGCCCAGCTGCTGGACGGCGACCCGCATTGGCAAGCCGACGACCCGACCACACCCCTTGAGGAGCCGCAGGAATGAGCGTCCTGCAAGGCGCGATCGTCGTCGGCAAGGAAACCACCTACGGCACCGCGCCCGCCGCGCTGAACCGCGGCTACGAAGCCAAGAACGACAACTGGAAGCGCCAGACCGAGTACCTGGAATCCGTCGGCTTCCGCCCCGGTATGCAGACCGTCCGCGCGGATCGCCGCCGCCCCGTCCACAAGGGCGGCACCGGCGAGATCGAACTCGACCTGCTCACCTCCGGCGCCGGACTGCTGCTGGCCAGCATCTTCACCACCGCGACCCCAGCCGACGTCGAGGACCCCGGCCAGCCGGGCAAGAAGGTCGCCACCAAATGGACCTTCGGCGTGGCGGTCGACGAGTCGCCGCAGTCGCTGACCGTCCAGGCCCAGCGACCCAAGGCATCCGGCGGCATCGTCCCCTTCACGCACCTCGGGTGTGTGGTCACCGAAGCCTCCTTTACCCAGGAGGTCGACCAGAACCTGTTGGTGAAGGCCGGGTTCGACTTCCAGGACGTCAAGCTCGACATCCCGGCCGGCACTCCGACCTACCCGGCCACCGCGGTCCCCTTCGCCTGGAGCGAGTGCGAGATCAAGCTCAAGGTCTCTGGGATCGACGTGGTGTTCGAGCCGTCGAAGTTCGAGCTGAACGCCAACTTCGGTATGAAGGTCGACCGGTACCGGTTGGTCAACGGTGGCCGGAAGACCCGGCCGTTCCGCAGCCAGGTCCCGACCTACGAAGGCTCGCTGGAGATCGACTTCGACTCCACCGACATCTACCGGGCCTATGTCGAGGGCACGCCGTGCGAACTGACCGCGACCTGGACCGGGCCGCAGATCGCCCCGGGTGTGCACAGCCAGTTCGCACTGAGCGTGCCGGTGTTCCAGTTCTCCGGCGAGAGCCCGGAGATGTCGCTGGAAGACCTGACCAAGCAGCCGCTGCCGTTCCGTGTGCTTGACCCCGGCACCGGCACCGCGGCTGTCTCGGCGACCTACGTCACTGCCGACGCCGAGTTGTGACGCTGGAATAGGTCAACGAAAATTAAACATTCCTCAGCATTTCGATCATATGATCCTGAAATGGCTCATTTAGCTCCAGGAAAAGATAGTGCATCGCAGGCTTGCCCGACTCGCTGGAAAATGCATTGGCGACCGCCAGTGACTTAGGTGAGAGTTCGTAGTTGGACATAAATATGCATGCGTCGTAGCCGTCCTCAGCTGCAACACGACGCAGGTCCCGTATGCGCCTCGAAATGTCCCCATAATGTGCCGGGGTGATCACTATCTTGACCGCTACGCGCTTTGGTCCCACTAGCTCCATGTCATATTTGGAACTTCTCGTCAAACCCTTGATTTCAAAGCGGCCGTCTTTTAGTACCGCCGCCTTGAACGACTGCTCCACCACGGCACCAAGGAGCGTTCTCTCGACATTGGACTGGGACGATGCCGAACCGGATAGTGATGACGTTACTGCCGACACAAGTTCCTTCGCCTCCTCCGGCGAAGCCTCTGCGATCCTGTTCTCCACCGCCTTAATGAGGGGGATAGTGAACTCGTTGTCCCCGAATTTGAGTCGTGAGGGCAGTCGTCCGGCGAGGGTCATAAGCGAGAATAGGGCGCAAAGCGCCAGCAGGACAGCTGTACCAGCCTGATTGCTGGTAAGGAAGACGGCGACTGCGCCTGTGGAGCCAGACAGAATTGCTGCTGATCCTGTGACAATTCTGGCTCGACGGCTCAGTTCTACCGAGCCGTGCTCGTGCTCCTCTTCTTTTTCCTCATTGTCACCCATGTAGCCCCCTGTCATCTCGTGTCGATCTTCCGCTCTCGCGCTGGCGATCGTCGACTCGATGTTATGGGACAGCCCCGGAGGCCGTCACGCATACCCGAATCCACGTTGAGGGCATGAAGGAACTCCGCCGGGAGCTGGGAACACTGGACCGTAACGCCATGCGTCGCACCCTCCGGGGTGTGCACGTCGAGGTCGCTGACCTGGTCTCCGCCGAGGCCAAGGTGACCGCGCCGCGTCGGACCGGTCGCTTGGCCGCCAGCGTGCGCGGCACCGGCTCGGAGTCCAAGGCGTACGTCATGGCCGGCACCGGCAGCCGTGTCCCGTATGCCGGGCCGATCCACTTCGGTGTCCCGCCCGGCCGCGTCCGCCCGCCCCGCAACATCCGCGCCAACCAGTTCATCTGGCGTGCGATGGGCCGCCGCTACGACGCCGCGGCCGAGAAGTTCCGCGACGCCATCACCCGCGCCCTCCAGCGCATCAACACCACCTGACCCGAGAGGACCACGATGTCCGAGGCGCTCACCGCCGACATCAACGACCTGTCCGTGGCCGAGATCGAACTCATCGAGGACGTCACCGACACCCCCTTCGACATCCTGTGCGACCCCGCGGGCAAGAAGGGCCGCATGCTGCGCGCCCTGGCCTTCATCACCCGGCGCCGCAGCGACCCGGACTTCACCTGGGAGCAGGCCGGGAACGAGCGGATCGTCCTGGTGGACAAGGAAAACCCTCCCGAGCCCAGCGGACGGTGATGCTCGCCCGCCTGCTGGGTGCCTACCCCGGGATGACCCTGGCGGACCTGCGCGCCCTGCCCTGGCGCGATGTCATCGCCCTGCACACCGCCGCCGCTGAGGCGGTCCAAGCCCAACGCGACGCCGACTCCGGACATGAGCGGCTACCGCGCATCGTCTAGGAGCCCCGGTTGGCCAAACCCATCCGCATCACCATCCTCGGCGACGCCAGCTCGGTGTCGCGGGCACTGCGGCAAACCGCCACCGGCCTGGACTCCCTGAGCAGCCGCATCAGTTCCTTCGCCGCCTCGGCCACCCGCCAGGTCGCTCAAGTCGGTGCCGCGGTGGCCGCGGCCGGGGTGTTCTTCGGCGGGAAGTACGCCGCCAACATCGAGGCCGCCCGCCTGGCCTTGGAGAACATGCTCGGCTCCGCCGAACGCGGTGCCGCGATGTACAACCAGCTGGTCGAGATGTCCCGCAAGAGCCCCTTCGACGTCACCACCCTTGTCGACGGTGCCAAGCAGATGGTCGGCCTCGGCGTGGCCGCCAAGAACGTCATCCCGATGCTCCAGACCGTCATCGACGTCGCGGCCGGCCTGGGCATGGGCACCGACCAGATCGAGCGCTTCATCAAGGCCCTGAGCCAGATGTCGGCCAAGGGCAAGATCCAGGCCGAGGAACTCACCCAGCAGCTTGCCGAGCTGGGCATCGACGGCATGGGCATCCTCGCGGCCAAGACCGGCAAGTCCCGCGAAGAGCTGATGAAGCTCATGGAGCAGGGCAAGCTGATGTCGGCGACCTACCTGCCGATGTTGATGGAGGGCCTGCGAGACGGCACGAGCGCCACCGTCGCCTTCGGCGGTTCCGCGGAGAAGCTGTCCGGAACCTGGAAGGGGATGGGCACCGGCCTCAAGCGCGAGTTCGGGCTGGCCTTCAGCGCCATCGCCGAGGCGATCAAGCCCGTGGCCACCGGCGCTTTTCCCGGCGTTACCTCGGCCATCCACCGCGCCGGTGACGCGACCGCGAGCTTCATCCGCCGGACCATCCTGCTGCACCGCACCTTGCGCGCCGCCGGGGTCTACACCGAGATCCGGGAGAAGATCGCCGGTATCTGGGAGGCCGTCCGAAGCTGGGCGCAACCGGCCTTCGACGCCCTGGCCCAGTACGCCGTCAAGGCCCGCGGTTCGCTGGTGACCACCTTCGGGGCGATCGGCCACGCCGTGGTCACGGTGTTCAAGGCGGCCCTGCCCGCGCTGACCGCCCTACGCGATCTGCTCATCGACGCCCTCAGCACCCCGACCGGACCGGCCGCAGCGTTCACCGCGCTGGTCAAGCTCGCCGCGCAGGCCGTGGCGTTGCTGGCCAACGCCGCCCGGCCACTGCTGGCCATGCTCAACGTCGTGGTCAGCGCCTTCCAAGCGCTGCCCGGCCCAGTCCAGACCGCGCTGCTGGCCCTGACCGCGCTGCGGCTGCTGCTGCCCCGACTGGCCAACAGCTTCCCCACCACCGGGATGAAGGCGTTCTCCGACCACCTCCAGGTCCAGTCCGCGCTCGCCCGCGCCAACGGTGTGGAGGTCAGCCGCCTGGGCGCGGCGATGGCCACCATGTCCGTCACCGCCCAGCGTGTCGTCCCCGGCTTCCGCGGCCTGCTCACCACCGCGGCGGAGATGCGCGAGTCCTACGCCTCCGGCGCGACCGCGGCCAGTCGCTGGATCACCGAGCAACACGCGCTCACCAACGCCTCGGGCATCGTGGCCGGCACCCTCCGTGGCGCCGCTCCAGCCTTCGACACCTACGCCCGCGCGGCTGGCGGCGCGGCGAACGCGCTGAGCAACGGCCTGCGCAACGCCGTCACCGGCCTGATCGGTGCCCTCGGCGGTCCCTGGGGACTCGCCCTTGGCGCGGCCATCATCGGCCTGTCCCTGTGGTCCGGACGCCAAGAGCAGGCCGCCGAACGCGCACGCGCGCACCAGCAGGCGGTCGCCCAGCTCACCGACACACTCGACCGCAACACCGGCGCGATCACCCAGGCCACCCACGCGCATGTGGCCAAGGCCCTCCAGGACGCCGGAGCGCTCAAGACCGCGCGCGAACTCGGCATCTCCACCAAGGACCTGGTCGCCGCCGCGCTCCAGGAGGCCGAGGCCACCCGCCGTACCGAAGAAGCCATGCGGCGCAAGGCCGAGCAGACCATCCGCTCCACCCTGTCGCAGGAAGACCTCAACGCGGTCCTCCAGGCCACCGGCATGTCCATGGACCAGCTCATCACGGCCATGCTCGGTGGCTCCAACGAGCTGGAGCACTACAACCGCGTGCTGGACAACCTGCGCTCCGGCCAGGAAGGCACCAGCACCAGCATCGCGGGCCTGGGCGAGCGCCTCAAGCAGGCCACCGGCCCGCTGAAGGGCCTGCGCGACAGCTGGACCGATGTCACCGGCAAGACCCGCGAGTCCATCAACGCCTGGCGAGAGGCCAACGGTGCCGCACAGAGCACCAACCCGAGCATGAAGTCCCTGTCGGAGGCGATGTCCACCCTCTCCGACAACACCGCTGACGCCGACAGCAAGGCCCGCGCCCTCAACACCGCCCTGGACGCACTTTCCGGCGGCCAGATTTCCGCCGAACAGGCCGCGGCCCGGCTCAACGAGCGGCTCAGCGGCGTCAAGGAGGCCATCCGCGCGGCCAGCGGCGAATCCGCCAAGCTGCACGTGGACATGCTCAACGCCAACGGCTCGATCAACACCACCACCGAAGGCGGCCGGCGGCTGCTCGACGTGCTCACCGGCACGCGCGAGGCGATGCACTCCTCGGCGACCGCGGCCTACCAGATGGCCATCGCCAACGGCCAGGACGTCCCGGCCGCCCTGGCCGCCGCCCGCGGCGAGGCCCAACGCGCTCGCGATGAGTTCGTACGCCAGGCACAAGCAGCCGGGCTGTCCCGCGAGCAGGCCAACCAGCTCGCCAACGCCTACGGTCTGCTGCCCGACCAGGTCCAGACGCTGATCTCCCAGCCCGGCATGCTCGCCGCCCAGGGACACCTGAACACCTTGCGCGCCAAGGTGATCGACGTTCCAGATGAAAAGACCGTCATCGTCGACTCCACCGCGTTGGACGAGGCGAAGAAGCTGGAGCAGTTCGGCTACAAGGTCACCCAACTGCCGAACAAGCAAGTGCAGATCACCGCCGACACCGACCAGGCCAAGGCCGAGGTCAAGAGCTGGCTGTCCCAGCCCTTCAGCGCCACGGTGAAGTTCTTCGCGAAGTTGTTCGGCCCCAACGCCTTGGGCAACATCTACGAGTTCTACGCCGCGGGCGGCCTGCGCGGCGTTGAGGGCATGTCGAAGATGAGCAACGCCATCGCCTCCATCGTGCGCCCGAACTTCCTGCGCGTGGTCGGCGACCGGCAGACCGGCCGCGAGGCGTTCATCCCGCTCAACCGGGAACACCGCTCCCTGGCCATCCTCGCCGAGGCAGCCCGAACCATGGGCGAACCCCTGGCCTCCGACACACCCGCCCGCCTGGTCGCCGCGCCACAGGTGATCAACCACTACGCGATCACCGTCAACGCCACCACCAACGCCCACCCCGACGACATCGGACGATCCGTCGCATTCGCGGTGAAAACCCTTGGGAGGTAACACCTCTGGTCACCCAGGACTGGCAGATCGCCTACCGCGGACTACTCACCGGTGCGGGCACCGCCTACTCCCTGATCGAGGTCGCCGGCCTCCTGGACGCCCCCGAGGTCCGCGCCGCCGATCGCGCCCGGCTCCGCGCCCACGGCACCTTCCTCGGCCACGACCTCCTCGGCGGGCGCACCATCACGCTCACCCTGGAGCTGTGGGCACCGGACCCTGCCGAGTTCCAGTCCACGGTGGACGCCTTCACCGCCGCGTTCGCCCCCTCGCAGCCTCTCGCACCCTTGGTGTTCCAGCTGCCCGGCGTGGCCGGTGGCCTGCTCTCGGAGGTCTCCGCGGTGGTGCGCCGCCGCACCGTCCCGATCCGCTACCCCGACTACCTCTACGGCCGCAGCGAAGCCGTGGTCGAACTGTGGTGCCCCGAACCGCGGATCTTCGGTCCCGCCCAGACCTCCACCGTCGGCCCACCGCAACCCCAGGCCGGGTTCACCCCACCGCTGCGGTTCCCGTTGCGCTTCGGCGAGCTGCGCCCAGCGGGCGCGGTCACCGTAGTGAACACCGGCTCGGCCGACACCGACCCGATCGTCCGGCTCAACGGCCCGATCCCCTCACCGCGCATCCACAACTACTCCTCGGGACAGGTCCTCGCCTTCGACCTCAACCTCCGCGCGGACGAGTACCTGGAGGTCGACTTCGCGCGCCGCACGGTGCTGCTCAACGGCACCGCCTCCCGCTACTCCGCCCTGGTGTCCCGGCCAAGCTGGTGGACCCTGCCCCCGGGTGTGCCGATCAGCATGGGCTACCGCAGCCCCCTGCACCTGAGCCCCGGGCCGTCCTCGTCCATGACCGTCACCTGGCGCCCCGCCACGATCTAAGGAAACCCTTGGCGCTACAGGCAAATCCGCTGTTCCTCCAGACCGGCGAGTACTCCGCGGCCAACCTGCGGGAGATGCTGGCCTACCTCACCGACCGCGGCCACGGCGTGATCAACCGCGGCCGGGACTCCCTCGCGGTCACCCCGATGCCGACCCCGGAAATGGCCGTGCTGGTCCGCGGCGGCGGCGCGATGCTGCGCGGCGAGCAAGACACCACCCAGGGCTCCTACATGGTGCGCAACGTCTCCGATGAACGCGTGCCGATCGGTCCCGCCAGCGACATCGCCCCGCGCGTGGACATCGTGGCCATCCGCGTCGTCGACCCGGAATACGCCGGCGGGCGCCCGGTCACGGTGGAGTTCCGGGTCATCGAGGGCCAGCCCGCCACCAACCCGGCCGCTCCGCCGCTGCCCACCGACGCGGTCTACCTGGCCCTGGCCTACGTCACCGTCCCGGCCCGCGCGACCGCGGTCACCTCCGTGGCCGACGCCCGCACCTTTGCCGAGGCCGTCGGTGGAGTGCACCGGCTCGGTGCCGACCGCGCCACCCCGGCCGGAGCCCCCGGCCGGATCGTCTACGACGAGCAGCACGCCGACTTCCCGCTGCGCTACATCCACCACGACCGCGCCGGGGGCCTGCTGTCGCGGCCGTATCAGACCAGCGACATCGCCGTGCACAACGGCAACCGCGAGCAGCACATCGAACTGGCCCGCCTGGTCATCCCCGACCCCGGCTTCCCCTACGTGCTCGATACGAGCTTCCGCTACGAGTACTCGGTGGAGAACTGCCGCTACGACGGGCACCTGCTGCTCAACAACCTCTTCGCCGGACCGGTCGTCAACGTCTACGTCGGCAGCGAAGCCCAGGTCGCCGGGGTGAAGCTGGCCGTGGCGAGCACGCAGTCCTCGCCAGTGCTCACCGGCAGCACCACTGTGTTCCTGCGCGCCACCAAGGTCCACGGCGACGGCGGCTTCTCCAGCTCCCGCTTCAACGGCCTGTTGTGGGCGCGGGTGTTCCCAGCGACCCCGGCCCGCCCCGCCTGATGTCCGCGGAGTACCGGTTCCTCTACGGGGACCTGCTCACCCGGCGCATCCTCGGCGAGCTGCCCGCCACCGCCGCCCGCTACACCGAGACCCGCAACGCACCCGGCTCCATCGCCGTCACCATCCCCCTGGACCCCGGCCCCGGCTCACCGCTGACCGCGGAGTCCTTCATCGAGGGCCGAACCACCCTGTGGATCGAGCGCGACGGCGTGGTGCTGGCCGGCGGCATCTGCTGGACCACCGAGTTCGACCTGACCGCCGGGGAGATGCAGCTCTCCGGCGAGGGCTTCCACTCCTACTTCCGGCGCCGCTTGCTGCGCGTCGACCTGAAGTTCGGCCCCACCACCGACCGGGCGATGATCGTCAAGGCGCTGATCGACCACGCCCAGGACAACGGCTCGTCCTTCCCGATCTGGCCGCACATCAGCGGTGACATCGGCGTGGACACCAGCCTCATCCGCCCTCTGGGCGCGGCCAGCGAGCGGAACTACCTGGGCTATGAGCGCCACTCCTACGGCCAGCTGATCGAAGCGCTGGCCGATGACCTGGAGGACTTCAGCTTCCGCTACGTCCACCGCTGGGACACCCACCGCGCGGTGATCCGCACCCACATCGAAGTCATCGCCCCCGGCGCCGCCCCACCGAACCTGACCTTCGACCTGGGCCGCAACTGCTTCACCGGCAGTCGCATCACCCGCGACGGCACCCTGCTGACCAACCGCGCTGACGCGATCGGCGAAGGCTCCGGTGCCGAAGCCCCGATCCAGACGCGCATCAGCCGCACCACCGGCCGTCCCCTGCTGGAGCGCGTGGAGACCTTCTCCACCGTCTCCGAGCCGGTCACCTTGCGTGGCAAGGCCGACGCCATGCTGCGCCTGGGTGCCGCGCCGATCATCGTGCCCACCCTGTCGATCACCCCGGACGCCGAACCCGCCCTCGGCTCCTACGGCCCCGGGCACACCGCGAGGTTCATCGCCGATGCCGGCCTGCTGCACGTCGACGCCCGCTACCTCATCGGCGAGGTCTCCGTGGACATCGTCGATGGCATCGAGGACGTGCGCGTGTCCCTGGCCTCCGACCCCGACCTTCCCCAGACCGCCTAGGAGCACCGCCCTGCCTGCCGACCCCCGGCTTCCGGCGTCCCTGGCCGCCGAGCTGGCCGCGCTGCGCCGCGACATCGACGCCCTCAAACGCCGCAACCCCCTCGATCACGCCACCTCGGTCAACGGCACCCTGACCGTCACCGGCGGAGAGATTGTGCTGCGGGACAACGGCATCATCCGCGCCCAGGCCCCCAACGGGCGCGATGCCGCGGTGCTGGCACCGGACGCTGAGGGCAACTACGCCCTCACGATCTACGACCCGGGCGGCAGCAGCGCCACGGCCGAGGAGCGGATACGACTCGGGCGCCTGCCCGGTGACAGCTACGGGCTGTCCCAGACCGAGCCGGTCACCGGCGACACGCTGCCACTGCTCGCCTTGACCGCCGGACCGGACGGTCGCGACAACCCCGCCGACCGCGCCCTGGCCCCGGGCACCGGTTGGGTGGGCACCGGCCCGGACATCCAGGTGCACGTCCGCACCGGTCGGCTCATCGTCTTCGCCACCGCTGAGTTGACCGCCACCGGCAAGGCCACCACGAGCTGCTACTCCTGGGAGCTGGCCGGGCCGGACGTCATCGCGCCGGAACCCGCACGTGCTCTCGCTGTCAGCAGCACCGGCGGCACCGCGCGCATCCGGGCCAGCTTCGCCCACATCCACCGCGGGCTTGCCCCGGGCTACTACCAGCTCCGCTCCCGCGCCTGCTGCACCGCCGAACCCGGCGACACCACCGCGGCCGGCCATCTCAGCCGACCCAGCCTGATCGCCCTGCCCTACTGACCATGACTCCTGACGACGTTCGCGCCGTCCAGGTCCGCATCAACCTCACCGGCATCGTCCGTGTCCGGGTGGACGGACACCTCGGCGCGGCCACTCAGTCGGCGCTGCGCCGAGTTCAGGCTCACTGCCGCCTCCCGGTGACCGGCGAACTCGACGACGCGACCACACGAGCGCTCGGCCTCCCGTTGGCCTCGTAGCGCCTGATCTTCCTCTCTCTCAACAGCTCTCGCGAACCCGGCGACCGCCGGGCCTTCGCCATGCCCTCATTGGAGAACAGCCCTTGCCCATTAGCCAGAACGGCTGGCCCGCTTCGGCCAACCGCGCCGCCATCGGCGTGGACACCTTCACCATCCCCGGCACCGACATCCGGGTCCCACTTCAGCGCGACGCCGCGCCGCTCCTGCTGGCGATGGCTGTCTGGTGGCGTGACCACGTCGAACCGCTGATGAACCCCGGCTGCTGGGGCCACAACTACCGCGCGATCTCCGGCAGCGCGCAGCTGTCCAACCATGCCAGCGGCACGGCTATCGACATCAACGCCCCCAAGCACCCCCTCGGCAAGGTCGGCACTGTTCCCGGGCACCTCCGCGGTGCCATCTCCGCCCGCGCCCGCCAGCTCGGTCTTCGGTGGGGCGGGGACTACTCCGGCCGCAAGGACGAGATGCACTTCGAGGTCATCGTCAACCGGGTGGAGGCCAAGCGCATCGCGGCCGGCCTTCCCGGGGGCGGTGGTACCCCTCCTCCCGGAGGGCGACCCACCCTCCAGCGAGGTTCCCGCGGAGCCGACGTCGCCCTCGTCCAGCGCTACCTCGGCGTCTCCCCAGCCGACGGAATTTTCGGCCCCGCCACCGAGTCCGCCGTCAAGCGGTACCAGGCCAACCAGGGCCTCGTCGCCGACGGCGTGGTCGGACCCAAGACCTGGCAGCGTATCCTCTCCGGGCTGGGCGGCAAGTCTGCTGTTCCTGGCGGCGGCAGCGGTCATCCGCCTGCGGACCCGGCACTCCAGCGCGGTGCCCAGGGTGACGCTGTCCGATCCCTCCAGCGGGTCCTCAACCGTTGGTACCCCGGACTCGACCTCGCCGAGGACGGAATCTTCGGCACCGCAACGGAAACCGCCGTGAAGGAACTCCAGCGCCGTGCCGCCCTGCCAGTAGATGGCGTGGTTGGCCCGCGCACTCGCGAGGTGCTCGGCCTATAGGCAGCCGCACTCCCGCCGCTGCTCAACTCCAAGGAAAGGTACATCGTCCATTGTGGACTTCTGTGTTCTGGCGCTCGGCCACTGAGCGCGCTCTGAAGACCCTCGCCCAGGCGCTCGTCGCGGTACTCGGCGCTGACGGCATCGGCCTGCTCAACGCCCCGTGGACCGCCGCGCTGTCCGCGGCCGGCATGGCGGCGCTGCTCTCGCTACTCACCTCGGTTGCCTCGTCCGGTTCGGTCGGTGACTCCGGCAGTCCGAGCCTGGTCGACACTCGCTTCGACCGCCTGAACTGACCTCCTGCGCCCCGCTTTCACCGAGCGGGGCGCCTTCGTCGTTGGAGGGCGGCGGCGCTGGAAGCGGAGAACGCGGGCCAGACCGTCGAAGTACTCGCGGACGAGGAGCCGGAGTGCTTCAACCTGTTCCGGCGATCCATGCTGCTCGTGGATTCGGTCCACTCGTCGCAGGATCAGCCAAAGGCTGGCAAGTGCGACCAGCGCAACCGCCACGAGAACCGCGGCGAGTGCCCACGCGGTAGCTGGAACTGACACGGCAACCATCCCATGCGAACGAAGCCGAGCTGAGCCCTCGGCGCTGCGTGAGTTGGTGCGTCTTCAGGTGACACTGGGTCCAAGGCGTCAGGTATGCACCCCTCCGGCTCAGCAAGGGGCCGACCTACCACAAGTTGGCATTGCGGGAGTAGGTCGCTATCCGGCGTGTCAGGCCATCTCTGACGTGGCTTCTGCACAAGGTGGTGCTGCGGAATGGAAGCACCTTGCGCCGGACAGGCTAGCAGGCGTACATATCCTGGTTTTCCGCAGCCAGTACCTGCACATGTCGACTCTGCCCACCATCGGCCTCATCGCTCCCGCCCGCTCCGGCAAGGACACCGTCGCCGACTACCTGCGTCAGCACTACGGCTACCGCCGCCTCGCCGTCGCCGACCCTGTCCGCGAGGCCCTTCTCGCGCTCGATCCGCTCATCCCGTGGGGAGTGGCCGCCGCCCGGCGCCTCTCCTGGCTGGTTGGCGAGTTCGGGTGGGACGCGGCAAAGCAGCACCGCGAGGTCCGCCGCCTGCTCCAGCGACTCGGCACCGACGTCGTCCGGGACATCGTCGACCGCGACGCCTGGGTGAAACTGGCCGCCCGGCGACTCACCGCCGAGCCGGGACCCTGGGTGATCACCGATCTCCGGTTCGCCAACGAGGTCTTCCTGGCCGACACCCTCTGGCGGATTCACCGCCCCAGCATCGGCCCGGTCAATGATCATGTCTCCGAGCACGAGCTGAGCGAGATCGAGGTGGACCACCTGATCCGCAACGAGGCCGGCCGCGCGCACCTGGAGGACCAGGTGCACCGGGCGATGGTCCGTGTCCTGGCGGAGGCGTGAGGTGGCGCTGCTTCGCGTTTCCCCCTGTGAGCACGGGGCCACGCTCCGCTCATTCGTCACAGCACCGGAGGGTGCTGAGTTCTGGGACTTCGGCTGCACGACGTCCCGAGGCGTTCCCCGCTACCACAAGGCGGACCCACGAAAGTATCCATCGGCGGATGGAGGCGGAATACGACAGCGGGGGGACAATACCGGCAAAAGGGGCTGACTTCCCGCATGCGACCTCGGTGTGTGTCCGCCTTACCGGTACCCTCCGGCCTATGGACGACCTCGGTCTTGCCCAGCAGGCCCTCCAGGGCATCTGGGACGACACCCGTCTCCTGGTCAATCAGGACTTGCCGGCCGCCGCGGTCACGGTGGGACCGTCGCGGAAGCGTCACGCCCGATGTGTTCGCCCCACACGGGTGACCCCAGACAACGTGCAAGTGATCATCGACCCGAAGATGATTGCGACCGGTGGGGAAGCAGCCGTCGCGGTCATGCACGCCGCCGTTCACGCGCTGGCCGAGGCTCGGGGCATCGCTGTGCTGTCGAGCAACCAGCAGCATCACCTGATTGCTTTCCTCGGTGTCGCTGAGGAACTGGGGTTAGTGCATCCGCCGTCGGCCGACGACTCCACGTCGCTGCGGTTCTACGAGGTCGTGCTGGGCAGGGTGGCGCGCGCCCGTTGTCGGGAACCGCTCCAGGTCCTCAGCGCGAAGTGGCCAGCTCTTCACTCGGGGTCCCCGGTCACGTCGAGCGTGTCCGAGCCCCGCCGGTTCCGTGTTCTCTGTCCGCGGTGCGGCAAGGCGGCCGGGCGGATGTCGAAGAAGCAGTTTGATGACGGCCCCTGGGTGCACCAGCCGTGCGGCGCCGAACTAGTGGTTGACCCGAGGGACATCAAGCCCATCGACGAGTCAAGCTGATCGGAGCGAACAGACCGGTACAGCCGCATACAGGTAGCGAACGGTTGGGGAAAAAGTCCCCGCACAGCCGAAAGGCACACGTGACCGTTCCCAAGATCCGCACTATCCAACGCGGCGGGTCCCGCTTCTACATCCACCCCATGACTGACGACCGGGTGCCCGGCGTCACCTCGGTCGTCGGGATGTTGCCTAAAGCCTTCCTGACCGCCTGGGCGGCGAAGAAGACCGCGGAGAGCGCGGTGGAGTTTCTGGGCGAGGTCGTCGGCATCGCTATGCGCGACAAGCCCGCCGCGATCGACTTCCTCAAGCGGTCCTACCGCCGCGACACCGCTGCTGCGGCCGACCTCGGCACCGAAGTCCATGAGGTGTGCGAGCGCCTGGCCCGCGGGGAGGCCGTCGGTCGACTGCACCCGGATGTCGAGCCCTTCGTGGCAGGCTTCCGCGAGTTCTTGCAGAACTACCAGCCCGACTGGATCGAGCTGGAGGCCACGGTCTGGTCGGAGAAGCACGCCTACGCCGGCAGCTTCGACTGGATCGCCCGCATCGGCCCGGACATCGTCATCGGCGACAACAAGACCACCCGCAGCGGTGTGCATGCCGAAGTCGCGCTCCAGCTGGCCGCCTACGCACACGCCGACTACATCCTGCGCGCCGACGGCACCCAGGACCCGCTGCCCGACATCGACTCCGCAGCGGTCCTGCACCTTCGCCCCGACGCTGACGATCCCAGTCGGCCCGCCTGGCAGCTGGTGCCCGTCCGGATCGATGAGGACGTGTTCGAGCATTTCCTTGCCCTGCGCGAGGTCTTCCGCTGGGACCGCGAAACCCAAGGCACCGTACTGGGCTCGCCCCTGACCCCCGAGGCCGCCGGAGTGACGACACCCCGCCGCAGCCTGGCAACACCACGCCGCCGGGCCGCCTGATCGCCTGAAACCGCCGACTGGATTCACCTCCGGTCGGCGGTTTTTTGCGTTCGAAGCGAAGACCGGGTGCAGATGCCCTTATGCCGCAACAGGTAGCGGAGTGATGAGAGCGGATCAGCCACTCTCACCATCCTGAGAGGACAGTCTGTGTCCATTCGCGAGGTCTTCGCCGACGAACCCGCCCGCAAGAAGGAACAGAGCGACATCGTGGGCCGCTTCCGCGCCGGCCGCCTGGTGGGCAAGCGCCCTGTCGCGCTCGACCACTGGCGAGTCACCTCCGACGACCCGCTGGTGCTGGAGACCCTGATCGAGGAGTACGGCGGCAGCGAGGTCGTCGAGTTCGACCCGAACGGCCGGGAAGGCTTCGAGACCGACCTCGATGTCTCCGCGGTCGAGATTCTCATCCCCAGCCCCAAGATGCTGCGCAGCGAGATGCGCCTGTACGGCCGCAAGACCGTGCTGCGTCAGTGCGACGGCGCCAAGCAGCGGGACGGTCAACCCTGCGCCTGCCCTCGGGACCTCCGCGAGCGCAAGGACGCCGCGAGCAACGGCCTGGGCTGTGAACCGAGCATCTCCCTGCTGTTCCAGCTCGTCGACCTGCCGGACTTGGGCCTGTGGCGCTACGAGACCGGAAGCTGGTCGCTGGCCCGCGACATCGGCGACGTCGAGGACACCCTGGCCAAGATCGACGGCCCTGCGGTCGGCGTGCTGCGCCTGGAAGAGGTCAGCTGGACCGACAAGACCACCGGCAAGAACAAGTCCTTCCACAAGGCCGTGATCGCCGACCTGCGCCCGGCCCCCGAGGAATCCCGTTGAGCGCGCCGACACTCGCCGACGGCCACCCGGGCACCCGGTACGTGCTCGACGTCTCCGTCTACTACATGGGCGATGACGGGCGGCCCCAGATCGAGCTGGACAGCTACATGGCCAGGGTCACCGTCGCCCCCGGCATCAACCGCCTCATCTGGCTGAACTTCGACGGCAACCCGACGCGCATGCCCGACCTGATCCTGCGCGCGGCCGAGGCGGTGCAGCTGGCCAACGTGCTGCTGCTGGCAGCACGCACCGTCGAGCTGCACCAAGGCCAGGAGGTGACGCCGTGAGCCAGCACGGCCCGCCACCGTTCCTGGCCGTGGTGCCGGCGACCCTGGACGCGGACGGTCAGCTGTATGACGAGTCGATCACCGTCGACGTCCCGGACATCCAGCCCGAGGACACCGCCGTCGTGCGGCTGACCTCCGACAGCCTGGACGACGCGCTGATCCTCACCACCACCGCGGCGCTGAGCCTGGCCACCGCGTTGAGCGCCGCCATGGCAGTGGCCGAAGCCCACCACGCCCACCACGGGGAGCCCCGACTGTGACCACGCCCCAACCGCGCGCTGCGGTTTCCTGGCTTCCGCATCTGGGGAGCCTGCTCGTCTTCCTGGAGCAGGACCCGCTGATCCGGACCCATGAGGCGCTCGGCTGTCCGGAGGAATCCCGGGTGGTGGACTCCGAACACCGCGAATTCCTCGCCGACCTCGGTATGGACGCGTTGCTCGATGAGGACGAGCAGGCCGCCTTCGCCAGCTACACCACGATCCAGCTCGTGCTGACCCGGGTACAGCAGTGGGCCGACAGCTGCCGCAAGGCCGGGACACCGATCCCGGACCGCCCGCTGAACGCGCTGGTGGTCCTGCTGCGGGTCATCTGGCAGCGCCTGGCCTGGTACTCCGTCCCCTTCGCCTTGGAGGAGTACGAGGTGCCCGAACCGTTCCAGCTCACGGTGCCGGTGGAAGACCTCAAGCACCTGGACTTCCCCACGGAGGAGACGTGATCACTTTCCAGCCCTGGCCCAAGACGCCGCGGTTGCGCCGACGGATGGTCATCACCGAGAAGATCGACGGTTCCAACTGCGCCGTCATCGTCGCCGAGGACGGCACCGTGGGCGGCCAGTCCCGCAACCGCCTGCTGACGCCCGGCAGCCACGGGGACCACTACGGCTTCGGCGCGTGGGTCGCCAACCACGCGGAGCAGCTCCGGGAAGTCCTCGGCCCCGGGCACCACTACGGCGAGTGGTGGGGTGCGGGCATCCAGCGGGGCTACGGCCTGCGGGAGCGGCGGTTCTCCTTGTTCAACACCTATCGGTGGGGTGCTGCGGCGGACCAGCTCGACCAGGTGCCGGGCCTGGGCGTGGTGCCCGTGCTCTACGAGGGCGAGTTCGACACCGGCAAGGCCACCGAGGTCGCCGAGCTGCTGCGGACGGTCGGCTCCGTGGCGGCGCCGGACTACCTCAGCCCAGAGGGGATCGTGGTCTACCACGAGGCCGCTCGGCAGCTGTTCAAGCTGGTGCTCGACCGGGACGACGAACCGAAGGCCGTGGCCGCATGACCGCCGCTGCGCAGACCGGGAGGAGGTAGGTGGCCAACCCGAACAAGGCCAAGGGGACCAGGACGGAAACCGAGGTCGCCCGCTATGCCAGCGAGGCCACTGGAGTGCACGTGCACCGGCTCGCCCAGGCAGGCTCGTTGGACGTCGGCGACCTCGGCGGTCTTCCGCTCACCGCGATCCAGGTCAAGAACCACGCCAGGTTCGACCTCGCCGGATGGTGCGACGCCGCCGCGGCGCAGGCTCTTCGCGCCGGCCAGCCGTACTGGTCGGTGGTCGCCAAGCGCCGAGGCCATCCCACCGGCCGCTCCTACGTGATCAAGAACCTCGATGTCGAGCTGGCCCTCTACCGGGACATCGTTCTCCCCTACCTAACTGAGCACAGGCACTGACCAGGACTAAGCGCCCCGGAGGCATCGCGCCCGCCGGGGCGCTGCTGTCTGTCCGTAGACGTGTGAGCGCTCACAGTTTGTCACCCGATCGGCCGACGCTTATTCGGCGTTGAAGTTGTGTCATAAGAGACTGTGATGACTCACAATGTAATTAGATAACTTCATTAGCACCAGCTCGGCGCACCTCGCGGTCACGTACACCCCGGACCTGCCGCAGTCAGCTATCGAGCGTCCGGGATGCCACGACCGAGAGGACCCAGGTGAAGCTCAACTCCCTGCTCAACCGGCTCGCCGCCCGCGGCCAGCTGATCGAGCAGACAGATGGATGGCTGGCACACTGCCCGGCCCACGATGACCACGATCCCTCGTTGCGCATCGCCCTGGCCGAAGGCGGCAAGCTGCTGGTCAAGTGCCGCGCCGGATGCCCCACCGGCACCGTGCTGGCCGCGGTGTCGCTGACCTTCGCCGAGCTGGCCGATGTGGACGCCGAGGGCTACTCCAGCACTCCCCGTCTGAGCACTTCGGCCGGCCCAGTGCCCGTTGCCGCCCAGGTCGCCCTGCGCACCTACGTCCTGAGCCGAGCCAGCCTCCTGCACGAGGACACCGAGCTGGCCAAACAGGCGCGCGAGTACCTGCGGACCCGGTTCGGAGTGACGCCCGAACTCGCCCGGCGTCTGCACCTGGGGCTGGAACCCGGAGACGGCGGCACCTTCGGCGAGTACCTGTCCACCCCCTTCCTCGCGGTGCCCCGGGTCGTGGTGCCCTTCGCCGACGAGGACGGGGTGTGCCGCGGCATGCAGGGCAGAGCGCTCTCACGTTCCAGTGCCCGCTGGTGCGGTCCCATCAACCCGCCCGGCGCGGCGTGGGCGAAGGCCGGCTTCTTCCCTGCCGACACCGGCCTGGACACCCTGCTGGTCTGCGAAGGACCTGGGGACGGGCTCACCGCCTGCGCGGCCGGCGTCGACTCCGTCATGTTGCGCGGCGCCTCCATCACCCAGCCCGAGGTCATCGCGCCGATCGCCCGCTGGGCATCCGCCCGCGGAAAGCGCGTCGTCGTGGCCACCCAGGGCGGTGCCGCAGGCGCGCGCTTCCGCGACGGGCTTCGGCAGGCGTTCGCCCACTACGGCCTGGACATCGCCGCGCTGGAAATGCCGGAGGAACTCGCTGATCCCGACCTGGCCGGGTGGTTTGCGGAGCGGGGCGAGCGCTTCGCCGCCGAACTCTACGACGCGGTGCTCCAGGCCACCCCGGACACGCCACCCTCAGCCGCGGCCAAGCGCCCGCTCCACACCTTCGACGACCTCGGCAACGCCGCCAGACTGGTCGAAGAGGCCGAGGGCAACATCCGGCACATCCCCGCCCTCGGTTTCCTGCACTGGGACGGGCGGATCTGGCGCCGCGACGAAACCGACGCCACCCGCTTCGCCGCCCAGGAGGTCGCCCGGCGCATCGGCACCGAGATCACCGTGCCCGGCCCGGACGGCGTCGTGGACCGCAAGGCCGCCGCGCACGCCAAGTACACCCGCTCCAGCCGCGGCATCGACTCCATGCTCAAGGAGTTCAAGAGCCACCGCGAAGTCGTCTGGTCTGTCGACGAACTTGACCAACACCACCACTTGCTTGCGTGCCGTAATGGGATAGTTGACCTGCGTAACACCGCACTGATCGGCCACGATAGGGCATACGGGCTGACGAAGCTCATCGATCTGGACTACGTTCCGGATGCCGTGCCCACGCGGTGGTTGCGGTTTCTGGGGGAGGTGTTTGAGGGGCAGCCGGAGCTGGTGAGCTACGTGCAGCGCCTCATCGGGTATGGGATCACGGGGGAATCGAGTGAGCAGTGCTACGTCACGCTGCTGGGAGCAGGCGCCAACGGCAAGTCCGTCTTCATGGACGTGCTGTTCGAGATTTTCAAGGCCATCGCAGCCACCACGCCGTTCAGCACCTTCGAGAAGCGCTTCGGTGGCGGCGGCATCCCCAATGATCTTGCCGCGCTGCACGGTTCCCGACTGGTCTTCGCCTCCGAGGGCGAGGCGAACACGCCGATGGCCGAGTCGGTCATCAAGAGGCTCACCGGTCAGGACCCGATCACCGCGCGCTTCCTGAACCGCGAGTTCTTCACCTTCAAGCCCACCTTCCTGATCTTCATGGCCACCAACCACCGGCCGTTGATCAAGGGGCAGGACGAGGGCTTCTGGCGACGGGTCAGGCTGGTTCCGTTCCGGCGGTTCTTCGCCCCGGCCGAGCGTGACCCGAACCTGGCGAAGAAGCTGCTCGCCGAAGCGCCGGCGATCCTGTCCTGGGCTGTTCGGGGCGCACAGGAGTGGTACGCGCGAGGGCTTCAGGACCCGGCCGTGGTCTTGAAGGAGACCCAGAGCTACCGGGAGACCAGCGACATCCTGGCCGGGTTCTTCCCCGGCATCATCGAACAGGTCTCGGACCCGCAGCAGGAGCTGTTCGGGCCGGATGTGTACCTGGCCTACCGAGAGTGGGCCGAAGCCGCGGGGATGCCCTACCGGGACATGCTCTCGGCACGCGCCTTCTATGGCGCGCTGGAAGAACGCGGAGCGCACCGCAAACGCCGAAGCCGCGGCATCTTCCTGACCGGCCTGCACTGGAGCCAGGACAACGACGCGGGGGCGTCGACAACTGAACAACCAACAGGGGGGCGCACTGGGGAGCGCCGCATCTTCAAGGAGAGAGCTGCGTGATCACCTACGACTGCCTGTACCGGGCAATCGTCACCGTTGCCAAGGGGGAACCGGAAGGGCGTGATCAGCCATACGGACCGTTCGCCCGCGATGGTCAGCCCGTCGGGTTGCTGGGCAAGGCGTTGGCGTGGGCCGGTGCGGTCGATCTGTCCGAAGAGGACAGTCCCTGCGTCAACAGCGTCGAGCTGCTCGACATGAAGGCCACGGTCATGGCGGAGCTGGTGGTCCAGGTGCTTGACGCGGGCAGAACCTACAGCGAGGCGCAGGTTTCGGCGTGGACGACGTTTGAACTCATGCGCCGGTGCGAGCAGCACGCCGAACCCTCGGCCGTGCCGGGTCCCCGCCGTCCCGACATCGCCTACCAGCGGCACCGAAGTGACCGGGGCGTACACGCTGAGGCAGGTGCGGCCTGATGAAGCTTCTCGACCACACCGTGGCCGGACACCCGATCCAAGTCCGCGTGCTGGAAGGCCGCGGCGACTCCGCCGAGCTGCTCAACTTCTGCACCCACAGTCCCACGGTGGCCGTCGATACCGAGACCACCGGGCTGGACATCTACACCGAGGGCTTCCGCATCCGGACCGCGCAGTTCGGCGACAGCGACCGCGCTTACGTGGTCCCGGTGGAGTATGGCTTCGGCGACCTCGTCACCGAGGCTCTGCGGCGTAGTCGGAACCTGTTGTGTCACAACGCTCCCTTCGACCTTCTTGCTCTGGATCACCTGGGGCTCGGCGACTTCGAGGAGTTGGCACCACGGGTCACCGACACCCGTCTGATGGCTCACCAGCTCGATCCGCGTGCCCGGCAAGAAGGCGGAACCGGGCATGGCTTGAAGGAGCTGGCCCAGGCACTGATCGACGACCAGGCGCCCGACACCCAGCGGGGCCTGCACCAGGTCTTCCGTCAGCTCGGACTCAAGACCGGCGAGGGCTTCGCCCGGATCGACCTTGCGCATCCGACCTACCTCCTGTACGCCGGGCTCGACGTCATCCTCACCCACCGGCTGCACGCCGTCCTGGCAGCTGAGGTCCAGCGGCGCCAGGTTGCCGACCTGGTCGGGTTCGACCACCAGGTTCAGCTGGCCACCTGCCGCATGCAGCGGCGCGGGATGCTTCTCGATGTCAGCTACACCGAGCGGCTGGTGACCGAGTTGCGCAGTGACGCGGAAGCGGCCCGGCGCGAAGCCGCACAGTGGGGCGTGGCCAAGGTCGGCTCCCCGGCCCAGGTCGCCGAGGCGTTGATCGCCATGGGAGAAGAGCTGACCGAGCGCACCGCAAGCGGTGCTTGGAAGGTCGACAAGCAGGTGCTGGCCGGCCTCGCTGACCCCGCCCGCGCCCGCGACGCCAATCCGCTGGCCGCGGCGGTGCTGGCCGCCAAGCGCGCCGACAAGTGGCGCACCAGCTACGCCGAGGCCATGCTCGCCAACCGCGACAGCAACGACCGCATCCATCCCACGATCAACGCCCTCCAGGCTCGTACCGCTCGGATGTCGGTGTCCAACCCACCGCTCCAGCAGCTGCCCTCGCGGGACTGGCGTATCCGCCAGTGCATCCTGGCCGAACCCGGGCACGTCACCGTCTCAGTGGACTTCAAGTCCGTCGAGCTGCGAGTGCTGGCGGCGCTGGCGGACGAGCAGGCCATGAAGATCCTGATCCGCGACGGTGTCGACCTGCACGACTGGACCGCGACAGCGCTGTTCGGTAAGGACTTCACCAAGGCCGAACGCCAGCTGGCCAAGGCAATTGCCTTCGGCAAGGTCTACGGCGGAGGTGCGGCCGGCATCGCTCGCCAGACCGGCGTCGAACAGTCCACTGTGGAGCGAGCAGTTGCCGAGTTCGACAAAACCTACCCGGCCATCTCGCGCCTCTCGCGCCGACTCCGAGACCGCGTCCGGCTCACTGGCGAGCGCTGGGTGACCACGCCGACCGGCCGACGGATTCCCCTGGACTCCGACCGGCTCTACGCCGCAACCAACTACCTGATCCAGCCCACCGCACGCGACATTGCCGCCCAGGCACTCCTCGCCGTCGAAGACGCGGGCTACGGGGAGTTCCTCCGCATGATCATCCACGACGAGTTCCTCACCAGCGTCCCGGCCGAGGACGCCGAGGAGGTCGGCCGAGGCATCGCCGAAGCGATGCGCATGACCCTGCATGGTGTGCCGATTGACGCTGAACACGAGGTAGGCCGCCGCAGCTGGGGTTCGCTGTACGGTGCTCCGGCTCAACTCACAGCTCCACGGAATGAGGTGGACACACACCTGGAAGTCGGAGTCCTCGATGTGTGGCGCGATGATCCGCGATTTCGGCCTGCCTCATGAGTGAGGTGGACACACACATGGAGGCGGCGGGCGAACGCATTGCCGCACACAGCGTTCCCGGCCCCGGGGGGTGTCGTCTATGGATCGGCGGGTGCAACGACGCCGGTTACGGCTACACGCGGGTGGCCGGCCGCTCGACCGGCGTGCACCGCGTCGCCTACCTCGTTCACGGCGGCCAACTTCTGCCAGGCGAAGCAGTCCACCACCGCTGCGGCGTCCGCCACTGCGTCAATCCGAGTCACCTGTCCGCGGTCACCATCTCGGCCAATACCGCGGAAGCCCTGGCCACCCGCGCCCTTCGCGCCCGGATCAAAACGCTTGAACAAGCCCTGCGATCCATCGCCCCTGCTCACCCACTGCTCGCCAACGCGGGCGACGACCTGGAGCCCGAACTTGACCACTACGACTACGACACCTTCGATGCCCACGGTTCGCTTGCTGCGTAGCGCTCGTGACCTGCACGAGGCCCTGCGTGCCGCCAAGCAGGCGCAGTGGGAAGCCGCACCGGTGCCCCGGGCAGACACGGACGGCCGTCGAAGCCAAGGCGGCCATGCTGATCCCACCGCGGAGGCCGCGCTCGATGATCGGCGCCTGGCGCTGCGCGCGGCAGTCCAGACCGCCGAGGCACTGCTGCCGCGAGTCGCAATCGCGCTCGATGCGGCTTGCGACGAACTCCAGGATGCGCTCGCGGACTGGCAGAGCGCATAACGAGCCTCCTCGTCGACTGGGGTGACCGACCGCGGTTGCCCTGGCCCTCTTCGGCATGCGCCGACCCCTGACATCAGAGTGTGTGTCCACCTCATCTGGAGTTTTTCATGCAGGCGATCACCCTTGCCCCCGGCCAGGACTGGGACCTTCTGGAGCGCCAGCAGGCTGGCGATCAGCGCGCCGGAGAGCAGCTCGTCGCAGGCTGCCTACGCGCCGCCCAGAAGCTGGCCTCAGCTCGGTCGACCGCGGCGTTCGACCGAGAAGAGGCGCTCGCCGTGGCCGTCGCCGCATTCTGGTGCGCCATTGGTTCGCTGGAAGCGGATGCGCTGCGGCGCAAGCGAATTCCGGTCTGGTCTGCGGTGAAGAGCACGGTCAACCGCGATCTCACCGCAGCCCGGTACGCAGCCCACCACTGCCTGTCCGCACCCATCGGCGCCATCCAGATGGTCAACCAGATGCTGCGGGAGACGGACAACGACATCGACGCGGCCTGGCTGCTCTTCGTCGAGCGCTACAACGAGCGCCTCAGCCGCGGAAGCTTCTACGACCTGGCACGGCACATGATCGGCGGGGTTCGGGCGGTTGACGACATCACCGCGGTCGCGGAGGAGGCCGCAGACCCCACCGCGCAGACCTGCGTGGACCGTGCGCGCACTGATGCAGTCCATAACGCGGTCGCCGACCTGGACGAACGCCAAGCTCAGGTGCTTACTCTTCGCTTCGGCCTGACCGGTGACGAGCCGCTGACCGACACCGATACCGCCGCCGCTCTCGGTCTGTCCCGGCGCCAGGTCGGTATCGCCCGGGAACGCGGCGTCGCCACCCTTAAGACACGCCTGGCCGAAGTGGCTGCCTGAGCACGAAGCCCCGGCACCGAACTCGGTACCGGGGCTTCATGCTTCATCGAGGATGATCTGTGGATCGGAGCAAAGGCTTATCCAGCATCAGGCGGAACAGCTTCTTGTTCACCCTCAGCGGTGCCCCTTCCGGTCCCTTGATGCATGGCGGGATCAGGATGAGGTCCCTGCGCTGCTCCTTGACGAAGTACCACCGTCGCCAGTGCCCCGAGACCGGCCACCGGAAGTCACGGACACGCCCATCGGCATCGGGCTCCAGGGGCTCGCCTGCATCGGGAGCCTCGCGGATCTCGCGCACCACCCGCGCGATCTCACCTCGAAGGCTCACCACCGTGATCTCCGCGGACTTTCCGGCCCGCTCACGTCGTCGACGTTGCCGCCGGGGCGGAGCCGTGGTCGTCAGCTCCACGATGCTGCGGCTCTGCATCAGCAGCCAGGTCGACATGATCGTCTTAATCGACGGGTTCAACACCGGGATGTCGAGTTCCCCGAAGGGAAGAAACGCCTCGCCGTCGTACCCCAGGACACCCACGAGAGGGGGCAGGGCGAGTTCCCCGTTTCCTTGCGCCGCCTGCTGCTCGGCGAAGTACTCCATATCGGAGAGCATGACGATCTCCACTCCGGCCTGCCCGTGCCGAGTGGCCGGCATCCACGCGATGCCGATGATGTCGGTGAACACGCCCGGTGTGTCCGGGGCCTGGTAGTGGTCCACTGGCTCTTCGAAGATGACAAATCCATGCGGCGAGGGCAGGGTTTCCGAGGCGAGTTGATACTTCGGCACCACCTCCCCGCCCGACTTGGCGAGCGCCACGGTCTCCACGGACGCTTGGTACACCGGCGGGCTCTCCAACCCCTGCAACAAGCGATCCTGGAACCGCGCACACCCCTGAACCGCCGGCATGCCGTCCTCGGGCGAGGGGAACTCCGTCGGCAGTCCATTCAGGACCGTTTGCACCAGTGAGAGGTGAAACGACTGCGTCGCCACGAAGGACCGGAGTCCGTCGAGCATCTCGTAGACCTCGATTGCAGAACGCATGTCACTCACCCGCTTCCCGGACCGGCTCACCGTGGGTCCCGTCCGGCTCCCACTGGAGTGCGCACGGGACGCACACCCAGTTCTTGCCGCCGGGCCTGCCGACCGGCCCACGGCAGCGCGGGCACACCGCCACCAGGTAGAGGTCAGGGGCCATCGGCTGGACCTGTCCACGGGCTTTGCGCTCGCACGCGCGGCAACCCGGCGCGTCCGGCTCGGTAAGCAGCAGGTCCGTCACGGGTGCGCCGCAGTAGGCCATCCCGATGGCTCCGTTCCTTGGGGCGGCGTACATCTCGCGGAGCAGGTGGACGACCCTGCCTCGCCGAGCAGCACACGGCCTCCGGACGGGAAGCTCGCACTTCCGCAGCGGGGAAACGTTGTCGAACATCGACCTCAATACCTTTCTGGGTAATATACCCATTAACGGGTAATAAACCTAGTTGTGGGTACATTACCCATATCTTGTCAGTGGTCTACCGTTTTCGGCTGTGACCAGCGCTGATGCGGGATGGGTGCCGACGACGGCCACGTTCGGTGAGCGCATCGCTGCGGTGCGGATTCACCTCGGCTGGAACATGAAGAAGGCAGCTGAGGAGACCGGCATTCCGTTCGAGACCTGGCGTCGGTGGGAACACCGGGAGACCTCACCCCGCGACCTCGAAGCGACCTGTCGCATCATCGCCCGAGGGACCGGATGCGACTACAACTGGCTGCTCAGCGGTCGGGCCGCTCCCGGCGCTCGCCGGGTGTAGCTCCGGCCGTTCCGTTCCCGTTCCGTTGATCTGAGCCAGCGCAGCGTTCCGGAGCGCGCTGTTCCGTGCGCGGTTGCCCCGCTGTATGGCCTGGAACGCGTCCAGCGTCATCATCTTGCCGTTCTCCAGCTCGTACCGTTCCAGCACCGCCACCGCCCCTTCCAGTTCCGCGGCGCTGAACTCCGCGACTCGCGATGTCTGCCGCTTCGGGGAACGACCTGGCGCGGAGCGCCTGCGCGCTGGGCGGGCGGTTCGTTCCTGCGGTCGGGACCCCTCGCTTCGTTCCGGCGGCGCGACAAGGTTGGCGACCGGCAGTGGAGGTGTCGACCCGTCCGCGCCGGGAATGGTGGCAGGCGCGGGCATGGTCGCGGCCTGCTGTTCCCGTTTCGTGAGTTCGGTGAAGCAGCGCCCGTACCCGTGTGCGGCCTCGGTCAGGACGATGACGAGCACGGGGCCGAATGCATGGAGCACCGCCGTTCCCCACTGGCCGTTCTCGACCGCGCCCCCGCAGTTCAGCCACAGCGTCATCCCGGCGGTAACCCATCGCAACGCCGTTCCCCAGCCGGTACGAACGCCGTACTCCTGGAGAACGGCGTCCCCGTACAGTGCGACCACCAAAGCGACGTCGACTGCTGGCGGAAGGAGTATGGCGAGGTACCACGGGACTCCGTGGTCCTCCAAGTAGTCCTTCGCCGTTCCCAGCGAGTACAGCATCGCGATGCCGGCCACGACCCAGACACCGCGAACGATCATTCGCTGAGCGCGAAGAAGCTGGTGTGGTTTCGTCTCCATTACGCCGCCTTCGATGTCACGGGTTCGCCATTAACCAGCATTTGCAGGCGCTCGGGATTCCAATCCCTCCGGCGGCCACTGGAGAGTTGCTGGACGGTTACTGTCACTTTGTGATCCAGCAGCATTCGACGGCGATCATCTCGATCGAGTTCGGTCCATAGACTTGAAACCGACTTGCCGGTCGGAATTCGTCGCTCTCCTGCTGGCCGACTTGGCAGTGCTTCCAATCTAGTTTGACGGTTTCGCAGGTCTCGATATCGAGACAAGAAGTCCTGCTCGCCTTCCTCATCGTCGAATAGTCCGTGCTCGTAACGGTCAGTCTTCAGCTTCGCCATAGCCTTCTTGACTTCAGCGATCTCGGCAGAGTGGTCCTCTCCAGGATCGTGAATGATCTCAACCACTTCAAGATGGCCAAAGGCAGATAAGAACTGTTCCTCAACCCAGTGTTCAGTAAGTTCTGCGGTCATGGTGACGATCTTGTGGCGGTTCTTGGCGTATTCCGTTGGGGCTTTCGAGCAGCGGTATACGCGCCGCTTGAAGCCAATCTTTCCTGCCGTCCCGGAGTACATCTTTGCGCCACAGTCTCCACAGAACAACACCTCGAACAACATCTGCACGTCCTTAGTGCGACGCCGACCCCCGGTCGAGCCTCTCCGGG
The DNA here is from genome assembly GCF_053591555.1 of Crossiella sp. NPDC003009. Lineage (NCBI taxonomy): Bacteria > Bacillati > Actinomycetota > Actinomycetes > Pseudonocardiales > Pseudonocardiaceae > Crossiella > Crossiella sp. NPDC003009. The sequence continues at coordinate 1,509 of NZ_JBSFUA010000057.1, read as the reverse complement.
CTCGGCGCTCATCGAGCTTTGCGACGACGCGTTGCTGGAGTTCGGCAGACACGAGCGCAGGCCCCCGGACGACAAACTCTCCCGCCTTCTCGTGGCCGTGTGGATAGACCAGTGGACGCATCTCCTCGCGCTTGATGCCGTCCTGGTCCACCCACTTGTAGACGTACGCTGCCTGGCCTCGAAGTGCGGGTGATCGGAGAATGACGTCCAATGTTCGGGAAGACCAGCCCCGGTGTCGTTCTGCGACTTTGTACTTCGGGGCTGCTCGATCCATCGCCGCGGCTGCCTTGCTCGCTCGTTCCTGCCTAGCGAGCGCCGGGGGTAGCACACCATCGCGGTTGAGTGCCTTCGCGATGCTGAAGAGTGACTCCCCTGCGAGAACCGCCTCGATGATCCACTCGATCGTGGCCGATTGACTGGTGTCCTCAGCAAGTTCAAATCCGCCACCAGTTCTAGCGACTGCTCTGTACCCGTACGGAACGGTCCCGTAGCCGTAGCGCCCGGAGTATCGAAGGAATTCCCGTGCGTTGGCGATCCGTTCGGAGATGGCTTCGCGCTCCATCTGTGCCAGCCCTGCCAACACTGCGACGATGATCTGTCCGACCGTCGAAAACAAGTCGAAGTTCTCCGCCGCCGAGATGATCTCTTTGCCGCGGTCCTTCGCCCACTTCAACAGTTCGTGGAAGTCCATGATCGAGCGGGCGAACCTGTCGACCTTCCAGGCGATGAAGCCATCGAAAGGCTTGGGTGGCGTGTCGGTCAGCCACTTGCCGAACTCCGGTCGGGCGAAGGGGCTAACTGATCCAGACACATCCAGATCTATGACCCAGTCGACGATCTTGCCGCCCTTGCGCTTGGCCTCCTCCTCGATGATCTGTTCCTGTCGTTCTGGACTAGAACTGTTGTCCCGCATGTGGGAAAGCCGAATAACGCCGACGTAGCACTTCTCGCGCTCCCCAGGGCGCTGAGAGTTCCAGAAGTCAGACAACGCGAATCCTCTGTCCCCGCGCCCTGCGTACAAGAAGCCGCCGTTCCTGCTCCGTGCGTCGCTCCTCAACCTCGGCCAGCAAAATGACCATGCCCACCAGCGTTGAGACCTGGGGATTGTTCAGTGCGCTGTGCGGCTCCTCGTCAAGTACCACCATCGCCTTGCCGTGCCGAGTCGCCCAGTCCATCAACCGGTGCGTTTCGCCCAACTGCCTGGAATAGGCAACCGGGGAGGCAAGAACGATGGCGTCGAACAGGTGCGGTGCGGGAAGCTGGTCAAGTGGATCACGCTGTCTCTCAGGCGTCCCGCGGCCGAAGAACCACTCTGTGACCTTGCCGCCGTAGTTCTCCACAGCAGCGCAGACCTTGTTGCGCGAGTGGTAGTCCCGGATGACGGCGAGGAATCTGGGAGCAGCAGGTTGAGGCAGCGTGCCGGCGTCTGGATTGGTCATGCCCGCTAGCTGATTGCGTCCCGGCTCTTGGTGGACATTCCGTTGTGCGTTGACGTAAATTGGCATGACC
>NZ_JBSFUA010000056.1:0-50116 GCF_053591555.1 Crossiella sp. NPDC003009 | reverse complement strand
TTGAGGTTCCCCATGCCCGTCAACCCTCCGAAATCAAACCACATCCCAGCCCACGGCCGCCCTTGCGTTGCGTGGCCTTGGCGGCGGTTGCTGTGAACGTCCGTGGGCTGGGATGTGGTTCGTTTTCTCCAGGTTGACGGGCATGGGGAACCTCAAGACTTCGGACAGGTTTTTTAAAAGCCAGCCCGTCGCCTGGTTCGCGGGCTTCGCCCTGCGGCTGCGAACCCGGCGCCCTGGGTCGGGCTTCGCCCGGGGGGATTCCGTGCCCCGGGCGAAGCCTCGTCTGTGTCAGGCCTTGGTCAGCCTGGCTGCCACCTCGCGCTTGTCGATCTTGCCGACGGCGGTTCGCGGCAGGTCGTCGACCAGTTCCAGCAGGTCGGGCAGCTTGTACTGGGCCAGGCCGCGCGCGGTGAGGAAGGCCTTCAGGTCGCGCAGGGCTGGGGCGTCGCCTTCGGGGACGATGACGGCGCAGACTCGTTCGCCGAGCATGTCGTCCGGGACCGGGATCACCGCGACCTGGCGGATGTTGGCGTGGGCCAGGAGGTGTTCTTCCAACTCCTCGGCCGAGACGTTCTCGCCGCCGCGGTTGATCACCTCCTTGACCCGGCCGGTGACGATCAGGTGGCCGGTGGGGAGCTGGCGGACCAGGTCACCGCTGCGGTAGTAGCCGTCCGGGGTGATGGCGGTTTCGTTGTGCTTGGCCGCGCGGTAGTAGCCGCGGATGGTGTACGGGCCCCGGACCAGGAGCTCGCCGGTCTCGCCGGGGGCGACGTCGTTGCCGTTGGGGTCGACCACGCGGAGCTCGTCGTCGGCGCACAGGGGGCGGCCCTGGGTGGTGCTGACCAGGTCTTCGCTGTCGTTGGCGCGGGTGTAGTTGAGCAGGCCCTCGGCCATGCCGAAGACCTGTTGCAGGGCGCAGTTGAGCTGGCCCGGGAGTTCCCTGGCGGGTTCGGGGGCGAGTTTGGCGCCGCCCACCTGGAGCAGGCGGAGGCTGGACAGGTCGCCGTCCTCCCATTCCGTGGCCTGGCCCCACAGCATGGCCAGCGGCGGCACCAGCGCGGTGACCGTGGCCCCGGACCGCTCGATCAGCGGGAAGGCGTTGTCGGGGCTGGGATCGGAGAGGAAGACCGCGGTGCCGCCGACGCCCAGGATGCCGAGCACGCCGGGGCAGGCCAGCGGGAAGTTGTGCGCCACCGGGAGGGCGACCAGGTAGACGTCGTCCTGGGTGAGCTGACAGACCTCGGCGCTGGCGCGGGCGTTGTAGGCGTAGTCGTTGTGCGTCCTGGGAATCAGCTTGGGCAGGCCGGTGGTGCCGCCGGAGACCAGCAGGACGGCCACGTCGGCGGGGTTGACCTCGGGCAGGTCGACCGGTTCCGCGTCCACTGTGGACAGTGCGGTGCCGATGTCGCCGGGGTCGCCGAGGACCAGGACGTGCCTGACCGACGGGACCCTGGCGACCACCTCGCGGGCCAGGCCGCGGTAGTCGAAGCCGCCGAAGGTCTCCGGGATGACGTAGGCGACCGCTTCGGAGAGCTCGGCCAGGTGCCCGATCTCGTGCGAGCGGTGCGCGGGCAGGGTCAGGGCCGGGACCGCGCCGAGGCGGAGCAGGGCGAAGAGCAGCACGACGAACTCGGCCACGTTGGGCAGCTGGACGACCACCCGATCGCCTTGGCCCACACCGATCTCGCGCAGGCCCGCGGCCATCCGGTCGGCGGCGGCGTCGAGCTGGGCGTAGCTGATCCGCCGTTCGCCGTCGACCAAGGCGGTCCGGTCGGCGTAGCGGGCGCTCCAGTCGCGGAGCAGCTCGCCGAGCGGGACGTCCTGCCAGTAGCCCGCTTCGCGGTAGCGCTGGGCGTACTCGGCAGGCCACGGCACAAATCCGTCCAATGTGGACTGACTCTCGATCATCTTGTCCTCATTCGCCTGCGGTGCGGGACAGTTCGGCCTCGACCTCATCGGCCGACATCTCCTGCACGGCCAGGTAGATCTCGGCCACCTGCGCCAGCCTGCCGGGGGTGCTCTCCCGCTCGGCCAGCTGGGCGGCCATGGTACCCACCGACAGCGTGGCGAACAGCAGCTTCACCGAGACGTCCGTGGTGTCCAGCGCCTCGCGCAGCCTGCTGACGATCGTGGTGGCCAGTACCGAGTCGCCGCCGCGCTGGAAGAAGTCGTCGTCGAGGCCGAACTCCGCGCCGCCGAGCACCTCGTGCCAGACGCCCGCGATGACCTTCTCCAGCGCGGTGCGCGGCGGCACGAACGGCCTGCCGGTGTCCTCCTCGGCCCACAGCTTCTGCACCGCGCGCCGGTCGATCTTGCCGTTGGCGGTCAGCGGCAGCTCCTCCAGCACCAGCACCCGCTCGGGCACCATGTGCGGCGGCAGCGACTCCCTGACCCGCTCGCGCAGCTCCTCGCCGGTGACGCCACTGGCGGCGACCGCGGCGACCAGGGCGGCACCGGGGGCGCGGGTCACCCCGGCGATGGCCCGGCCGACACCGTCCAGCGCGCCCAGCGCGGACTCGACCTCACCCAGCTCGATCCGGAACCCGCGCAGCTTCACCTGGTGGTCGCGGCGGCCGAGGAACTCCAGGGTGCCGTCCGGCCAGTAGCGGCCCAGGTCCCCGGTCCGGTACCAGTTCTGTCCATTGTGGACGACGAACCGGTCGGCGGTGCGCTCCGGGTCGCCGCGGTAGCCCAGCGCCACGCCGTCGCCGCCGATCCACAGCTCACCGGCCACCCAGTCCGGGCAGTCCCGGCCGCGCGCGTCCACCACCCGGCAGCGCACGTTGGCCAGCGGAGTGCCGTAGGGCACCGAGATCCAGTGGCCGGGCACCTCGCCGGTGACCTCGCACACGGTGGAGTGGATGGCGGTCTCGGTGGTGCCGCCGAGGCCGACGAACCTGGCCGCCGGGGCCTGGGCGCGCAGGCGGCCGGGCAGGTCGACGGTGACCCAGTCGCCGCCGAGCAGCACCAGGCGCAGGCTCTCGCCCAGGTTTCCCGCGTTGAGCAGCATGTCCAGCAGCGGTGGCACGCAGTTGACGATGGTGACCCCGCGCTCGCGCACCAGGGTGGCCCAGTCCGCGGCCTCCCTGCGCTCGCTCTCGCCGACCAGCACGATCGCGCCGCCGACGGAGAGCGGGCCGAAGATGTCGAACACGGACAGGTCGAAGTCCAGCGCGGACACCCCGAGCGTGCGGTCCGCGGGGCCGATCTCGAAGCGCGCGTTGAGGTCGTCGATGGTGTTCATCGCGGCCCGGTGCGGCACTTCCACACCCTTGGGCTCGCCGGTGGAGCCGGAGGTGAACAGCACGTAGGCGGGGACTTCCTCGTTGCCCAGCAACGGTTCCACCGGTTCCGCGCGCAGCGCCTCGGCCAGCCGGTCGGCATCGAGCACCAGCCGGACCCCGGCGCGGGCGTGGATCCGCTCCCGCCGCGCGGCCGGCTGCTCCACGCTCACCGGCACGTAGGTCGCCCCCGCGGCGAGCACGCCCAGCACGGCCACGATCTGCTCCGGCCCCTTGGGCAGGGTGACCGCGACCGCCTCGCCCGGCTCGACGCCACGGGTCAGCAGCGCCCCGGCCACCCGGCGGGCCTGCTCGGCCAGCTCGCGGTAGCTCAGCGAACCGTCAGCGCCCCACAGCACCGCGGGCGCGTCCGGCGTTTCCTTGGCCTGGTTGAAGAATCCCTCGTGCAGCCGGCGGCCGGAGCGCGGCGCGGCGGTCTCGTTGACGGCCTCCCGCACGGCCAGCTGGGACTCCGGCAGCAGCGCGGGCACCGGCTGGTTCCAGTCCGAGTCAGCGGAGCCGAGCCAGTGCACCAGCGTGCGGTAGGCCTCGAACATCGCGTCCATCAGCCCGGCGGGGAAGGCCGCGTCCCTGATGTCCCAGTTGACCAGCAGACCGCCGTTGACCTCGGTGACCTGCGCGTCCAGCAACACCTGCGGACCCTGCGAGATGATCCACACCGGCTCGCCGAAGCTGCTCTTGACCGCCTCGTCGAACAGCTCGCCCAGGTTGAGCGCGCTGGTGTAGACCACGGGGGCGAGCACCTGTTCGCCGTTGGCGCGGGAGAGGTCGCGCAGCACCTCGACGCCGGAGTAGTCGGCGTAGGCGGCGTCGGTGTGCATCCGGCCCTGCAGCCGCCGGGCGTCCTCCAGGAAGGAACGCGGCTCGGACAGGTCCACGTCCAGCAGCACCGAGCCGGTGAAGTCGCCGACCAGCTTGGCCACGTCGGCGTGCGTGTTCTCCCGGTCGAACAGCGGCAGGTTCAGCAGGAACCTGGGCTGCCCGCTCCACGCGGCGAGCACCTCGGCGAACACCGTGGCCAGCGCCATCGCCGGGGTGATCCGGTGCTGGTGCGCGCGCTCGATCAGCCGCTGCTTGTCCGCCGGCGCCAGCCACAGGTGCTTGCGCACGGTGCGCAGCGCGTCGCCGCGGTCCTGTTCGGGCACCAGCGGCAGGTCGGGCGCGGCGGGCAGCTCGGGCAGGCGGCTCTGCCACCAGCTGCGCGCCTTCTCCCACGCGTCCTGGCGCAGCGGCGCGCGCTCGGCCAGGTACTGCGGGTAGCTGTAGTCGATCGGCGCCAGCTCGGCACCCTGGTACAGCGCGGCGAGGTCGGCCAGCAGCACCCGGAAGCTGAGCGCGTCCGCGGCCACCATGTCCACGTCCACGTGCAGCCGGGTCCGCCCGCCGGGCGGCCGGGTGAGCTGGAGGGCGAAGACCTGCCCGCCCTCGATGTCCAGGATCTGGTGCGACCAGGCCTCGCGCAGCTCCGCCAGCCGCGCCTCAACCGCCGCCGCGTCGAGTTCCCGCAGGTCCTCGACGGTGAGCGAGTCAGCGCTGGGCTGGTCCTGGATGCGCTGGTGCCCGTCGTCGGTGAGCCGGGCGCGCAGCATGCCGTGCCGCTGGACCAGTGCGCGCACCGCCGGGATCAGCCGGTCGGGATCGACGTCTCCGCCGTCGAACTCCACGTACAGGTGCGCGGCCACCGCACCTAGGGCCTGCCCGTCGCCACGGCCCACCCAGTAGGCGTGCTGCATCAACGCCAGCGGGAACGGCGCGGCGCTGTCGAACCGGGCCGCCGAGGCCGCGGGCGCGGTAGGAGCAACCGCCGGGGCGAGGCGCTCGCTGAGCAGGTCGAACCACTCCCCCAGGCTCGGCCGCTCGGCCAGCTCGGCGAAGGTCACCTCGATGCCGCGCTTGCGCCACTGCCCGGCCAGCCGCATCAGCCGGATCGAGTCCAGCCCCAGCTCGATGAGGTTGTCCGCGTCCTGGAGCTCCTCCGGGGTGCGGTCCACCAGTTGTGCCACTTCGCGGCGCAGGTCATCGGCGGTCGGGCTGCTCGGCACGGGCTTGTACTCCCTTGTGATCCAGGCTGCATGGCACACTGGCCTCTTGCAAAAGGAAGGCTAACCTAAGCAAGGTTAGCCTCATAGACCCTGCTCCCCGCGCTCTCCGAGGACAACGACTGATGACGAACGAACCGGGCGCGCGGACCGACGCCGCAGCGAAGCGACGCGCATTGATGCGCCAGCTGATGGCCAAGGCCGGCATCGCCGAGGACTCGTCACCGGACCGCATCACCCCGAGGGACCGCTCCGCGCGCACCCCGCTGTCCTTCGCGCAGCAGAGCATGTGGGTGCACCAGCGGACGTTTCCGCACTCCACCACCTACAACGTGCCGCTGCTGGTCCGGCTGTCCGGCCCAGTGGACGTGCCGGCGCTGCACCGCGCGCTGCAAGCGCTGGTGGACCGGCATGAGATCTTGCGGACCCGCTACCTCGCCGAGGCCGACGGGACCGCGCACCAGGTGGTCACCGCGGACTACCGGGTCGAGCTGCCCGTGACGGATCACACGTCGCTGCCGGAGTCCGAATGGGCCGCGGCCGGGCGGGCGGCGGCCGAGCGGCTGGCCGCGGTGCCCTACGACCTCTCCGCAGAGGAGTCGATCCGGCTGGCGCTGCTCCGCTTCGCCGAGCGGGAGCTGGCGCTGATCCTGGTGGTGCACCACATCGCCTGGGACGGCGGCACCTGGGGCGTGCTCTCACACGAGCTCTCCGCGCTGTACCGGGCCGAGGTCACCGGCCAGCCCAGCGGGCTGCCGCCGGTGGAGGTGCAGTTCGCCGACTACGCGGCCTGGGAGCAGTCCCGCTGGCCGACCGAGAGCAGCAAGGCCGACCTGGCGTACTGGCGCGAGCAGCTCACCCCCGCCCCGGAACCCCTTGACCTGCCGACGGATCACCCGCGCCCGGCCAGTGGCTCCGAACGCGGCGGGCTGGTCGCGAAGTGGTTCGACCCCGCGGTGGCGCAGGGGCTGCGCACGGTCGCGGCCAGTGAGAACGTCACGCCGTTCATGATCATGGTGGCGGCCTGTTCGGTGCTGCTGCGGCGCTACACCGGGGCGACCGACATCCCGCTGGGCTCGGCGGTGATGGACCGGGGGCACGCGCAGGTCCAGCACCTGGTCGGCAACTTCGGCAACACCCTGGTGCTGCGCACCGACGTCTCCGGCGACCCGACCTTCCGCGAGCTGCTCGGCCAGGTGCGGCGCACCGCCACCGACGGGTTCGCCCACCAGGGACTGCCCTTCGACAAGCTGATCGACGACCTGCGCCCGGAACGCCGCCGCGGCCGCGGTCCGCTCTTCGACGTGATGTTGTTGTTCTTGGCCCAGCGCATCGGCGGCCTCGACCTGCCGGGCATCGAGTCGGACTGGGAGCACATCCGCAACGACGGCGCCCAGTTCGACCTGTGGCTGGAGGCGTTCCTGCGGCCGGACGGGCTGCTGGTGGAGGCCACCTACCGGCTGGACCTGTTCGAGGCGGACCGGATCAGTCGGCTGCTGGACCACCTGGAGCACCTGCTCGCCGCCGCACTGTCCACTCCGGACACTCCGATCAGCGCACTTCCCCTGCTGCCACAGGAAGACCTGCTCCACCAGCTCGCCGAGTGGAACGACACCGAGCGCGTGGTGCCGGAGACCACGGTGGTGGACCGGTTCGAGGCGCAGGTCCGGCGCACCCCGGAGGCGGTGGCGGTGCGCGGCGAGGACGGGGCCACCCTGACCTACGCCGAGCTGGACCACCGCGCCGAGCGACTGGCAGCAGCCCTGTGCGCCAAGGGAATCGGCGCGGAGTCGGTGGTGGCGCTGCTGCTGCCGCGCACCCCCGAGCTGGTGGTGGCGCTGCTCGGCGTGCTCAAGTCCGGCGCGGCCTACCTGCCGCTGGACGCCGACCACCCGGCCGACCGGCTGCACTACATGATCACCGACGCGGGCGCGGCCTGCGTGCTCACCACCGCCGCGCTGGCCGACCGGGTCCCCGGCCCTGACCAGCTGGTGCTGGACCGGCCGGGCTGGGACACGCTGGACGCGGAGCCGCACGGGCGGCTGCGGCCGGACCAGCTCGCCTACACCATCTACACCTCCGGTTCCACCGGCCGCCCCAAGGGCGTGGCCATCCCGCACTCCGCGCTGGCCAACTTTCTGTCCACAATGGACGATCTGACGCCGCTCGCCGGGTCCGACCGGCTGCTCGCGGTGACCACGATCGCCTTCGACATCGCGGCCCTGGAGATCTACCTGCCGCTGGTCTCCGGCGCCCAGGTGGTGCTGGCCACCAAGGACGCCGTGCGCGACCCTGCCCGGCTGGCCAGGCTGGCCGCCGACTCCGGGGCCACCGTCATCCAGGCCACGCCCTCGCTCTTCGGCGCGATCCTGACCCAGGAACCGGCTTTGCTGCGCGGCCTGCGGGTGCTGGTCGGCGGCGAGGCGCTGCCCCCGGCTACCGCGGACGAGCTGCGCGCGGTCGCCGCGCGGGTGACGAACGTCTATGGCCCCACCGAGGCCACCATCTGGGCCACCTCGGCCGAGGTGACCGGCACACCGGTGATCGGGCGGCCGTTCCACAACACCCAGGCCTACGTGCTGGACGAGCGGCTGCGGCCGGTGCCGCCGGGTGTCACCGGCGAGCTGTACCTGGCCGGGACCCAGCTGGCACGCGGGTACGCGGGCCGGCCTGGCCTGACCGCGGAGCGCTTCACGGCCAACCCCTACGGCCCGGCGGGCAGCCGGATGTACCGGACCGGGGACCTGGCGCGCTGGCTGGCCGACGGCAGCCTGGACTGCCTCGGCCGGGTAGACGACCAGGTCAAGATCCGCGGTTTCCGGGTGGAGCTGGGCGATATCGAGGCCGCGCTGGCCGCGCAGGCCGAGGTCGCGCAGTGCGTGGTCGTGGTGCGCCAAGGACTTCCGGTCGCTTACTTCGTGCCGGCCGCCGAGGTGGACCTGGCGGCGCTACGGGCCGGGGTGGCCGAGCGGGTGCCGGACTACATGGTGCCGGCGGCCTTCGTGGCCATGGACGAGCTGCCGGTCACGGTCAACGGCAAGCTGGACCGGCGCGCGCTGCCCGAGCCCGACCTCGGCGCGCAGGTCTCCGGCCGCGGCCCCCGGGATGAGCGGGAACGGGTGTTGTGCGGGGTGTTCGCCGAGGTGCTCGGGCTGCCGAAGATCGGCATCGACGACGACTTCTTCGCACTGGGCGGGCATTCGCTGCTGGCCACCAAGGTGATCGGCCGGGTGCGCGCCCTGCTGTCGGTGGAGCTGGACCTGCGGGCCTTGTTCGACGCGCCGACCGTGGCCGAGCTGGCCGCCCGGCTGCCCTCGGCCACGGACACCCGGCCAGCGGTGCGCGAGGTGCGGCGGCCCGAGGTGGTGCCCGCTTCGTTCCCGCAGACCGGGTTGTGGTTCGAGGAGAAGCTGCGCGGCCCGTCCACCTCCTACGGGCTGCCGCTGGGCGTGCGGGTGCGCGGGCCGGTGGACCTGGGCGCGCTGCGGGCGGCCTTCGGCGATGTGGTCACCCGGCACGAGGCGCTGCGCACCCTGCTGATCGAAGGACCGGACGGCCTTCCGGTGCAACGGATCCTCTCCCCCGCCGAGGCCGGTGAACTGCTCTCGGTGTCCATTGTGGACGATCTCGGCACGGCAGCTGAGCACACCTTCCGGCTGGACACCGAGCTGCCGGTGCGGGTGAGCCTGGCCCGGACCGGCGAGCGGGAGTGGGAGCTCGTGTTGCTGCTGCACCACTCCGCGGCGGACGAGTGGTCCTTCGGTCCGCTGCTGGCCACCCTTGGCGAGGCCTACACCGCCAGGGCCGCCGGGCAGGAGCCGAGCTGGCCTGAGCTTCCGGTGCAGTACGCGGACTTCGCGGTGTGGCAGCGGGAGATCCTCGGTGTCCGCACCGAGGCGGACTCGGTGGCCGGTCGCCAGCTCGACTACTGGGCGCGGACCCTGGCCGGCGCGCCTGCCGAGCTGTCCCTGCCCACCGACCGGCCGCGACCGGCGGAGGCCAGCCACCGCGGCGGGCTGGTCCAGTTCCAGCTGCCCCAGGAGCTGCTGGACTCGATGCGCGCGCTCGCGGCCCGGCAGGGCGCCAGCGTGTTCATGGTGCTGCACGCGGCGCTGGCCGCGCTGTTGAGCAAACTCGGCGCGGGCACGGACATCCCGCTCGGCTCGCCGATCACCGGCCGCGGCGACGCGGACTTGGAACCCCTGGTCGGCCTGTTCGCCAACACGCTGGTGCTGCGCACCGACCTCTCTGGCGACCCGAGCTTCACCGAGCTGCTGGGCCGGGTTCGCGCCACCGACCTGGACGCCTTCGCGCACGCCGACGTGCCCTTTGACTGGGTGGTGGAGCGGGTCGCGCCGGAGCGCTCGCTGTCCCGGCACCCGCTGTTCCAGGTGATGCTGATCCACCAGCGCGCCGACGACCTGGAGCTCCAACTGCCCGGCCTGACCACCCAGCCGTTCCTGCCGGACACCGGCGGGGTCAAGTTCGACCTGGACCTGTACTTCACCGAGACCGAGTCCGCCGGACTGGACGGGTTCGCCGTCTACGCCAAGGACCTGTTCGACCACGGCACCGTGCAGCGCCTGATCGACCGGCTGGAGCTGCTGCTGCGCACCGCGCTGGCCGAACCGGACCGCGCACTGTCCACAGTGGACATCATGACCGGGGCCGAGCTGGCCGCCGTGACCGCGCCCGGCATCGCCACCGAGCTGACCGCGCCCGACCCGGCCGCCCTGTTCGCCGCGCAGGTCGCGCGCACCCCGGAAGCCACCGCGGTGCTGGCGGGCGCGGAGTCGCTGAGCTACGCCGAACTGGACCGGAGGGCCGAACGGCTCGCGGACGCGCTGGCGGCCAGGGGCGCCGGACCGGAGCGGATCGTCGCGCTGGCGCTGCCGCGCACCGCGGAGCTGGTGGTGGCGCTGCTGGCGATCGTCAAGACCGGCGCCGCCTACCTGCCGGTTGACCTGGGCTACCCGCGGGACCGCATCGAGCTGATGCTGGCCGACGCGCGGCCCGCGCTGGTGGTGTGCCGGCCGGAGTTCGCCGCCGAGTTCGGGCTCACGGACACCTGCCCGCCGGAGGCCACCGGGCCGGCCCGGCCACCGGTGGAGATCCACGGTGAGCATCCGGCCTACCTGGTGTTCACCTCCGGCTCCACCGGGCGTCCCAAGGCGGTCGCAGGCACCCAGACCGCGCTGGCCAACCGCCTGGACTGGGGCCGGGAGCTGGCCGGTGGGGTGCGGATCGCGAAGAGCTCGCTGAGCTTCATCGACGGCTCCACCGAGCTGCTGGGCGGCCTGGTCGCCGGGGACACCGTGGTGCTGGCCGATGACGCCGCGGTCAGCGATCCGGCCGCGCTCGTCGAGCTGATCGACCGGCACGCGGTGGACCTGGTAACCGTGGTGCCCAGCCTGCTCTCCGCACTGCTGCGCACCGCGCCCGAGGGCACGCTGGGCTCGGTGCGCACCTGGATCTCCAGCGGTGAGGCGCTTTCCGCCGAGCTGGCCGGGCAGGTGGCCGCGCGCTGGCCGCTGGCCAGGCTGGTCAACCTCTACGGCTGCTCGGAGGCTGCGGGCGACAGCCTCGCGCAGGTCGGCAGCCCCGGCGCGGGCCCGGTGCCGATCGGCGTGCCGGTGGCCAACACCCAGGCCTACGTGCTCGACCACGCGCTCCGGCCGGTGCCGCCGGGGGTGGCCGGTGAGCTGTACCTGGCCGGGCACGGACTGGCCCGCGGTTACCTCGGCCAGCCCGGCCGGACCGCGGAACGCTTCCTGCCCAACCCCTTCGGCCCGCCCGGCTCCCGGCTGTACCGCACCGGCGACCGGGCCCGCCGCCGCGGCGAGGTGATCGAGTTCCTCGGCCGGGCGGACAGCCAGGTCAAGATCCGCGGCTTCCGGATCGAGCCCGGTGAGATCGAGGCCGCGCTGCTGGCCGAGCCGGAGGTGGACAAGGCGGTGGTGGTTGCCCGGCCCGGACCTGGCGGCGCGCTCCGGCTGATCGGCTACTTCATCGCGGCGCCGGGCACCGAGCCCGATCCGGCCGTGCTGCGCGAGCGGCTCGCGGGCAGGCTGCCGGACTACCTGGTGCCCGCGCTGCTGGTGCCGCTGGCCGAGTTCCCCAAGAACCCCAACGGAAAGCTCGACCGCGCCCGGCTGCCCGACCCCGCCCCGCAGGCCGCGGCGGCCACCGAACCGGCCACGCCGACCGAGGCCACCCTGGCCCGGCTGTTCGCCGAGCAGCTCGGCCTGGCTGCCCTGGACGTGCGCGAGAGCTTCTTCAGCCTTGGCGGTGACAGCATCAGCGCGGCGCTGCTGGTGGCCAAGGCCAAGGAGGCCGGGCTGGCGCTGTCGGTGCGCGAGGTGTTCAAACACCGCACGGTGGCCGCGCTGGCCGAGCTGTGCGCGCCCCCGGCGATCACGACCGGCCCGGTGACCCCGCCGCCGCTGCTGCACTGGCTGCGGCAGAGCGAGCTGGGCGTCAACGGCCTGCTGGTCTCCATCACCAGGGCCATCGAGGCCACCGAAGAGCAGTTGCGGGCCGCCGCGGCCACCGTGCTGGCCCGGCACGAGGCACTGCACCTGGTGGTGGACCCGAGCAACAAACGCCTGTGGCGGGCCGAGATCCAGCCCGGCGAGCCGGACCTGACCGAGGTCGACATCACCAGGGGCGCCACCCTCCGGCTCGACCTGACCCCGGACGGCGTCACGCTGACCGGGCACGGGCTGGCGGTGGACCAGCCCTCACTGGAACTGATCGCGGACGAGCTCACCGCCGTGCTGGCCGGGGAAACGCTACCCCCGCCGCCGACCACCTTCCGGGCCTGGACCGAGCATCTGGCCGCGCAGGCCAACGAGGTGGCCGCCGCACTGCCGGAGTGGACCGCCGCCCTGCACGAGACCACCGACCCGATTCCCGCCGCAGCACTGGCAGCAAGCGACGGCGGCCGGGTCAGCGAAACCGTGGCAGCCGATCCGGACACGGTGGCGGCGGCCTTCATCGAGGCGCTGCGCACCTGGTCCGGCGCGGACGGGACCCGGCTGCGGATCGACCGCGAGGCAGACCCGCGCACCGGCGCGAAGGGCGCGGCCGGTGACCTCTCCGGCACGGTCGGGCCGCTGAGCCACATCCACCCGTTCGCCTTCACCGCCGCAGCCGCCCCGCGCGCGGAGACCGAGCTGGAGCTGCGCTACTGGGCCGACCGCGGCCACGAGTTCGGCCTGCTCCGGCACGCCAGCAGGGCCGGGTCCAAGGCGTTACGCGGACACCGGGACGCCGCGGTGCTGCTGCGCGCCGGCGCGCCGGATCCGCTGTTCCCGGCCGGGCGCGTGCTCGTGGCCACCCACCAGGTCCGGGCGGATGGCGTGCTGCTCGACCTCCAGTTCTCCCCCGACCTCGACCCGGCGGCCGCCAGCGCGCTGCTCGGGCTGTGGTCGGCCGCAGTGACCGCACCAGCAGAATCGGAGCCGAAGAGTTGAGCGCATCATCCGGTCAGATCCACCTCGCCGACACCCCGGCGGCCGCCTGGCTGGACGAGGCGTTCACCGGCACCCCCGCGCCCGCCCTGCGCGTGGTCGCCGGCCCCTCAGGCAGCGGTGCGGCGGAGGTGCAGGCCGCCGTGCGCGCCGTGATCGAGGCGCACGAGGTGCTGCGGCACCGCGGCGAGCTGCGCTGGGCCGGGACCGCCGCCGAGCTCGCCGAGGCGAAGCAGCGCACCGCGGCCTCGCTCGACAGTGACGCCGCGCTGGCCGCCGCCTGGGTGGACCGGGGCGCGGAGCGGGACGGGCTGCTCGTGGTCGCCGCACATGAGTCCGATGTGGACGGTGAGGGCTGGGCGGTGCTGGTCGCTGACCTGCGCGCCGCGCTCGCCGGTGGCAAGCCGAGCACCTCCGGCACCGGGGAGCACCTGGCCGCGCTGGACACCCTGGCCCGCGACCCGGGTCTGGCCGACCGGGTGGAGCCGTGGCTGGAGCTGGCCGACCGGGTCGACGAGCTGGACCTGGCCGCGCCCTGGGTGAGCGACGGTGAGCCCAGCGGGCCGCAGCGCACGGTCGAGCGGGTGCTGCCGCTGAACGAGGTGGCGGTCACCGAGGGCCTGCGCGCGCGGGTGCTGCTCGACCTGGTCCCGCACCTGGGCGCCACCGACGGCCTGCTGGTGGACGTCAGCGAGTCCGACCGCGACCGCCCCGGTGTGCTGGGCAACCTGCGCCGGGTGTTCCCCGTCCTGTTCGGCCCGGGCGAGCTGTCCGATGTGGACGGTGCGGGCGCACGCGCGGTGGCGGTCGAGGCCGCGGCGGCCACCGAGTTCGGCGTGGCCAAGTACCTCAGCGGCAGCACCTCGGCCACCTTCGCCGACCTGGCCGAGGCCGCGATCCTCATCGAGTACGGCATCACCGACCTCGGCGACGACCCGGACCCCGGAGCTGGGGAGCCGGTGCCGGACAACGCCGCGCGTTACCTGCTGCGGATCGGCGCCTGGTTCGACCGCAACAGCGAGCGCGTGCGCGCCACGGTCTCCTGGGACCCGGCCGCGCTGCCCGAGCTCGACGCCGAGGCGCTGCTCTCCGCCTGGGGCAAGGCACTGCTGGCGCACGAGCCCGCCGCCGCGCCCGCGGTCGCGCTGCCGCCCGGCGCGGTGGAGGCGCTGCCGCTCTCGCCGTTGCAGGAGGGCCTGCTCTTCCACCTGATGCTCGACGGCGCCGAGCGGGACGTCTACGTGCAGCAGGCCGTGCTGCACCTGACCGGCACCCTGGACCCGGACCGCTTCCGCGAGGCGGTGCGGCTGTCCCTGGCCAAGTACCCCAACCTGGTCGCCGGGTTCGCCACCGCCGACGACGCCCCCGCCGTGCAGTTCATCCCCGCCGGGTTCGACACCCCGTTCGAGTACGCCGATCTGTCCACTCAGGACGATGCCGCGTTCCAGGCCTTCGTCGCCGAGCAGCGGTCCAGGCCCTTCCACGCCGACCGGCCGCCGCTGATCCGCTTCGGCCTGGCCACCGTCGGCGCGGGCGAGCACCGGCTGGTGATGACCTCCGAGCTGATCCTGCTGGACGGCTGGTCCGGCGGTCTGCTGCTGAGCACCCTGCTGGAGTTCTACACCGACCCGGCCGCCGAGGCCGCCCGGCCGGCCACCCCGTTCCGGGACTACCTGCACTGGCTCACCGCGCAGGACCACGACCAGGCCCGGGCGGCCTGGCGGCGCAACCTGGACGGCCTCACCGAGCCCACCCTGCTGGCGCCCGGCGCGGACAGCCGCGCGGTGGACCTCACCGCCGCGGACGAGATCCACCTGGAACTGCCAGCCGACCTGGCCGCCCGGCTGGCCAAGCGGATGCGCGAGTCCGGGGTCACCGCGAGCACGCTGTACGAGACCGCGTGGGCGATGCTGCTGGGCAGGCTCACCGGCCGCGACGACGTGGTCTTCGGCGCCTCGGTCTCCGGCCGCCACCCCGACGTGGCCGGTGTGGAGACCACGGTCGGCCTGCTGTTCAACACCGTGCCGGTGCGAGTCCAGCTGGGCGCGACCGACCCGCTGGAGTCGGTGCTGCGCCGGGTGCAGGAGGAGCAGGCCGAGCTCTTCGACTACCCGTACCTCGGGCTCACCGACGTGCAGGGCCTGGTCGGTATCGGCACCCTGTTCGACACCCTGTTCGTGTTCCAGAACTTCCCGCGCCCGTCCAAGGAACGCGGCTTCGGGCCGGACGGCTCGCTGCGGGTGCGCGACCACGAGGTGCTCGACGCCACGCACTACCCGGTCACCATGGTGGTCAACCCCGGCGTCACCACCGAGCTGCGGGTGATGTTCCACCGGGATGTGTTCAGCCGCACCGAGATCGAGCGCCTGGCCGAGCGCTACCTGAGCATCCTCACCGCACTGGCCGACACCCCGCAGGCCTCCTGCGCCGCGGTGGACGTGCTGGTCGGCGACGAGCTGGCGCTGCTGCGCGCGGGCTGGGACAGCACCGCCAACCCGGTGCCGGACATCACCATCGCGGACATGCTGGAGCAGCAGGCCGCACGCACGCCCGAGGCGACCGCGCTGGTCTTCGGCGAGACCACCCACACCTACGCCGAGCTGAACGAGCGGGCCAACCGGATCGCCCGCTGGCTGGTCCAGCACGGCGCGGGGCCGGAAACCGTGGTGGCCCTTGGCCTGCCCCGATCCTCGGACATGGTGGCCGCGCTGTTCGCGGTGCTCAAGACGGGTGCCGCCTACCTGCCGCTGGACCTGGACTACCCGGCCGACCGGCTGGAGTTCATGCTCACCGACACCGTGCCGCTCTACGTGCTGTCCACTGTGGACGTCGACCCGACCCTGCCGCACACCGAGATCCCGCACGTCCTGCTGGACTCCGCGGAGATCGCCGCCGAGCTGGACGCGCTGCCCGGCACGGACCTGGCCGACGCCGAGCGGCGCGGGTTCAACCGCACCGACCCGCACCGGCTGGCGCACCCGGCCTACGTCATCTACACCTCCGGCTCCACCGGCCGCCCCAAGGGCGTGGTCACCCCCTACCTCGGCCTGACCAACATGCAGTTCAACCACCGGGTGGCCATCTTCGACCCGGTGGTCGCGCAGGCCGGACGACGCCTGCGGATCGCGCACACGGTGTCCTTCTCCTTCGACATGTCCTGGGAAGAACTGCTCTGGCTGGTCGAGGGCCACGAGGTGCACGTGCTCACCGAGGACATGCGCAGGGACGCGCTGGCGCTGACCGCCTACTGCGACCGGCACCTCATCGACGTCATCAACGTCACGCCGACCTACTGCCAGCAGCTGATCGACAACGGGCTGCTGGAACAGGACCCCGGCCACCGCCCGGTGCTGGTGCTGCTCGGCGGCGAGGCCGTCTCCGAACAGGTCTGGTCCGCCCTCCGCGACACCCCGGGCGTGCTCGGCTACAACCTCTACGGCCCAACGGAATACACCATCAACACCCTCGGCGGCGGCACCGAGGACAGCGCGACCTCCACCGTGGGCAAGGCGATCTGGAACACCCGCGCCTACATCCTGGACGCCTACCTGCGCCCGGTCCCGGTGGGCGTGCCCGGTGAGCTGTACATCTCCGGCGTGGGCCTGGCCCGCGGCTACCTCAAGCGCCCCAGCCTCACCGCGGACCGCTTCATCGCCGATCCCTATGGCGCGCAAGGCGAGCGCATGTACCGCACCGGCGACCTGGTGCGCGAACGGCAGGACGGCAACCTGGACTTCCTGGGCCGCACCGACGACCAGGTCAAGATCCGCGGCTACCGGGTGGAGATCGGCGAGGTGGAGAGCGCGCTGGCCGCGCACCCCGAGGTCGCCCAGGCCGCGGTGATCGCCGCGGACACCGATCTTCCCGGCGTGAAACGACTTCTCGGCTACCTGGTGCCGGCCGAGGCCACCGACGAGGACATCCGCGCCGAGGTGGAGGCCGAGCAGATCGCCGAGTGGCGGCAGATCTACAGCGACGAGTACACCGAGATCCCGACCGCGGTCTTCGAGGAGGACTACGCGGGCTGGGACAGCAGCTACGACGGCGCGCCCATCCCGTTCACCGACATGAGCGAGTGGCGGGCCGCCACCCTGGAACGCATCCTGGAGCTCAAGCCGAAGCGGCTGCTGGAGATCGGCGTCGGCACCGGCCTGCTGCTCTCCGGCCTGGCCCAGCACACCGAGTCCTACTGGGCCTGCGACTTCGCCGCCCCGGTGATCGAGAAGCTGCGCCGGGACCTGCTGGCCGACCCGGACCTGGCCGCCAAGGTCGAGCTGAGCGTGCGGGCCGCGCACGACACCGACGGCCTGCCGGTCGGGCACTTCGACACCATCGTGATCAACTCGGTGATCCAGTACTTCCCGAACGTCGACTACCTCACCGAGGTCATCGGCAAGGCGATGGACCTGCTCGCCCCCGGCGGCGCGCTGTTCATCGGCGATGTGCGCAACCTGCGGCTGGCCCGCACCTTCCACACCGCGATCCAGCTCGGCCGCACCGGCGAGGGGACCGAGGAGGCCGCGCTGCGCAAGGCGATCGAGCGCGCGGTGCTGCTGGAGAAGGAGCTGCTGGTCGACCCGGACTACTTCACCGCCCTGTCCGACCACCTGCCCACGCTGGCCGGCGCGGACCTGCGGATCAAGCGCGGGCACATGCACAACGAGCTGTCCCGGCACCGCTACGACGTGGTGCTGCGCAAGGCAGGCGCGGACGCACTGTCCGTTGTGGACTGTCCAAAGCTGGTGTGGGACAGCGCCGTGGACCTGGTCTCCCGGCTGGCCGAGCGACCGGACTCGCTGCGGGTCACCCGCATCCCCAACGCCCGCCTCACCGCCGAGGTCGCCGCCCAGCGCGCGCTGGAGGCCGGATCGCCCATCGCGGTCGCCCAGCGCCTGCTGCGCCCGGACACCGCCGCCGGGGTGGAACCCGAGGCCCTGTGCGAACTGGCCGAGCGGACCGGCTACCGGCTGCTGCTCACCTGGTCCGACACCACCGACGGCAGCTTCGACGCGGTGTTCACCCTGGCCACCGACGAGATCCTGCTGGACGCCTACGCGCCCACCCGCACCCGCAGGGCCGCGCTGAGCGGCTACGCCAACAACCCGTCGGCGGCCCGCGACAACACCGGCCTGGTGGCCAGGGTGCGCGAGCACCTCAAGACGGTGCTACCCGACTACATGGTGCCTGCCGCGCTGGTCACCATGGAGCGGCTGCCGTTGACCACCAACGGAAAGCTGGACCGCCGCGCCCTGCCCAGCCCCGACCTGGCCGCGGGCGCCGGTGGCGGCCGCGCGCCCGACAGCCCTACCGAGGAAGCCTTGTGCGAGCTGTTCGCCCAGGTGCTCGGCGTGCCCAAGGTCGGCGTGCACGACAACTTCTTCGACCTCGGCGGCCACTCGCTGCTGGCCGCCCGGCTGATCGGCAAGGCCCGCACCGCGCTGGACGTGGAGCTGGCCATCCGGGACCTGTTCACCGCGCCCACCGTGGCCGAGCTGGCCGCCAAGGCGCTGGGCAGCGCGCCCCGCTCCGCGGTCCCGGTGCTCGCCACGGGCCAGCGGCCGGCGCGGGTCCCGCTGTCCTTCGCCCAGCAGCGACTGTGGCTGCTCGACCAGCTGGACACCGCGAGCGCCGCCTACACCGTGCCCACCGGCATCCGGCTCACCGGCGTGCTCGACCTGGACGCGCTGCGCGCCGCCTTCGGCGATGTGCTGGCCAGGCACGAGAGCCTGCGCACGGTGATCGAACTGCACGAGGGCACGCCGTACCAGCGCATCCTGCCGGTCACCGAGATCGATCCCCGGGTCACGGTAACCGCGGTCAGCGAGGCCGAGCTGGACGCCGCGGTGGCCGCGACCATCGCCGAGCCCTTCGACCTGGCCACCGGCCACCCGGTCCGGCTGGCCGTGCTCTCCCTCGGCGCCGAGGACTCGGTGCTGCTGGCCGTGTTCCACCACATCGCCTTCGACGAGTGGTCGATGCGGCCCTTCGTCGAGGACCTCACCACCGCCTACGCCGCCCGGCACGCCGGCCAGGCGCCGGAACTGGCCCCGCTGCCGGTGCAGTACGCCGACTACGCGCTCTGGCAGCGCGCCCTGCTCGGCTCGCCGGAGGACCCGAACAGCCTGCACAGCAAGCAGCTCGCGTACTGGCGGCAGGCGCTGGCCGGCATCCCGGAGGAGCTGTCCCTGCCGCTGGACCGGCCGCGCCCCGCGGTGGCCAGCTTCCAGGGCGAGACCATCGAACGGCACATCGGCCCCGAGCTGGCGGTGCGGCTGCGGCGGCTGGCCAGGAGCCGGGACGCCAGCGTGTTCATGGTGTTCCAGACCGCGGTGGCCGCGCTGCTGCACCGCTACGGCGGCGGCGTGGACATCCCGCTGGGCTGCCCGGCGGCCGGCCGGGACAACGAACAGCTCAACGACCTCATCGGGTTCTTCGTCAACACCCTGGTGATCAGGGCCGACGTCAGCGGCAACCCGAGCTTCGGCGAGCTGCTGGACCGGGTCCGCTACACCGACATCGCCGGGCTCAGCCACGCCGAGCTGCCCTTCGACCGGCTGGTCGAGGCGCTCAACCCGACCCGCACGCTCTCCCGCAACCCGCTGTTCCAGGTGATGGTCGGCTACCAGAACCAGGGCACCGGCGGCGCGAGCTTCCCCGGCCTGACCGTGGCCGACGGCCGTTTCGACCCGCCGACCGCCAAGTTCGACCTGGACTTCGTGCTACGCGACTACGGCTCGGACACCGACGGCATGGGCCTGGACGTGGAGTACGCGGCCGACCTGTTCGACCAGGCCACCGCGGCCACCCTGCTGGACCGGCTGCTCGACCTGCTCGACCGGGTCACCGCCGACCCCGAGCTGCGGATGAGCGAGCTGGACGTGCTCGGCGCGGCAGGCGCCCGCCTGGCCGCCTGGAACGACACCGGCCGTGCCTTCCCCGAGCTCACCATCGCCGACCTGCTCGAACAGCAGGCCGCGCGCACCCCGGCCGCCTCCGCCCTGGTGGCCAACCCTGGGCTGCCAGGGGAGGTCCGCTGGAGTTACGCGCAGCTCAACGAGCGCGCCAACCGGATCGCCCGCCTGCTGCGCAACCGGGGCGCCGGGCCGGAAACCGTGGTGGCCCTTGGCCTGCCGCGCTCGGCCGACATGGTGGCCGCGCTGTTCGCGGTGCTCAAGACCGGTGCCGCCTACCTGCCACTGGACCTGGACTACCCCGCCGAGCGACTGGCCTTCATGCTCGCCGACGCGCGGGCCGTGTGCCTGGTCAGCACCACCGAGGTCGCCGCCACGCTGCCCGCCACGGCCGCGCCGGCGGTGCTGCTGGACACCGCCGAGGACGAGCTGAACGCCTTGTCCGGCAACGATCTCAGCGCGGAGGAACGACCGGTCTTCAGCCTGGACCACCCGGCCTACGTCATCTACACCTCCGGCTCCACCGGCAAGCCCAAGGGCGTGGTCACCCCCTACCGCGGGCTGACCAACATGCAGTTCAACCACCGGGCCGCGATCTTCGACCCGGTGGTCGCCGAAGCCGGGCGGCGGCTGCGCATCGCGCACACCGTGTCCTTCTCCTTCGACATGTCCTGGGAAGAGCTCCTCTGGCTGGTCGAGGGCCACGAGGTGCACGTGTGCGACGAGGAGCTGCGCAGGGACGCCGAGGCGCTCACCGCCTACTGCGATGAGCACCTCATCGACGTGGTCAACGTGACCCCGACCTACTGCCAGCAGCTCATCGAAGCCGGTCTGCTCGACCAGGACCCCGGCCACCGCCCGCTGCTGGTGCTGCTCGGCGGCGAGGCGGTGTCCAACCAGGTGTGGGAAACCCTGCGGGACACCCCCGGTGTGCTGGGCTACAACCTCTACGGCCCAACGGAATACACCATCAACACCCTCGGCGGCGGCACCACCGACCGGGACCTGCCCACGGTCGGCCGCCCGATCTGGAACACCAGGGCGCACGTGCTCGACGAGTACCTGCGGCCGGTCCCGCCGGGCGTGGCCGGTGAGCTCTACATCGCCGGGGTCGGCCTGGCCCGCGGCTACCTGGACCGGGCCGCGCTCACCGCGGAACGCTTTGTGGCCAACCCCTTCGGCGCGCCGGGTGAGCGGATGTACCGCACCGGCGACCTGGTCCGCTGGTGCGCCGACGGCACGATCGACTTCCTGGGCCGCACCGACGACCAGGTCAAGATCCGCGGCTACCGGGTGGAGATCGGCGAGATCGACGCCACCCTGGCCGAGCACCCCGGTGTCCGGCAGGTCGCGGTGCTCGCCGTGGACAGCGAACTGGCCGGGGTGAAGCGGCTGGTCGCCTACCTGGTCGGCACGGCGGGCGAGACCGAGCTGCGCGAGTGGGCCGGGCAGCGGCTGCCCGCCTACATGGTGCCCTCGGCCTTCATCGCGGTGGACGCGCTGCCGCTGACCGTCAACGGCAAGCTCGACCGGGCCGCGCTGCCCGCGCCCGACTTCGGCGCGCGCGGCTCCGGCCGGGGACCGCGCACCGAGCGGGAAGCCGTGCTGTGCCAGGTGTTCGCCGAGGTGCTCGGCGTGCCCAAGGTCGGCGTGGACGACAGCTTCTTCGAGCTGGGCGGGCACTCGCTGCTGGCCATGCGGCTGGTCAGCCAGATCCGCGCGGCCGGGGTCGACGGGGTCTCCGTCGGCGCGGTGATGGCCGCCCCCACGGTGGCCGCGCTGGCCGAACGCCTCGGCGCGGCCGACGGCGCCGACCCGGCGCTGGCCGGGCTGCTCGCGCTGCGCGCCGAGGGCGGCAAGGCCCCGCTGTTCGCCATCCACCCCGGCTTCGGCCTGGCCTGGCCCTACGCCGCGCTGGTGCCGCACCTGGACGAGGACCGGCCGCTCTACGGCCTCCAGTCGCCCGTGGTGGCCGGGGAGACCGTGGACAGCTTCGACGCGCTGGCCCGCGAACACCTGCGGCGGATCCGCACCGTGCAGCCACAGGGCCCGTACCACCTGCTCGGCTGGTCCTTCGGCGGCCAGCTCGCGCACGCCGTGGCCGGACTGCTCCAGGCCGAGGGCGAACAGGTCGCGCTGCTCGCGGTGCTCGACGCCCAGCCGGCCGACCCCGCGCTGCCGCCGGACGAGCCGCTCGACGCCGGGCAGATCAGGGACCGGCTGCGGCTGAGCGCGGACGAGCCGACCACCGAGGCGCTGGTCCGGGCCTGGACGGTGCACGACCGGCTGCTGCCCGGCCAGGTCTACCCCGCCCACCGGGGCATGCTGCTGTTGTTCAGCGCCGAGGGGTCCACCGGGACCGGCGCGACGAGCTGGGCCGGGCAGGTGGCGGGGAAGATCGATGACCGGGTGCTGCCGTACCCGCACGACGAGCTGCTGTCCCCGGACGCCGTGGCGGTCTTCGGCCCGGCGCTCACCGCCGCGCTGGAGGAAGTGGAGTAGTTCCGTTACCACTAGCGGACAGTCCCGTGATCGATCGACCGCACCAGTGGATTAGGGTTGGCTAACCTAATCGGCTCACTACGAAAGAAGGACCTCCGTATGACGACGCGAACGCACAGGTCGTCGAGTCGGCTCGTTCGTATGCTCGCGGTGGGCGCGGCCCTGGCGCTGGGCCTGTCCGCGTGCGGTGGCGGCGGTGACACCGGCGCCCCGAAGGACACGTCGGCCGGTGCCGCGCCGGGATACCCCATCACCATCACGCACAAGCTCGGCACCACCACCATCAAGTCCGCGCCGAAGCGGATCGTGACACTGGGTGAGACCGACCAGGACGCGTTGCTGGCGCTGGGCATCCAGCCGATCGCGACGGTCAAGACGGGCATGGCCGACGGCATCTCGCCGTGGAGCAAGGCCAAGATCACCGGCGCGGCCCCGCAGCTGCTGACCGCGGGGGACAACGGTTTTGACGTCGAGCAGATCCTCAAGCTCGAACCGGACCTGATCCTGGCCGGTTACGACTACTACATCGACAAGTACTGGAAGAAGCTCAACGACATCGTGCCGACCACGGCCTTCCAGACCGGTCCGGTGGAGGACACCTGGCAGCAGGTGACCCGCCAGGTCGGCCAGGCCGTCGGCAAGTCGGCCGAGGCGGAGAAGCTGGTCGCTGAGGTCGAGGGCAAGATCGCGGGCGTGAAGAAGTCCAACCCGGAGCTGAGCGGGAAGACCTTCGCCTTCGGCGTCACCGGGCAGACGGGCACGATCATGGTGCTCAAGTCGCCAGCGGACTCCGCGAGCAAGCTCTTCGGCGAGTTCGGCCTGAGCATGCCGCCCGCCATCCAGCAGCTGCCAGGGGAGAGCTTCGCGGTCGAGCTGAGTGCGGAGAAGTACGACCTGCTGGACCAGAGCGTGCTGATCACCTACTACAACGACAACAAGCAGCACCAGCAGGACGTCGAGCAGAACGCGTTGTTCAAGAAGCTCAAGGTGGTCAGCAAGGGCGGCAACATCGTGGTCGACCTGCCCGAGTTCTACGCCATCCGCAACCCGTCCGCGCTGGGCGTGCCGTGGGCCATCGACAAGATGGTGCCGAAGCTGTCCGAGGCGGTGAAGAAGACGACCGCCTGATGCCAGACTGAGCTGGTGAGCCTTTCCAGCACAGCGATCAGGAACGGGGCCGCGCTGCTCGTCAGCGCGGCCCTTGTCGTTGCGGCAGGGTGTAGCAGCGCGCCAGAGGCGCCCCCACCTGCCGCGGCGGCCGGATACCCGGTGACGCTGACGCACAAGCTCGGCACCACCACGATCCCGGCGACGCCGAAGCGGATCGTGGTGCTGGGCGAGGTGGACCAGGACGCGTTGCTGGCACTGGGCATCACGCCGGTGGGCATGCCCAGGTCCAACGAGCACCCCAGCGGCATCACCCCGTGGGCGAAGGCGAAGCTCAACGGCGCCACACCGGAACTGCTGACCGCGGGCGACAACGGGTTCGACCCGGAACAGGTGCTCAAGCTGCAACCGGACCTGGTCCTGGCCAACACCGACTACTACCTGGAGAAGTACTACGCGCGGCTGAGCGCCTTCGTGCCGACCACCGCGTTCGAGCTCGGCGCCTACCAGGACGGCTGGCAGGCGGTGACCCGCCAAGTCGGCAAGGCGGTTGGCAAGTCCACTGAGGCGGACAAGCTGGTCGTCGGCACCGAGTCCGCGCTGGCCAAGACCCGGGCGGACAACCCGGCGCTGCAAGGGAAACGGGCCACCATGGCCCAGGCCGCCGGCGCGGGCAAGCTGTACGCGCTGCGCGAGCCGAAGGACCCGGCCGGGGTGCAGCTCGGCGCGTTCGGGCTGCGGATTCCGGAGTCCCTGCAAGCACTTCCCGGCAACTTCGCGGCCGAGCTGAGCGCCGAGCAGTACGACAAGCTGGACGTGGACCTGTTATTGATCAACTACGACGGCTCGGCGGACAACGAGCGCGAGGTGGAGTCCAACCCGCTGTTCCGCAACCTGCGCGTGGTCAAGGCAGGCGGCCGGATCTCCTTGGACGGCCTGGCCTTCCACGCCCTGCGCACGCCGACCCCGGGCAACATCCCCTGGCTGATCACCGAGGTGCTGCCCAAGCTGCGCACCGCCGCCGGCGGCTGATCCCGTTGCCGCACAAGTGAAGGGCGGTCACCCGCACCCCGGGTGACCGCCCTCGGTGGCGTTCGGCACCGGCCCCGAACCGGTGTCGTCCGCGAGTCCTCAGTGCGCGGCGGCGACCACGCGGCCGGAGCGCTGCTCGCTGCCCGGCACCGGCTCGGCCGGGTCGCTGCCCAGTGCGATGATCCGGTTGTCGGCGTCCACGTGCACCACGTGCGGCACGTGCGCCGCGCGCTCCTCCTCGGTGAACTCCGCGAAGGACATGATGATCACCATGTCCTGCGGGTGCACCAGGTGCGCGGCCGCGCCGTTGATGCCGATCACGCCGCTGCCCCGCTCGCCGGTGATGGCGTAGGTGGTGAGGCGGGCGCCGTTGGTGATGTCGACGATGTGCACGACCTCGCCCTCGACGATGTCGGCCGCTTCCATGAGGTTGGCGTCAATGGTCACCGAGCCGACGTAGTGCAGGTCGGCCTGCGTCACGGTGGCCCGGTGGATCTTGCCGTTCATCAACGTACGCCGCACTTTGGCGCTCTCCTCTTCGCGAACGTCAGTGGCTGGGTCAGTCGGCCGCGCGCATGGCCTCGGCCAGGCTCCTCGGGCGCATGTCGGTCCAGGTCCGCTCGATGAACTCCAGGCAGTTGGCCCTGGTGTCCTTGCCGAAGGCGATCGTCCAGCCGGCGGGCACGTCCACGAAGACCGGCCACAGCGAGTACTGGCCCTCCTCGTTGACGAGGGCGTAGAACGTGCCGTTCTCGTCGTCCAGCGGGTTCATCCACAACTCCTTGCGCGACTGTCCGAACAGCTGAAGCCTAGGTTAGGTAAAGCTAACCTTGCAACCTTCTGTGACGCGTTCGGACTCCTCCGCGCTCGGTCCGCTCAGCGTGGCTTTGCGCAGCTCAGGCAAGGCGATCGCGATGCCGACCACGCCCACCACGCAGGCTGCGCCACCGGTCACCAGCGCCATGCCGGAGCCGAGCACGCGGGACAGCCCGCCCATCACCGCGTTGCCCGCCGCCGTGCCGGTGGTGGCCTGGGCCAGCCACATGCTGCCCACCCGGCCCAGCAGCCGCTCCGGCGTGTAGTGCTGCAACAGGGTGCGGCGCAGGATCTCCGAGATGGTGTCCGCCGCGCCCGCCAGTGCGAGGAACAGCAGCGCCAGCCACAGCGCGGGGCTCAGCCCGAAGCCGATCACCGCGAGGCCCCACAACAGGACCGAGCCGATCAGCACCTTGCCGGAGGCCCGCACGGTCGCGGTCCAGCCACTGGTCAGCGCGGCCAGGAAGGCGCCGACCGCGGGGGCGGCGTAGAGCAGGCCGGTGGCGAACTCGCCGCCGAAGACCGCCAGGCCCATCTCCGGGAACAGCACGTACGGCATGGCGAAGACCATCGCGAACACGTCGATCAGCAGCAGGCCGGTGACCACCCGGCTCTGCCGCAGGAAGGCGAAGCCCTCGGCGATGGAGCGGACGGGGTGGGCGTGCTCGGCCGAGCCGTCCGGGCCGAGCTTGGGCAGGAAGGCCAGCAGCAGCGCGCCGAGCAGGAAGGTGGCCGCGTCGATGGCGAAGCACACCGCCAGACCCCAGGCCTCGGCGATGAACCC
The DNA here is from genome assembly GCF_053591555.1 of Crossiella sp. NPDC003009. Lineage (NCBI taxonomy): Bacteria > Bacillati > Actinomycetota > Actinomycetes > Pseudonocardiales > Pseudonocardiaceae > Crossiella > Crossiella sp. NPDC003009. The sequence continues at coordinate 24,151 of NZ_JBSFUA010000056.1, read as the reverse complement.
GGCCAGCAGCGGGCCGACCATGGCGCCGATCTGGGTGGTGATCGCGGTCAGCGCGCCGGCCGCGGCCAGGTTGTCCGTGCCGACCAGGGCGGGGGTGGCCGCGATCAGCGCGGGCGCGCCGAGGCCGTTGACGAGTCCGGCCAGCACCGCGGTCACGTAGATGACGGTCAGGCTCGGTTCGGGCAGCGCGGAGTTCCAGGCCAGCACGCCGAGCACCGCGACCATGCCGAGCCGGGTGGTCACGATGATCATCCGTTTGCCCGCCCGGTCGGCCAGCACGCCGCCGGCCAGCAGCCCGAACAGCAGGGCCACCCCGAGCGCCAGGCTGACCAGGCCGACCTGCAGCGAGGAGCGGGTCAGCGCGAAGACCTGGAGGTTGGCCGCGACCACGGTGAGGTTGGTGCCCACCATGGCGATCACCTGCACGGCGAACACCAGCCGGAACGGTGGGCTGCTGCGCAGCGGGGCGGTGTCGATGACGAGCTGTCCGAGTCGCACCCTCGGAACTTACCTTAGGCTTGCCTAAGCCAGGAACCGCTGCGAACGGTTGCGTTCCCCTCGGCCCACCCCGCTCGTTAGTCGAAGTGACGGATGACGCCGACCAGGCGTTTTTCAGCGGGGAGGAACAAATGAGAGCGCTTTCCACAGGAATCAGGGCCGATCATGGGATGTAGTTCCTTCGGAGGATGACAACCACCCTGATCAGCAGCATTGTTGACCACCTCGGAAAATCCTCGAGCTCCTTCCGCCATTGGAGTCGGGCGTGAACCAGCTGCGCACGGGCGTCGACCCGTGGAAAGGCCTCTCCCGCGATCTCGCGCCGCTGATGCGGGCCGAGGTGCCGGATGTGGCGAACCAGATACTCGGCGAGATCCAACGCGGTATACCCGAGTACTCCCGGCCGCTGGACGAGGCGTTCGGGCAGATCATCAGCGACGGGATCGAGCACGCGCTGATGCAGTTCGTGGACCGGGTGGCCGACCCGGCCGCGGCGCACCCGAAGCGGGCGGAGATGTACCGGCGGCTGGGCCGCGGCGAGTTCCACGAGGGCCGCAGCCTGGACACCCTGCAGCAGGCCTACCGGCTGGGCGCGCGGATCGCCTGGCGCAGGCTGACCGACTTCGGTGAGCGGGTGCACCTGTCGGTGGACACCATGCGGCTGCTCGGCGAGGCGGTGTTCGCGCACATCGACGAGCTGGCCGCGCTGTCGGTGGAGGGCTACGTGTCCGCGCAGCAGCGGGCCACCGGCGCCCGCGAGCGCCGCCGCCGTCGCCTGCTGGAGGTGCTGCTGGCCGACCCGCCGAACCCGCGGCACCTGGTGATCGAGCTGGCCGCGGCCGCGGAGTGGGAACTGCCGGACCGGGTCTGCGCGGTGGCCCTGGAACCGCGCCCGGACCGCCCGCACCGGGCCGAGCCCCGGCTGGACCGGGCCATCCTGGTCGACTTCGAGGGCAGCGCCCCCTGCCTGCTCATCCCGGCCGGCGCGGACCAGGAGCGGCTGCTGGACCGGCCGCTGCAGGACTGGCTGGTCGCGGTCGGCCCCACCGTGGAGCTGCCCGACGCCGCCCAGTCACTGCGCTGGGCCAGGCACGCGCTGCAGCTGATGCGCGCGGGCACGCTGCCCGCCGCCGAGGTGCAGCACTGCGCGGACCACCTGGCCACGCTGTGGCTGCTGCACGAGCAGTTCCTGCTGGACGAGCTGACCCGCCGGGTGCTGGCCCCGCTGGCCGAGCTGACCCCGCGCCAGCGGGAGCGGCTCACCGAGACCCTGCTGGCCTGGCTGGAGACCCGCAGCGGCGCGCCGGAGGTGGCCGCCAGGCTGGGCATCCACCCGCAGACCGTGCGCTACCGGATGCATCAGCTGGAGAACCTCTTCGGCGAGGCGCTGACCGACCCGGCGGCCCGCTTCGAGCTGGAGCTCGTGCTGCGGGCCGCCCGGCTCCGTCAGTCGAACCCGCCGGTCAGGTAGCGCTCGCGGGTGGTGGCGCGGCAGATCGCGCCATCGGGGGTGCGCGGCAGGCGGCCGGCGTCCACCAGCACCATCCGGTCAAGCACCAGGCTGTGCCGGGCGGTCACCGCGCGGCGCACCTGGCCGACCACCTGCTGGGTCGAGCACTCCCTGATCCGCTCGGCGACCAGCACGGTGAGCACCCGGTCGAACTCGCGCACGGTGAACACGGCCAGCTGGTGCGCGCGCAGCGCCGAGTGCGCGCCGGCCGCGGTGGCCTCCACGTCCTGCGGGTAGTGCTGGCGGTCGCGCACGGTCAGCAGGTCGGCGACCCGGCCGAGCACGTACAGCTCGCCGTCGTCGACCACGCCGAGGTCCCCGGTGCGCAGCCAGCCGTGCGCGGGCCCGGCGGCGTCCTCCAGCCGGTTGCCGAAGGGCCGCTCCCCCGGCTTCCGGCGGCCCCAGAAACCAGGCCCGAGCGAGCCGGAGACCCACACCTCGCCGACCGAGCCATCCGGCAGCGTCCGCCCGTTGTCCGCAGCCACTATCCGCACCCGGTGCCGCGTCGGAGTTCCGCTGGAGAGCAGGGTCAGCGCATCGGGTGACTCCTGCGCGCAGGGCGTGGCCCGGCCCCGGCGCAGCAGGGCCCGGTCGAACGCGGTGCGCCGGGGCGCGGCGGAGGTCACCGACACCAGGGCGGCCGCGCCGACCGGTCCGTATCCGCAGCGCACCGCCTCGGGCCGCAGCCCGCATTCGGCGAAGGCGGCCAGGAACTTGGTCAGCGTCTCCGCCTGCGCGCCCGCCCCGTCGACGAACAGCGCGCGCACGTGGTCCAGCCGCAGCAGCGCCTTCTCCTGGGCGCCGATCCGGGTGGCGCAGTAGGCGTAGGCGAAGTCCGGCGCGGCGCTGACCGCACCGGGGTTGGCGGTGAGCGCGCGCAGCCAGCGCTCGGGCTTGAGCAGGAACGCGGCCGGGTCCATCAGCACCGCGCGGGCGCGCACCGCGACCGGGGCGATCACCCCGAGCAGCAGGCCCTCGGCGTGGTGCAGCGGCAGCCAGCTGACCGAGGGCGACTGGCCGGGCAGCGCGCCGATGGACTCGACCAGGGTGAGCGCGTTGTCCACCGCGTTGCGGAAGGTCACCTGCACCGCGCAGGGCGAGCCGGTCCAGGTGGGCGGGTATTGCAGGTAGGCCACGTCGTCACCGGTGTGCCAGGCCGGTTCGACCTCCGCGCCGATGGCATCGGGCAGCGCGTCCACCGCGACCACCTCGGGTTTGCGCAGGCCATGGCCCTCCAGGAAGGCGTCCACCACGGCCAGCTGGGCGCGGGTGGTCAGCACCAGGCGCGGGCCGCAGTCGGCGAACATCGCGGCCAGCCTGGTCACCGAACCCGGATGCCCGGGCGGGAACAGCGGCACGGCGATGATCCCGGCGCGCAGCGCGGCCAGGAACGCGATCACGTAGTCCGGCCCGTGCGGGGCCAGGATCGCGGCCCGCTGGCCACGGCAGGCGCGGCGCTGGATCCAGGCGGCGACCGCGCTGACCCTGCGGTCCAGCTCGGCCCAGGTGAGCACGCTGGCCTCGCCGACGGGCCGCGGCCCGTGGTGGTCGAGGAAACTCAGCGCCGGCTGGTCCCCGAACCCGGCCGCCCAGCGGTTGAGGTTGTCCGGCAGGGACAATCCGCCCTGGTCCAGCTTATGGAAGAGCTGTTGCGGAATTAGTGAGGCAGCACGAAAAGACCCGATCACAATGTTTTCTCCTCCGACTTCCCCGGAGCTGGACGCTATTTATCAACGAGGAAGACTGTCAATACCCAGGAGGTGAACTCCGATGATATTAAGCCGAGCCCAAACGCGGCTCAGTCCCGCCCGCTGAGAAATTTGTGACCCAGGTGACAAGTCGGCTTACACAATCGGGTGACAACGATTGGAAGCCGCGACTTTCCGGGGCGCGCGCCGTTGATCACGACATGGTGGAGTGCCGAACCGAGTCCGAGGCCGCAGTGGCCCTCACCGAGGTGGCCGGGCAGCTGTCCCAGGCGACCGAGGAGACCTGTCCGCACCGCAGGGCGGAGCTGTTGATCGGCATCGCCGAGGCCGTGCAGCGGATCAGCGATGACCTGGAGTGGCTGGTGGCCGCCCAGTACGAGCCGGTGCCACCGCCACGAGCGGAGCACAGCGCCGAGGTGGTGGTCCGGCAGGCGCGGCTGGAGTTGTTGCTACCCAACGACGAGCTGGCCAGCGTGACGGTCAGCCCAGGACTGCGCGGCCCGGAGTGGAACGCGCAGCCCTGGCTGCCGCTGCTGCCGATGAACGGCTCCATCCGGCTGGCCATCGAGGCCGCCTTACGCCGGATGGGCCACGCGGTGACCGAGGCGATGGTGCCCTCCCCGATCACCGAGCACCGCGAGGGTTAGACGGCCAGCACGATCTTCCCGCTGGTGCGGCCCGCCTCGCCGTAGGCGTGCGCCGCACCGGCCTCGGCCAGCGGGAACACCTTGTCCACGTGCACGGTCAACTGCCCGGCGTCCGCCAGCGCGGCCAGCTCCCCCAGCCCGAGGTGGTCCGGCTCGACCATCACGTTGTCCGCCCGGACCCCGCGCCGTCCAGCCTCGGCGGCCACCTGCTCATCCACGCCCCACAACACCGACACCAGGTACCCACCGGCGCCGAGCAGCTCCAGCGACCGAAGACTGGTCTCCGGCCCGAGCGCGTCCACCACCACATCCACCTTGGACACCGCCTCCTCGAACGGCCCGGCCGTGTAGTCCACCGGCTCGTCCACCCCGAGCGACCGCAGGAACTCGTGCTTGCCCGCACTCGCGGTGCCCAGCACATAGGCCCCCCGCGCCTTGGCGATCTGCACTGCCAGATGCCCAACCCCGCCGGCCGCCGCGTGCACCAGCACCCGCTGCCCCGGCTGCACATCCGCCGTGTCCACCAACGCCTGCCACGCGGTCAGCCCCGCCAGCGGCAACCCGGCGGCCTGGAAGAAGTCCAGCCCAGCGGGCTTGCGCACCAGGTGCCGAGCAGGTGCGGTGACGTAGTCGGCGTAGGCGGTCGCCGTGTGCGGGAAGTACGGCATCCCCAGCACCTCATCCCCCACCCGGAACCGGGTCACCCCAGGCGCCACGGCTTCCACCACACCCGCGACATCCCAGCCAACCGCCGTCGCCCGCGCCCCGCGCAGGTCCCCGCTGGCCCGCACCTTCCAGTCCACCGGGTTGACCCCGGCTGCCCGCACCCGCACCAGCACCTCGGTAGCCGCGGGCTCCGGCCGCTCGACCTCGGTCAGTTCGAGCACCTCAGGCCCGCCCGGCTCCCGTACCAGCACCGCACGCATCGTTTTCTCCCCATCACTCCATGTGGTACCAAGTCTCTTATGGGAAGTATGCAGGTTGACCCGGACTGGGTCCCCGAGGAGGGGGTGCGGGACGTCTACTCCCGCGAATGCCCCTGCCGCGACCTACTGGACATGCTCGCCGACAAGTGGACCGCCCTGACCATCGGCGCCCTGGAAGACGGCCCCCGCCGCTTCGGCCAGCTGAGACAGAAACTGGAGGGCGTCAGCCAGAAGATGCTCACCCAAACCCTCCGCACCCTGGAACGCGACGGCCTGGTAACCCGCACCGTCTACCCCACCGTCCCGCTACGAGTCGACTACGAGCTGACCGAACTGGGCCGCTCGGCCGCAGCGCCACTGGCAGCCGTCCGAGCCTGGTCCACCGCCAACCTCCCGCAGGTGGTCACCGCCCGCCAAGCCTTCGACGAACGAGCCGCAGAACCCACACGGCCCGTCGTCTAGCCATGCCACGTACCAGACTGTCCACAATGGACAAAGGTCAGCGACCGACCGGCCGGCAGATCGACCCCGCCAACGGCCAACACGGCGCGTGCAACCAGGTGAGCTGCTCACACCGTCTGGTTGGTATGCGGAGGTTGCTACTGGCACTGGCCGGGCTTGCCGTGCTCACCGGCTGTGGCGGTCCGGGCAGCTTCGCCTGTCCGGCTATGGCCGCCCGGGCGGGTATCGGTCTGGAGATCGAGGCGCCGCTGGCCGCCAAGGTCGCCAAGGCCACGCTGGACGGCAAGGACGTGGTGCTGGACGAGTCCACCGCGGCCGTGCCGTCCACCTGCCCGAGCGGGCAACCGGAGCAAGCTTGTTCGGCCCAGCTGGTCCGCACCGGGGCGAAGAACGGCTTCCTCGACCAGGCGGGGCTGAAGCTGGAGCCGATGCGGCTCAGCGTCCGGCTCACCGACGCCGCGGGCGTCGTGCTGGTGGAGCAGGACGTCCAGCTCACGCCGAAGGAGATCTTCCCGGCCGGTGCGCACTGCGGCGGCGGCCAACCGCAGGCCGGGGTGATCGTCGCGGCCGACGGCGCCGTGCGCCAGCGCCCTTGAGGCACCGCCGGGCAGACCGACCAGGGCTCGAGAAACGTCGGCCCTGCCACCCGACTCAGGACACTAGCAACACCCGGCCACCGCAGCCCCCAAGGGCTCCAACGCGGCCTTCTCCACCTCAGCCAACATCCGCACTCGATCCGCAGCAGTGATCACCCGCCCCCGGGCAACCACCACACAGATCCGCTGCGTGTTCCTGATATCCGCCAACGGATCCCCCTCCACCACAACGACATCCGCCCGCTGCCCAACCCCCAGCGTCCCAGCCCCCGCCGGCATCCCCAGGAACCGAGCCACATCCCGGCTGCCAGCCCGCAACGCCTCCATAGGAGTCAACCCCGCCCGCACCAGCAGCTCCAACTCCTCATGCACCGAAAACCCAGGAAACACATAGGGATTCCCCGAGTCCGTCCCCAGCAACGTCCCCACCCCGTACCGATGCTGAGCCGCCACCATCCGCATCCGCGCCGCGAAGTACTCCCGCTGCTGCCGAACCTCCTCCGCGGTCACCGGCACCCACCGCTTCAACGAGTTCGCCCAGTACTCCTTGTACATCGGCGGCAGGTACTTCATCCGCGGATCCCCCGCGAACTCCTCCGCGGGCGAGGAGTACACCAGCATCGCCCGCAACGTAGGCGACTGCCAAGATCCGTTGCGCCGCAACAACTCTGCCAGCACCCGAGCCTTCACTGGCGAGTGTGACGCCACCGCCTCCCGCTCGATCTCCCGCACCGCCTTGAACCAGGCGAACGAGTCCGCCGGATCCAACGGCAGGGCCGCGATCCGCCGCCGAAACTCCGCCTCCCGCGTGCTCGTCGCCAGGCTCAACCCGAACATGTGCTCAAACGTCCGCTGCCCCAGTTCACTAGACTCCGCCATCGGCACATGGTCGGAAGCGTGCCCGGCAAACGGAATCCCCAGGACCCGGCACTCATCCGCGACAGCCCGCAGCAACTCCCGCCCCAGGAACGGATACACCTTCACGAAGTCAGCGCCCCCGTCAACCGCAGCCCGCACAGCCGCCCGCGCCTCCCCCGGAGTCCGCACGATCGACGCCCCCGGCAGCACTGAGTCCGGCCCATCGATGATCACACTCCCGATGACCAACCGAGGCCCAAAGACCTCCCCGGCCTCAATCCGCCGCCGAAGATCGTGGTGCTGCGGGAACCCCCACATCTCCCGCAGTCCCACCACTCCGTTCACCAGGCACAACGGCAACGTGATCTTCTCGAAGTAGGCCCCGTGCATGTGCATGTCCCACAACCCAGGAATCACGTACTTCCCCGCCAGGTCCAGCACCCGGGCCCCCGCCGGAACCGGCAGATCCCACCCGCCCACGGCAAGAATCCGATCCGCCCCCAACACCATCGTGGCGTTCCGCCGCACCGGAGCTCCCGAGGTGTCCACCACCGTCACGCCCCGCAACACGGTCACCGCAACGGAATCAGCGGCCGCGGCCCCAGTACCCAACCAGCTCCCGGCAACCGCGGCCGCCCCGACCCCACTCAGCCACCCGAGGAACTCCCGGCGGCTCGTGCCCAACTCGCTCATGCCCGCAACGCTGCACCATGACGTAACGTCAAGTTCAAGCCAGAACCCACATCACAGCCACCCGTGGTCCCGCGCGATCCGCGCCGCCTCCGCCCTCGTCCGCGCCCCGAGCTTGGCCATCGCCGAGGACACGTAGTTGCGCACCGTGCCAGCCGACAGGTGCACCGCGGCCGCGATCTCCGCCGCCGTCGCGGTGTCGTGCACCTGCCGCAACACATCCAGCTCCCGCTCGGTCAGCGGACAGTCCGCCTCCGCCAGCGCGTCCGCCGCGAACTCCGGATCCACATACCGCAACCCCGCGTGCACCCGCCGGATCACCTCGGCCAGCAGTGAGGCGGGCGCGTTCTTGGCCAGGAACCCCTTGGCCCCCAACGACAACGCCTGCCGCAACACGCCCGGCCGAGCGTGCCGGGTCAGCATCACCACCCGCACCTTCGGGAACTCCCGGGCCAGCCGCGCCGCCACCGCGGGCCCGTCCAGCCCCGGCATCTCCACGTCCAGCACCACCACATCGGGCCGGTGCTCGGCCACCGCCGCCATCCCCTGCAACCCGTCGGAGACATCCGCGACCACGGTCAGATCCGGTTCCAGCCCGAGCAGCGCGGCCACCGCCTGCCGGGTCAGCCGTTCGTCGTCGACCAGCAGCACCCTGATCACCCGGCCACCTCCACCTTCGGCAGGCTCGCGGTCACCACGAACTCCCCGTCCCGCGCCGCCGCCGCGAACGAACCCCCACCGCCGGCGATCCGCTCGGCCAGCCCGGACAGCCCCGACCCCCACTCCCCCGCCGCCAGCACGCCGTCGTTGCCCACCGTCAGCACCACCGACTCCCCTTGCGCGCCAAGGGTGATCCAGCACCGGCTGGCGTCGGCGTGCCGCAGCAGGTTGGTCACCGCCTCCCGCAGCACCCAGCCGAACAGCTCCCGTTGCGGACCGGGCAGCTCCTCCGGCCGCGCATCCACCTCGCACCGGATCTCCGCCGAGGCCAACAGCTTCCGCGCCCCGGCCAGCTCCGCCACCAGGTCCGTGGTCCGCTGCGCGTGCGCCAGCGTGCGCACGTCCTGCAACGCACCACGCGCCAGCTCCTGCACCTCCACCATCTCGGCATGCGCCCGTCCAGGGTCCACAGTGGACAGCCGAGCGGCCAGCTCACTCTTCAGCGAGACGACCTCCAGCGCGTGGCCGAGGATGTCGTGCAGGTCCTGGGACAGCCGCAACCGCTCCCTGGTGGTGGCCAGCTCGGCGGCCTCCTGACGGGCGTTGTCCAGTTCCAGACTGGACCGCCACAGCCGCACCGAGGTCTCCTGCATATAGCTGGTGGTGCCGATCACCACCCCCGCGAGCACGGCCTCCCGGACCATCTCCGGCACCGCGTTGGCCTGGCTGACCAGCAGCACCAGCCCCGCGGTGACCAGCACCACCGCCACGATCACCGGCCAGATCAACCGGGTCGGACGGTTGGCCAGCAGCTCGGCCGCGGCCAGGCCGGGCAGCACCGCCCACAGCACGCCGGAACTCAGCCAGAGCGCGGCCAGCACGGTGAGCGCCACCCCGAGCACCAGCAGCGGCACCCCGGTGCGCAGCGGCCGGACCCGCCACGGGTCGCGCAGCACGCTCAGCGCGCCGGGCAGGAACACCGCGTTGAACACCGCCCAGCCCACCCCGAGCACCACCAGCTCGACCGTGCCCCCTGGACCGCCGTTGAGCGCGGCCACCGGCGGGAAGATCACCGCGAGGAACGCGACGCTGTACAGCGAGTCCCGGCTGTGCCGCCGCAGGTGCCCCAGCGCGGCGGACTCCGGCTCCTGTGCCCGACTGCCCTTCACACCCAGAAACTAGCAGCGCCACCGGCCCGCCGAGCAGCGCTGATGACACCTGTCATGCCCTGGCACGACACCCGTCACCCCACCCCCTGACAGCGCACACTGCCCGCGCGGCCCCCGGCTGCCTAGCTTTGTCGCCATGAACGGCAACGTGATCGAGGTCGAGGACCTCCACTACCGCTACGGCGAGTTCGCCGCGGTGCGCGGGATCAGCTTCACCGTGCGCAAAGGAGAGACCTTCGCCCTGCTCGGGACGAACGGGGCGGGCAAGACCACCACGCTGGAGGTCGTCGAGGGCTTCCGCCGCCCGGCGCAGGGCCGGGTCCGGGTGCTCGGCCTCGACCCGCACGCCGACCGCTACCAGGTGCAGCCCAGGGTCGGCATCATGCTGCAGAACGCGGGCCTGGTCGAGGAGCTGACCGTGGCCGAGACGCTGCGGCTGTGGCAGAAGCTGTCCAGCCGCACCGATGAGGTGGCCACCGCACTGTCCAGAGTGGACCTGAGCCACCGGGCGGACATCCAGGTGGTCAAGCTCTCCGGCGGCGAGCGGCGGCGGCTGGACTTCGCCATCTCCACCTGGGGCGCGCCCGAGCTGGTGGTGCTGGACGAGCCGACCACCGGCCTGGACCCGGAGTCGCGGCAGCGGCTGTGGAGCCGGGTCGGCGAGCTGAAGGAGCGCGGCAGCACCATCCTGCTGACCACGCACTACCTGGAGGAGGCCGAGGCGCTGGCCGACCAGGTGACCATCATGCACAGCGGGGTCGCGCAGATCTCCGGCACGCTGCACGAGGTGCTCTCCGGCCGGCCGGCCAGCATCGTCGCCGACCTGCCGCCCGGCGCCCCCGCCCTGCCCCAGCTGAACGGAACGGCCACCGTGGACCTCTCCCGGCTGCGGGTGGAAACCCTTGCCCTGCAAGAAGACCTCACCACGCTGCTGGTCTGGGCCCGGCAGCACCGGCTGACACTGGAGAACCTCAACGCCAGCCCCGCCTCGCTGCACGAGGTGTTCCTGGCCACCTCCGAGAAGGGATGACCGGCATGCGTGCCGCTGTGCTGCTCGGCCTGACCGAGCTGAAGTTGGTGCTGCGCAAGAAGATCAACGCGGCATCGGTGCTGGGGGTGCCGGTGGCGATGTGCGCGGTGGCCTACTCCAACGACCGCCCGGACAACGCGGCCGGCTGGGGTTCGATCTTCGCGCACGCCTTCATGATCGTGCTGCTGGTGTCCACCTTCCTGGTGAGCACCACGGTGTTCACCGCCCGCCGCCAGTCCCTGGTGCTCAAGCGGATGCGCACCGCCGAGATCACCGACTCCGCACTGGTGGCCGGCATGATCACTCCGCTGATCGTGATCACCCTGGCGCAGATGGCGGTGTACCTGGGCTTCTGCCTGGCCATCGGCGCCCCGCTGCCGGAGAACCCGCTGCTGGCCCTGGGCGGCATCCTGCTGGGCACCGCGGTCGCGGTGCTGGCGGGTGCCGCTACCGCGAGCTTCAGCAGTAGCGTGGAGGTCACCCAGATCACCGCGATGCCGGTGCTGGTCGCCGCACTGGGCGGCATGATCGCCACCTTCTCCGACTCCGACCTGGCCCGCACCCTGGGCATGCTGATGCCGCTCAACGGCCCCACCGACATGCTGGCCAAGGGCTGGGGCGGCGGCACGGCGGGCATCCAGCTGACCGAGCTGCCCCTGGTCCTGCCGGCCGGGATCGCGCTGTCCGCGGTGGTGCTGGGGATCATCACCGCGAAGTTCTACAAGTGGGAACCACGCTAGGAAGTAGACGCGACAACGCCCGTGCGCCTGGGACAGCTCAGGCGCACGGGCGTTGCCCGTTGCTTCAGGACCTCTGCTCAGGCGGGCACGGCCTGGTCCGTCACCAGGGACGCGGTGGGACGTTCGGTGGCCAGCAAGATCGAGTCCAGGATCTCGCCCACCCGGACCGCCGTGTTGGACAGCAGCGTAGAGGTGATGCCGTGGCTGCTCTCGGTGGCGCCCTGCAGGTAGATCCCGGCCCGCACACCGTCCTGTGTGGACACCCGGTAGTCCCGGTCCACGCGCAGCTCGCCGCGCTCGTCCCGGTGGCAGTGCTCGCCCAGCTCACCGAGCAGCGACAGCGGGTCGACCGGGCGGTAGCCGGTGGCGTAGACCAGCACGTCGGCCTCGATCACGCTGAGCTCGCCGGTGGGCAGGAAGCGCAGCACCGCGCGCACCCCGTTCGGCGTGGCGTGCACCTCGGCCATCCGGGAGATCTTGTGGATGTGCATGCGGTGCACACCCCGGACCTTCTCCTGGTAGACCCTGGCGTAGAGCTGGTCGATGAGGTCTATGTCCACCGCGGAGTAGTTGGTGCCGCGGTGGTAGTTCAGCAACATGCGCTTGACCTCGTCGCTGGCGGAGAAGAAGTAGTCCACCGCCTCGGGGTCGAAGATGCCGTTGACGAAGGCGCTGTCGTCGGCGGGGGCGTAACCGTAGCGGGCGAACACCGCGTGCACCTGGGCGTCGGCGTAGCGCCGGTGCAGGTACTCGGTGGTCTCCGCGGCGCTCTGCCCGGCGCCCACCACGATGAACCGCTTGGCCGCCGACTCGGGCAGGTCCGCAAGGCGGTGCAGCAGCTGCTGGTTGTGCCAGACCCGTTCGGAGACAACGACCTCCGGCGGCAGGTTGGGCTGGAGACCGGCGGCCAGCACGAGGTTGCGGGCCCGGTGCTCGACCAGCCTGCCGCCCTGCCGCACCACCACGTCGAAGTGCTCGATCGCGCCGTCGGCGGCGTGCACCGGGCGCAGCGAGACCACCTCGCTGTCGTAGGAGACCAGGTGCTCGAACCGGCCGGCCACCCACTCCAGGTAGTCGTGGAACTCGACCCTGGTGGGGAAGAGCATCTTGTGGTTGATGAAGTCGGCCAGCCTGCCCTTGTCCTGCAGGTAGCACAGGAAGCTGTGCGGGCTGGTGGGGTTGCGCATGGTGACCAGGTCCTTGAGGAAGGAGACCTGCATCGTGGTGTCCTCGATCAGCATCCCGCGGTGCCAGCCGAAGCGGGCCTGCTTCTCGAAGAACGCGCCGCGCAGCTGCCGCTGGTCGGGCTGTTGCTGGTTGCGCTCCTCCATCGCCACGGCCAGCGCGAGGTTGGACGGGCCGAAACCGATGCCCACGAAGTCCAGGACCGGAATGTCTCGTTCCTCGGTCGCAGTCGACACACTTGCCCCTTCACTGCCGAGCCACGGCACTGGAAACTTAGGTTAGGCTTACCGAAACAATCAGTCGCGCCCCTGTCAAGCTCGCACCGCCCAGATGCCGCGCAGACCACAGTCGCCCTGTCGAACTAGGTGTTTAGCCTAACCTAAGTTAGCGTTGCCTACCAGAACCGTCCGATCTTGAGTGGTGGAGGCAGCCGGTGCCGCTCGAAGCGCCAGCCAGACAGGACAACGAGCAGCTCACGGTCGACCTAGTGGCCGATCCGCTGCTCGCCGCCACCCGGCTGACCGAGGCGGGACTGACCGAGACGCACGTGCTCTACGAGCGGGACGGCGAGTTCGCGGTCGCCCTCGGCGCGGTCGCCCGGATCACCGTCACCCGCAGCCAGATCAGCCTGGTCGCCGGCGGCCTGCGGCGCAGCCAGCCGTGGCGGCGCACCCCGCTGGAGGACATCGGCGAACTGCTCGCCGAGGTGCCGCTGGCGGGCTGGCGCGCCTACGGCTGGGCCGGGTTCGAGTTCGCCTACGCGCACGCCGGCCTGCTGGACCAGGTGGGCGAGGAACCGTTGCTCCACCTGGTCATCCCGGCCGTCGAGGCCAGGCTCAGCGCGGGCGCGGCGACCATCCGCGGCACCGATCCCGCACTGCTGCGCAAGGTCGCCGACCTGCTCGCCCAGCCGATGACCGAACCCGCCTACCAGCCGGTCCCGGTGGAGCTCGGCGAAGCAGGCGCCGCCCAGTACCGGGCCGCGGTCACCGGCGCGATCGAGGAGATCCGCCAGGGCCACCTGCAGAAGGTGATCCTCTCCAGAGTGGTGCCGGTCGAGCAGCCGGTGGACCTCGCGGGCACCTACCTGGTCGGCCGCCGCGGCAACACCCCGGCCCGCTCCTTCCTGCTCGACCTCGGCGACATCCGCGCGGCCGGGTTCAGCCCGGAGACGGTCCTGGAAGTGGACGCCAACGGCAGGGTCACCACCCAGCCGCTGGCCGGCACCAGGGCGCTGACCGGGTCGGCCGAGGAGGACCAGCGCCTGGAAGCGGACCTGTTGCAGGACAGCAAGGAGATCTACGAGCACGCCATCTCGGTGAAGGTCGCGCACGACGAGCTGGCCGAGCTGTGCCGCCCCGGCAGCGTCGAGGTGCACGGGTTCATGTCCGTGAAGAAGCGGGGCAGCGCCCAGCACCTGGCCTCCACGGTGACCGGCGAGCTGCCCGCGGGCGAGGGCCCCTGGGGAGCCTTCGCCGCGCTGTTCCCCGCGGTCACCTCCTCCGGCGTGCCCAAGCGCGCGGCCTACGAGACCATCGCCCGGCACGAGGCCGAACCGCGCGGGCTCTACAGCGGCGCGGTGTTCTACGCCGACAGCGACGGCACCCTGGACGCGGCGCTGGTGCTGCGCACGGTCTTCCAGCGCGCTGGCCAGACCTGGCTGCGGGCCGGGGCCGGCATCATCGAGCAGTCGGACCCGGACCGCGAGCTGGAGGAGACCTGCGAGAAGCTGCGCAGCGTCGCCCCGCACCTGGTGCGCGGCAACTAAAGCGTCGGCCAGGGCCGCTGCTCCGGCCGGAGCTGCTCGAAGGCGCGCGCCATCCGCAGCACGCCGAGGTCGTCGAAGCGCCTGCCGGTGATCTGCACGCCGATCGGCAGGCCGTCCGCGCTGTACCCGGCGTTGACCGAGGCCGAGGGCTGCCCGGACATGTTGAACGGCACGGTGAACCCGATGTGCTCGAAGGGTTTCGCCGGATCGTGCACCGGTGAGGCCTGGTCCGCGCCGAAGGAGACCACCGGGCACACCGGGCTGAGCACGAAGTCCAGCTCGCGGAAGGTCCTGGTGGCCGCCGCGCTCATCACGTCCATCTGGGCGAAGCCCCGGTACACCGACACACCGTCCACTTCGGACTCACCGAACACCCAGTCCCTGATGTAGGGCAGGATCCGCTCGATCCGTTCCTTCGGCAGCCCGGCCAGGTCGGCGGCGAACCTGGTGCGCCAGAAGCGGTTCAGCCCGGCCAGCATCTCGTCGGTGAGGAACGGCCGCACCGGCGTGACGATCGCGCCCGCCGCCTCGAACGCGGCCGCCGCCGCGCGCACCGCGGTCAGCACCTCCGGCTCCACCGGCAGCCCGGCCCCCGCCTCCTCCAGCAACCCGATCCGCAGGCCCTTGACCTCGATGTCCAAGTCCTGCCACGGAATCTGGGCCGGCGGCAGGCTGGTGAAGTCGCGGTCGTCGGGCTGGGCCAGCACCGACATCAGCAGCGCCGCATCGGCCACCGTGCGGGTCAGCGGGCCCGCAGTGCGGCCGGGGAACGGCGGATCCACCGGCACCCGGCCAAAACTCGGCTTGTGCCCGACCAGTCCGCACAGCCCGGCGGGCAGCCGGATCGAGCCGCCGATGTCGGTGCCCACGTGCAGCGGCCCGTAGCCCGCGGCCGCGGCGGCCGCCGCGCCGGAGCTGGAGCCGCCGGGGTTGCGGTCCAGCCGCCACGGGTTGCGGGTCAGCGGGTGGAAGCTGGACAAGCCGGAGGTGAGCATGCCGAAGTCCGGCATGGTGGTCTTGGCCAGCAACACCGCCCCCGCCTCGCGCAGCCGGGCCGCGGCCGGCGCGTCCTCGGCCGCGGGCGCCAGCTCGGTGGCCGCGGTGCCCAGCGGCACCGGCACGCCCTTGGTGGCGATGTTCTCCTTGATGGTGACCGGAACCCCGTCCAGCGCGCCCTGCGGCTCACCGCGCCGCCAGCGCTGTTCGGCCTCGCGCGCCTGGGCCAGCGCGCCGGCCGGGTCGGGGGCGTAGAGGGCCTGGACACTCGGCTCCCAGGCCCCGATCCTGGCCAGCACCGCCTCGGTCACCGCCACCGGCGACACCGCGCCGGAGGCGTAGCCCGCGAGCAGTTCCACCGCGGTCAGGTCGGGCAGTTCGGTTGTCATCCCGGGTGTTCCTCTCAGCTGGCTGGCGGGTCGAAGCGGCCGTCCACGGCGGTCCAGCCGCCGTCGACGCTGAGCACCGAGCCGGTGACGTAGCTGGCCGCCTCCGAGGCCAGGTACACCACCGCGCCCGCGAGCTCCTGCGGCGTCGCCCACCGGCCGAGGGCGTTCTTGTCCGCGTATGCCTGGTACCACTCCGGGCTGTTCTTGATCTGCTGGGTCAGCGGCGTCTCCACCACGCCCGGCGCGATCGCGTTGACCCGCACCCCGGACGGCCCGAACTCTGCGGCCGCGGTCCGCAGCAGCTGCACCATCCCCGCCTTCGTCGCGGCATAGGCGCCCTGGCCGGGTTCCACGGTCACCGCGCGGATGGAGGAGAAGGCGATGATGCTGCCCCGGCCGCGCTTCACCATGGCCCCGCCGAAGGCCCGCACCACCTCGAAGGTCGCGGTGAGGTTGAGCGCGATCACCCGGTCGAACTCCGCGCGGCTGTAGTCCAGCAACCGCTTGCGCACGTTGGTGGCCGCGGTGAGCACCACGATGTCGATGTCACCGATGCTCTCCGCCGCACTGGCCAGCGCGGCGGAGTCCAGCACGTCGACCTGCCGGGCGGTGGCCGAGGGGCCGATCAGCTCGGCGGTCTCCCGCGCGGTGACCAGGTTGAAGTCGGCGCACACCACCTCGGCGCCGTGCCCGGCCAGCGCCCGCGCGGACTCGCGGCCGATGCCGCTGCCCGCGCCGAGCACCACCGCGGTCTTGCCGTCCAGCCGGAACAGGCTCGAATAGTCCACTGTGGACACTCCTCACTCGAAGCGGGCCAGCGAGCGCGCCAGGTTCGGCGCGGCCGCGATCAGCCCTCGGGTGTACTCCTGTCGCGGTGCGCCGTAGACCTGCTCGACCGGTCCCAGCTCCACCAGCTCGCCCCTGCGCAGCACTGCCACCGTGTCGCACACGTGCCGGACCACGCCGAGGTCGTGCGAGACGAACACCAGGGTCAGCGCGAACCGGCGCACCAGATCGTCGAGCAGGTTGAGGATCTGCGCCCGCACCGACACGTCCAGCGCGCTGACCGGCTCATCCGCGATGAGCACACTGGGCCTTGGCGCGAGCGCCCGCGCGATGGAGATCCGCTGCCGCTGCCCGCCGGAGAACTGGTGCGGATACCCGCGCGCGGCATCCGCCGGCAGCCCGACCGCGGCCAGCAGCTCGGCCACCCGCGCCGCGCGGCCGGGAATCCCCTGCACCACCAGTGGTTCGCTGATGATCTCGCCGACCCGCAGGCGCGGGTTGAGCGAGCCCATCGGGTCCTGGAACACCAGCTGCAGCTCACGCCGCAGGAAACCCAGCCGCCGCTCGGGCAGGCCGGTGACCTCCTTGCCCTGGAACCGGATCGAGCCCCCGGTGGGCCGGTCCAGCGCGGCCAGCAGCCGCACCAGGGTCGACTTGCCGGAACCGGACTCGCCGACCACGCCGAAACGCTGACCCGCCGCGATGTCGAAGGACATGCCGTGCAGGGCCGGGATCTCCGCGCCCGGCCGCAGCAGCGAGGTCCGCCCGCGCCGATAAGTGCGGCGCAGGTCGCGGACCTGGATCAGCGGTTCACTCATTGCCAGCCCACTGGATCGTGCGCAGCCGCCCGTGCTCGTCCAGCGACTCCAGGTCGGAGGCAGCCAGCAACCCCGCCGTGTAAGGGTGCCGCGGACTGGTGAACAGGCCGGGCAGCGTGCCGGAGTCGACCACCCGGCCGCCGTGCATGACCAGCACCCGCTCGCACATGTCCGCGACCACGGCCAGGTCGTGCGTGATGAACAGCAGTGCGGTGCCGCGCTCCTCGGTGGCCGTGCGGATCAGCGCGAGCAGCTTGGCCTGCACGGTGACGTCCAGCGCGGTGGTCGGCTCGTCGCAGATCAGCACGTCCGGATCGTTGGCCAGGGCCATCGCCAGCAGCACCCGCTGCCGCTGCCCGCCGGAGAGCTCGTGCGGATAGGCCCGCGCGGTGACCGCCGGATCGGGCAGCCGCACCTGGTCCAGCAGCTCCACCGCGGCCGCCCGCGCGGCCCGCCTGGCCCTGGTGCGGTGCAGGGTCATCGCCTCCGCGACCTGCCTGCCGACCCGCATGGCCGGGTTGAGCGCGGTCATCGGCTCCTGGAACACCATGGCCAGCCGCCGCCCGCGCACCCTGGCCAGCTCCCGCTCCCGCAGCCGCAGCAGATCACCGTCCACACCGGACAGTCGAACCGACCCGCTCGCCGACACCCCTTCCGGCAGCAGCCCGAGCACGGCGGAGGCGGTCAGGCTCTTACCGGAACCGGACTCGCCGATCAGCCCGAGCCGCTCGCCCCTGGCCAGGGTGAAGGACACCTCGCGCACCAGCGTCCGGTCCACAGTGGACACCGTCAGCCCATCGACGCTCAACACGCTCATCGGCGGCTCACCAGCCTGGGGTCGAACCGGTCCCGCAGCCCGTCGCCGAGCAGGTTGAACCCGAGCACCGCCACCGCGATCGCGATCCCCGGCGCCAGCGCCAGCCGCGGCTCCACCGAGAGCAGCTCCTGCGACTCCTGCAACATCCGGCCCCAGCTCGGCGTCGGCGGCCGGGTGCCAAAACCCAGGAAGGACAGCGCGGCCTCGGCCAGCACCGCGATCGCGAAGGACACCGAGCCCTGCACGATCACCAGCCCGCCGATGTTGGGCAGCACGTGCCGCACCGCGATCCCGGCCCGCCCGCGCCCGGCCGCCCGCGCGGCCAGCACGAACTCGGTGCCGCGCACCTGCGCGGTGCCCGCCCTGGCGATCCGGGCGAAGCCGGGCACCGAGGCGATGCCGATGGCGATCATCGCGGTGCCGGTGTCCGCGCCGAAGACCGCGCCGAACATGATGGCCAGCAACAGGGTCGGGAAGGCCAGCAGCAGGTCGTTGGCCCGCATTACCAGCTCGTCCAGCCAGCGCGGCCCGAGCGCGGCCAGCACCCCCAGCGGAGTGCCGACCAGTGCGGCCGCGCCGACCGAGACCAGGCCGATCAGCAGCGTGGTCTGCGCGCCCACCATCAGCTGGCTGACCACGTCCCGGCCGAACCGGTCGGTGCCCAGCCAGTGCTCCGCACCCGGCCCGAGCAGCCGCAGCGTCGCGTCCACCAGCAGCGGATCGTGCGGGGTCCACACCAGCGACAGCAGCGCGGCGGCCAGCACCAGTCCAATGAGGACGGTGCCGGCCCACAGGCTGGCCGAGCGTTCGGCGCGGGCGCTCACGTGGCCTGCCGCAGCCGTGGGTTGAGCACCGTGGACAGCACGTCCACCGCGAAGTTGACCAGCAGCACCGCGCACACCAGCACCATCACCACGTTCTGCACCACCAGCAGGTCCCGTGCCGCCACCCCGTCCAACAGCAGGCTGCCCAGTCCCGGCAGCACGAACACCCGTTCCACCACCACCGCGCCGATCAGCAGCGTGGTCAGCTGGAGGCCGAGCACGGTCAGCACCGGCGCCGCCGCGTTGCGCAGCCCGTGCCGCAGCAGCGCGCTGAACCTGGTGTGCCCCTTGGCCCGCGCGGTGCGCAGGTAGTCCTCAGTGGACACGTCCAGCACCGCCGAGCGCACATACCTGGTGAGCACCGCGCCCTGGATCAAGCCCAGCGACAACGCGGGCAGCACCAGCCCGCGCAGGAACTCGGCCGGATCGCGCACCGGCGGCGTCCAGCCACCAGCGGGCAGCAGCTGCCAGCGCACCGCGAACAGCTGCACCAGCAGGATGCCCGCGACGAACCCCGGCACCGCCAGCCCGAGCTGGCTCAGCCAGGACACCGCGACCCCACCGGCCCGCCGCCGCGCCACCGCCGCGTACACCCCGGCGGGCACCGCGATCAGCAGCGCCACCAGCATCCCGGCCCCGACCAGCCACAACGTCACCCCCAGCCGGTCGACCAGTTGCGGCCCGATCGGCTCCCTGGTCACGTAGGAACGGCCGAACTCGCCGGTGACGAACCCGCCGAGCCAGTCCAGGTACTGGGCGACCAGCGGCCGGTCGGTGCCGAACTCCCGCCTGGTCTGCTCCACCAGCTCCGGCGAGGCGTTGAGCCCGAGCGCGACCTGCGCCGGATCACCGGGCAGCACGGCCAGGAAGCCGAACACCACCACCGAGGCGACAACCATGCTGAGCAGCAGGATCGTCGTGCGCCGGAGCAGCCGCGGCAGCATGCCCGAGGTCACTGCCTGCCCAGCCGGGCCAGGTCGAAGGACTCACCGACCTCGTTGAGCGGCAGGCCGGTGACCTTGGTCCTGGCCACGATCAGCATCGGGAACAGGAACAGCCAGCAGGCCGCGGCGTCCTCGGCGATGGTCCGCGCGACCTGCCGCATCGCCCGGTCCTGGGCCGCGGCGTCGCCCTTGTCGGCAACGGTCAGCAGCTGGCCCACCGCCGGGTTGTCGTAGCCCCAGTAGTACTTCGGGTTGCCGAAGCTGGCGATGTCCCTGGCCTCAACGTGCTGCACGATGGACAGGTCGAAGTCATGCTCGGTGAACACCTGCTTCAGCCACACCGAGGGAAAGTCCACCGGCTCGATCCGCACCATCACCCCGACCTTGTCCAGGTAGGACTTCACCACCTGGGCGGCGGAGACCGCGTACGGCAGGTTCGGGATGCGCAGCCGCAGGTCCAGCCCGCTCACCCCGGCCTCGTGCAGCAGGGTCCGCGCCCGGTCCGGGTCGTAGGGGGTGACGCCGGTGAGGTCCTCGTACCAGGGGTCGGTCGGCGGCACCATGCTGCCGATCAGCGTGCCCTTGCCGCCCCAGGCCAGACGCAGCAATGCGGCCCGGTCGATCGCGTGGGTCAGCGCGCGCCGCACCCGGACGTCGTTGAGCGGGGCCCTGCGGTTGTTGAAGGAGAGCACGACCTCGCCGTTGGTGGTGCCCTCGATCACCCGGAACCGGCGGTCCTGGGTGAACTGCGGGATCGAGTCCGGCGCGGCGACGGTGGAGATCACGTCGATGCCGTTGCTCAGCAGCGCGTTGTTCAGCGCGGTCGGATCGCGGTAGTACTTCAGCTGCACGGTGGTGTAAGCAGGCC
Source organism: Crossiella sp. NPDC003009 (assembly GCF_053591555.1). Classification (NCBI taxonomy): domain Bacteria; kingdom Bacillati; phylum Actinomycetota; class Actinomycetes; order Pseudonocardiales; family Pseudonocardiaceae; genus Crossiella; species Crossiella sp. NPDC003009. Next base: position 3,261 of record NZ_JBSFUA010000056.1, on the reverse strand, counting down.
GCTTTCCCCAGTAGCCGTCCCTGGCCCGCAGCACGATGGAGTCACCCCTGGTCCGGGAGAGCACCTCGTACGGCCCGGTGCCCACCGGCCGGGTGCCCAGCTCGTTGACCCCGGTCGGGCTGAACATGGCGCCGACCCGCCCGGTCATCGCGAACAGCCAGCCGTTGCTCGGCCGCTGCAGCACCACCCTGGCGTGCAGCGGCGAGACCACGTCGACCTGCTTCAGAACGTCCATTGTGGACTTCAGGGAGACCGCCCAGTCGGTGCGCACCCGCTCCAGGCTGAACTTCACGTCCTCGGCGGTGAACGGCGCCCCGTTGGCGAAGCGCACGTTGGGCCGCAGCCAGAAGTCGTAGACCGTCCCCTCCGGACTGATCTCCCACTTCTCGGCCAGTCCCGGCACGATCCGGCCGCTGTCGTCCCGCTTCACCAGCCCCTCGTAGACGTTGCCGAGCAGCACCTGCGAGATCGCGGCGCCGTCGGTTCGGGTGAAGTCGAAGTTCTGCGGCTCAGCGGTGAATCCGATGCTGACGGTGTTCGGATCGGCTGGCGCGGTGGCCAGGTTGCCTGCCGTGCAACCGGCGAAAACGAGGCTGAGGACGAGAAGCGACGCGACACCGCGCAGTCGGCTCGATGATCGTCGCATGTCGGCACACTACGGCTTTCACCGACCGTTGGCCGCCCCCAACGGGTGCAAATCCGCAGTGAGTCCGGTGGCATCTGTCATCCCGGGTTAGCTTGCGCAGAGAAGGCGTTGTCAGTACTGGGGTAGGGAGGTTGATCGTGGAGGGCAACGCATCAGTACAGCTCGCCCGGCGGTCCGCACCGCCGAAGCCGGGCGCCGAGGTGCCGCTGCTGGCCTTCGCACCCCGGGTCGGCCTGCAACTCGGCCACCGCTGCCTGCACCTGTTCCTCTCCGGCGGCCTGCGCCTGCGCGCCGAACCCGCCGTCGACGGCCGCACCCGGCTGCGCGTGCTGGGCTTCCACCTGCTGGCCGACCACCCGCAGCTGGGCAAGGTGACCATCACCCGCACCGAACCGGACTCCGCGCCCACCAGCCTGGTCGACAACGGCGGCGCCGAGCTCCCCGGCGTGAGCGCGTTGTTCCTGCACTGCGCGGTGGACATCGAACGCTCCCCCGGCTCGGGCAGGCCACTGCGCCTGCGCACGGCCACGCCATTGCAGCTGCTCGGCCGCGCCCGGACGTTCCCGCCGGTCAGCGAGCCGTTCCGGTCGCATCGGATGGTCGAGCTGCTCCAGTTCGGCGAGTCCGCGCCGGTGGGTTCGCTGGACCCGTTCCGGGTAAATCTGGGCGGCTGCTGAACCACGCGCCCAGCCGCCGGCGGGTGCCCTCAGCCGCTGATGCCCAGCGGGCGCGACTGGCCCCGACCTTCAGCGGCGGTGACCTCGATCCCGGTGCCGTGCACGATGAGCCTGCCCTTGCCGCGCCGCTTCGCCGAGTACATCGCCGCGTCGGCCAGGCCGAGCAGCTTGTCCGCGGTCAGGTCGTGCTCGAACACGGTCAGGCACACCACGCCGATGCTCGCCCTGGCCACGTGCTGCTGCCCGGCGATCGCGTACGGCACCTGCAGCGCGGCCAGCACCCGCTCGCCGACTTCCTCCGGCGGGTACTCGGTGCCGTCGAGCAGCACGCCGAACTCGTCGCCGCCGAGCCGGGCCACCGTGTCGGTGGCGACCACACAGCCGCGGAGCCGTTCGCCGACCGCGCGCAGCACCGCGTCACCCGCGGCATGTCCGAACCTGTCATTGACGGCCTTGAAGTCGTCCACGTCGATGAACAGCAGCATCAGCGGCCGGTGTTCCTCGATCCGGCTGTGGATCGCCTTGGCCAGCCGGTCCCGGAAGACGACCCGGTTGGCCAGTCCGGTGAGCGAGTCGTGGTAGGCCTGGTACTCCAGCTGTCGCTGGCTGTCCTGCAGGCGCTTGAGCAGTCGCATGTTGTCCGCGGAGGTCAGCAGCTGACGGATCATGATCAGCCCGACGCAGAACAGCCCGAGGTAGACCTGCCAGATGCCGAGCTGGATGCCCAGTGCGGTGCCGATCGCGATGAACACGCCGGTGATCACCAGCGGCACGTACGGCACCACCAGGTGCAGGTAGTCCCCGGCCTGTAGCCGCACCGACTCCCGCGCGCCCGGCTTCTGCTCCACCGGCGCCCACGGCGCCAGCGCGAAGACCAGCGTGCCCGCCATGAAGCCGATGTCGGCGATCGGCGGCACGTGCCCGGTGCCCTTGGAGATCAGGTAGGCGAACAGCCACCCGGAGGCGGACTGGCAGGCGAAGGAGATGCTCAGGAACACCACCGGCAGCTGCCGGGCCGGCAGGCGCACCCGGGACAGGGTGGCCACCACACCGAGCAGCACCACGTAGGCGGCCGGGTGGATCAGCAGCGTGATCATCCCGGCCCCGCCGTTGAACCAGGACCGCGGCGCCCCGCTCGGGATGGCCGAGGCCACCCAGACCAGGAAGGACAGCGAACCGAGGATGATCAGCGCGTCCACCAGCAGCATCGCGCCGCCGTAGCGCCGTTTCATCACCGGCGCGGCCACCTCGGAATGCTCGCCCCTGGCGAACTCGACCACGCCGGCCATGGAGAGCAATGGCGCCACGACAAAGGCGACCGAGGCGAGAATGGCGATGGTCCGGCTCATCCCGAACACCGAGCCGACGGTCAGCGCCCCCAGCCCGAATGCCAGGCCGACACTGGCCGCGGCCATCCACCACCGCCACCTGCGCCCGACACCGGTGCGGCCGCGTGCGGTCCAGGCGTATCCGAACACCGCGAACAGCGCCGCCACCAGCTGGAACGCCTTGTCCGTGATCATCGATGCCCACCAGGAGAGCATCCCCGAGCTGGTGACGACCACCAGTAGCGCCAGCCCGGCCAGGGCCGTCGTGGTCAGCACACGGAACGTTCGTGCGGCCATTGCTCCAGCCGTCGACTAAAGCGCGGATATGCAGGGACCGGACCACTGTAGTAATACCCGCAAGAACTGTCGACCTGATCGGGTGACAAGAACACCCATGACCGGCAATGTGCAACATGCACTCTGCGAATTTCGGTCAATAAATTCAATGCACAAATGGGAAAAGTGAAAAAGCTTCCGGCCCCGGGGCGAACCCACGGGGCCGGAAGCCTCATCAAATTTAGTTCGGCGGCGTCCTACTCTCCCACACACTCACGCATGCAGTACCATCGGCGCTGGAGGACTTAGCTTCCGGGTTCGGAATGGGACCGGG
>NZ_JBSFUA010000055.1:0-50517 GCF_053591555.1 Crossiella sp. NPDC003009 | reverse complement strand
GCGCCCAACCCCCATTAAACCCACCCATCCGTTCCCTCTAGCACCGCCGGATGCCGGCCGGCTGAACCCCGCCCTGCCCTCCCCCCCCCACCACCAAACCCCGCCCACCCGCCAGGCCCGGCGGGGTTCCTCGGCGCGCCGCTAGCCGAGGAACCCCGCCAGCCACATCTCCAGGCATCCCGGGCGGCAGGTGCCTAGCGCCCCGGTCCGGGACACCGCTGTCCTCGGCATCTTGGCGACAGCCGTCCGCAGCATCCGGGCGACAGCCGTCCGCGGCACCCGAGCCGCAGCCATCCCCTGCCCTGGGCTCAGCGCCCCCGTCGCGCCAAGATCAATCGCAGCACGGCTCGCTCCAGCGCGTATCCGGCGTCCGCGGCGACGCCCTTCACGTCCGCGTTCAGCCCGGCCACCAGGTTCATCGCCTCGGCCAAGCCCTCGGGCTCCCAGCCGCGGGACTGGCCCAGCGCCTTCTTGACCTTCCACGGCGGCATGCCCAGCTGACCGGCCAGCGCGAACGGATCGGCTCGTCCGCCGGCCGAGACCCGCGCGATGGTCCGGACCGCGTCGGCCAGCGCGTCCGCGACCAGCACCGGCGGCACCCCGGTCTGCAGCGCCCAGCGCAACGCCTCCAGCGCCCCGGCTCGGTCGCCGGTCACCGCCTTCTCCGCGACCACGAACCCGGTCACCTCGGCCCGGCCCCGGTGGTAGCGGCGCACCGCCTGCTCGTCGACCGAGCCGCCGGTGTCAGCCACCAACTGGGAGGCGGCCGCGGCCAGCTCCCGCAGGTCCGATCCCACGGTCTCGATCAGCGCGGCCAGCCCGGCCGGGTCGACCCGCCCGCCCGCCCGGCGGAACTCTTCCTTGACGAAGGCCTCGCGGTCGGCGGGCTTAGTCAGCTTCGCGCAGGTCGTGATCTTGGCACCCGCCTTGCGCAGGGCGTCCGGCAGTTCCTTGGCGAGCTTGCCCCGCCCGCCGCCGCTGTGCACGACCACCAGCACCACGCCCTCGCTGGGCGCCTTGCAGTAGGAGCCGATCGCCTCCGCGATCTCCTTGCCCGCCTCCTGCGCGGCCTCCAGGACGATGACCCGGCCCTCAGCGAACAGGGAGGGACTCACCAGCTCGATCAGCTCCGGCGGCGTGAGGTCGGTCACCCGGACCTTGGTCAGCTCGGCCTGCGGATCGGCCAGCCGTGCCGCGTCGAACGACGCCTTCACGGCCCGCTCGACCAGCAGTTCCTCTTCCCCGATCACTAGGTGCAGCGGCTCGGGGGTGACGGCTGGGGCGCTCACACCGGCAATCCTTTCACGGGGGTCTGACAGCCCTGCGGCCTCCCGCATACTGGGCTGGCGGTAGCTCTCAGTGGCGACCGTGCCGTACGGTGAGCCACAGACAACTGAATACAGCTCATCCAGAGGGGTAGAGGGATCGGCCCTACGACACCCCGGCAACCGGCACAGGCTCAACGCGAATTCCGCGAGGGAGCAGGTGAACACGGTGCCAAATCCGCCCCGCGACAGCGGGAAAGATGAGGAGATACCTCGCGATGACGACCATCGAGGCGCCCAGCAGCGCCCAGCAGACCCTTGACCTCGGCCCGGCGCGCAGCCTGGTCTGCCGGGAGTGCGGCCACCAGGTCCCACTCGCCGCCGAGTTCGCCTGTGCCGAGTGTTTTGGTCCCCTTGAGGTCGGCTACGACTTCGGGACCGTCCGCCGGGAGGACATCGAGGCGGGCCCGCAGTCGATCTGGCGCTACCGCAACCTGCTCCCGGTGCCGTCCACTGTGGACGCCCACCCGAACACCGACCCCGGCTGTACCAGGCTGGTCCGCGCGGACCGCCTGGCCAAGGCGCTGGGCGTCCGCCGGATCTGGGTGAAGGACGACACCGGCAACCCCACCCACTCGTTCAAGGACCGCGTGGTCGCGGTGGCCCTGGCCGCCGCCCGCGAACTGGGCTTCAAGGTCCTGGCCTGCCCCTCCACCGGCAACCTGGCCAACGCCGTGGCCGCGGCCGCCGCCCGCGCCGGCTGGGAGTCGGTGGTGCTGATCCCGTCCTCGCTGGAGCGGGCCAAGATCCTCACCACCGCCGTGTACGACGGCGCCCTGATCGCCGTCGACGGCAACTACGACGACGTGAACCGCCTGGCCACCGAACTGGCCGCGGACCACGAGGACTGGGCGTTCGTCAACGTCAACGTCCGGCCCTACTACGCCGAAGGCTCCAAGACCCTGGGCTACGAGGTCGCCGAGCAGCTCGGCTGGCGGCTGCCGGACCAGATCGTGGTGCCCATCGCCTCCGGCTCCCAGCTGACCAAGGTCGACAAGGGCTTCCGCGAACTGGGCGAGCTCGGCCTGGTCGAGCAGAGCCCGTACCGCGTCTTCGGCGCCCAGGCCACCGGCTGCTCCCCCGTCGCCGCCGCCTTCAAGGCAGGCCACGACGTGGTGACCCCGGTCAAGCCGGACACCATCGCCCGCTCCCTGGCCATCGGCGCCCCCGCCGACGGCCCGTACGTGCTCGACACGGTCCGCCGCACCAACGGCGCCATCGAGAACGTCTCCGATGAAGAGGTGGTCGAGGGCATCCGGCTGCTCGCCCGCACCGAGGGCATCTTCGCCGAGACCGCGGGCGGCGTGACCGTCGCGACGGCCAAGAAGCTCATCGAGACCGGCCAGCTCGACCCGGACGCCGAGACCGTCCTGCTGATCACCGGCGACGGCCTGAAGACCCTGGACGCGGTGCAGGACCGGATCGGCCCCCGCGCCACCGTCCCGCCGTCGGCCGCGGCGGTCCGCGAGGCCCTCGGCCTCTGATCCCACGCTTCGCCGCACGGCGTGCCGGCCGGTTCTTGCGACCGGGTGGCACGCCGTGTGTGTTCGTGGCGGACGGCGTGGGGCTGCGGCGGATCGGCTGGGTCATCTGGGTGTCCGGGATTTTTCTTTGCCGTGGCGGGAAATCACCGGGCCCTGCGGGCTGGGGGCGATGGCCAGGTCGCCGTCTTGGTCGGTGCGCAGAACCTGGGTGCCCTGGGTGTGGAGGGCGTCCAGGATCAGCGGGCTGGGGTGGCCGTAGTCGTTGTCCGCGCCGACGCTGATCAGCGCGACCCGGGGCCGGACGGTGGCCAGGAACCTGGGCAGGCTGTAGCGGGAGCCGTGGTGGGGGACCTTGAGGATGTCGGCGGACAGCTCGGATCCCTTGTCCGCCAACAGGTCTGCTTGACCGGCTAGTTCGATGTCGCCGGTGAGCAGGACCCGGCCCGCGGTGGTGTGCGCGCGGATGACCAGTGAGGCGTCGTTGAGAGCGGTGCCGCTGGCGCGTTCGCCGGTGGCACCCAGCGCCGTGGGGCTGCGGGGGCCGAGGACGTCGACGGTCAGTGCGGGCCAGGTGGTGCTGGTGCCCGGGTGGAGCTCGATCACGGGCACGCCCGCGACCTCGGTGGCACGGCGAATTTCCTTGACCGCCCAAGGTGGTTGCTGAACAGAGCTGATGCCGACCGCGCCCACCGAGTGCTCGGCGAGGACCTCGGCCAGGCCGCCGATGTGGTCGGCGTGCAGGTGAGTGAGAACCAGCAGCGGGATCCGGTCGATGTCCAGGTCGCGGAGGCAGGCGGTGATGGAGATCGGGTCGGGACCCGTGTCGATCAGCACCGCGCGGCCCGGATCGGCGGTGGCTAGGACGATGGCGTCGCCCTGGCCGACGTCACAGGCCACCACGGCCCAGCCGGGCAGCGGCCAGCCGGGGCGCAGCACCCGGATGGGCACCAGGACCAGGATCGCGAGCAGGGCCGCCGCCAGGAACAGGACGCGGAACCGGCGTCGCCGTAGCAGCAGGGCGAGCACGAGCAGGACGCCGATGAGAAGGAAGGCGCCGCCGGCACCGCTGGGCCAGGGCAGGGTGGACATGGGCACCGCGGCCGCGTGGTGGGCGACGGTGACCAGCCACCACATCGCCGGACCGGTGACGTGGACCAGGAGTTCGGCGGCGCCGGGATGGATCACCGACAGGACGGCGGCCAGCACACCGAGAACCGTGGCCAGGGCGACCACTGGAGCGGCGAGCAAGTTGGCCACCACGGCCGTGAGGCTGAGTTCGCCGGTCATGCCGACCACCACCGGGGCGGTGAACAGGTGGGCCGCGGCGGGGATGGCCAGCGCTTCGGCCAGACCGCCGGGGACGCCGCGTTGACGCAGGTTGTCCGACCAGCGTGGGGCCAGCAGGACCAGGGCCGTGGTGGCCAGTACGGACAGCAGGAAACCCAGGTCGCCGGCGAGTTCGGGATCGGCGAGCAGCAGGATCGTGATGGTGCCCGCCAGGGCGGGGATCGCGGCTCGCTCCCGTCCGGAGGTCAGGGCGTAGAGGCCGATGGCGGCCATGACCGCGGCGCGGAGGACGCTCGGCTGGGGCCGGGCCAGGATCACGAATCCCAGTAGTGCCAAGGCCGCTGCCGCTGTCGCCGTGCGGGGACCGGCACGGAGGGCTTGGCACAGCAGGAGAACCGCGCCGCAGACGATCGCCAGGTTGGTGCCACTGACGGCCAGCAGGTGCGACAGGCCCGCGGCACGGAAATCGGCGACGACCCTGGGTGCGAGGGTCGTGGTGTCGCCGACCACCAGGGAGGGCAGCAGGCCCGCCTGGTCAGTGGGCAGGACGGAGCTGGCCTGGCGGAGGCCGGTGCGGATGTCGGTGGCGGCGCGTTGCCAGAACGGTGGCGTGCCAAGGAGTTCTGGCGCGTTGTGCACTCGGAGCACGGCGGCTGTCAGGTCGCCGGGGCGGGCCGGGGCCAGTTTTCCGGTGGTGCGCAGGCGTTGGCCGGGTGAGACCTCGGACCAGGAGTCGTGCAGGGCGAGCAGGAGGACGGCGCCGCCGGTGGACACCTGGTCGCCGACGGCGTGCGCGGACTCGAGGTCGAGGGTGAGGACGGTGCCGTTGCTGTTGGTGGGGCGGCCGCCGTAGGCCGGGGTGCGCATGGGGCGGGGGTCGCCGGTGATAGTGCCGGTAAGGGTCGCGGTGGCGCCTCGTTCGGCGAGGGCGTGCAGGGGGTGGGTGGCGGTGGCATGGGTTCTGAGGGCGATGCCGATGGCGGCGGCTCCGGCCAGGGCGCAGGCGGTGAGGGTTGCGGCGGCCAGGCGGTGGCGGAGGGATCGGTGGAAGCGGCGGGGCTGGGTGGCGGCCTGGGGTGTCGAGACCGAGGCGGGGGTTGCGGGGTGGGTGGGTTTGCGGGGGCGAGGAAGGAGGCGTGCGGCGGTGACCGCGGCCGCGGTGAGCAGGATCGCGGTCACGGTGGCGGAGAGCCAGCCGGTGTGGAGGCCGAGCAGGGTTACCGCCCAGGTGGCCAGGGCGGCGGGGACCAGGCGTAGGTCCGGGCCGGAGGGTGGGGGCGGCTCGGAGGCTGGGAGCTCGGGTGGCACCGGACGTGACACTTCGGGCGGCTCCGGGGCTGGCGGCTCGGTTGGCACCGGAGGTGACACTTCGGGCGGCTCCGGGGCTGGGGGCATGGGTGGGCCCGGAGGTGACACTTCGGGTGACCCCGGGGCCGGGCACGCGGGTGGGCCCGGAGGTGACGCTTGAGGCGGCTCCGGGGCTAAGGCCTCGGGTGAGCCCGGGGTCACGGGATGTGGTGGCTCCTGGGCTGGTGATGGGTCGCGGAGAACAAGTCGTTCGCGCGGTGCGCTGCTGCTTCCCCCCTTTCCGCGCCTTGTCGCCGTGGGTACGGGTGCACGCTCTCCCCTTTCTCGTGCGTCGGCCACGGCGATCTGCCGCGTCGGACGACTCGTTCTCCGCATGTGTGTCCCTGCCTCGGTGCTCGGTCCCGTTGGTTTGGTCCCTGCTCGGGACCGGCGCCCTGGGTCAGAGGCTCACCAGCTCGCGGAGCCGGGCGAGGCGGGACTCTCCAATACCCTCGATCTCCCGCAGCTGGTCGATCGAGGTGAAGCGGCCGTGCTTGGTCCGCCACTGGACAATGCGCTGCGCCGTCACGGGACCCACTCCTGGCAGTGCGTCGAGGGCGGCGGTGGTCGCGTTGTTCAGGCTGACTTTGGCGGTGCCACCGGGAGGCAAGCCCTGGCTGTCCGGGAGCTGCTCGGGTGGTGGCGGGATACCGACGTGCACTTGCTCCCCGTCGGTCAACCGGCGGGCCAGGTTCAGGCCGTTGAGGTCGACGTTCGGGTGTGCGCCGCCTGCCGCCTGGACGGCATCGGCGACGCGAGCCCCTTCGGTGAGGGTAACCAGCCCGGGTCTGGTCACCCTCCCGACCACGCTGACCACCAATGTGGCGCCGGCGCCCGTGGTGGCTGGGGGTTTGGTGGTCGGAGGGGCGGCGGGACCGGCCGACTGGGACAGCTCCGGAGCGGTCTCCCTGGCCGGCCGGTCCTGCCACACCAGCAGCGCGGTCGTCGCGACAGCCAGGACTGCGACGACCGCCACTGCCAGTGCCGCCGGTCGGCCGGGGTCCCACCTGACTCCCCTCGGACTCCTTGGCAGGAGCCGGGAAAGCCACTTCGGGGTGCGGGACAACGGCCGGGCCGGCAGTTGGTGGCCTGACTCGTCCAGCTGGATGACCTTGATGCCATCCAGTTCGGGGGGCGGGTCGGGGCCGGGTCTTGCGCGTGCGGCGGCGGCCAGTTCGGACAACCGGTTCCGGGCGAGGTCGCGTCGGGTGCTGGTTGCCGCAGTGAGGAAGCGCCACATGGGATCGACGCTAGGGGCGGGGAGGAGGGGGATCCAGCGGGGGCGGGGGTGGCTGTGGATAGGTGGGGTGTTGTGGATAAGTGCTGGTGGGGAGGGCGGAGGGAGCGGTGGTGGGGGTGCGGGTGGTGTAGGGTGCCGCGCTTCGCTGGGAGGCGGGAGGCGGGAGGCGGGAGGCGGGAGGCGGGAGGCGGGAAGCGGGAGGCGGGAAGCGCGAAGGCGGGAAGCGCGAAGGCGGGAAGCGGGAGGCGGGAAGCGCGAAGGCGGGAAGCGCGAAGGCGGGAAGCGCGAAGGCGGGAAGCGCGAAGGCGGGAGCGGCGGACCGAGGCCGAGGCTGCGGTGGAAGAGCGCTGGGCCGCTGACGATTGAGGGTGGAGCGGTGGTGGCGTTAGGCGGGCTGGCGGGGCAGGACGACTACGCCCAGGACGCCGGGGCCGGTGTGGGCGCCTACTACCGCGCCTACTTCGGAGATGACGCAGCCGTCGCAGCCGGGGATGCGTTCGTCCAGGCGGCCGGCCAGTTCCGCGGCGCGCTGTGGGGAGCCCAGGTGGTGGACCGCTACCTCTACCGGGCCTTGGCCCGCTGCTTCGGTGGCCAGGTCGACCAGGCGGGACACGGCGCGGCTGGTGGTGCGGACCTTTTCCAGGGGCAGGATTCGGCCGTTTTCCACGTGTAGCAAGGGTTTTACCGCCAGGGCAGTTCCTAGCAGGGCGGCGGTGGGGGTGATGCGGCCGCCGCGGCGGAGGTGTTCCAGGGTTTCCAGGCAGAAGAAGGTTCTGGTGTGGGTGGCGGTGTGGGTGGCGACCGCTTCGACCTCGGCTGGGGTGGCGGACTGGGTGGCGGCTTTGGCTGCGGCCAGTACCGCGAAGCCCAGGCCCATGGCGGTGGAGCGGGAGTCGACGACGCGGACCCGGTCCGAACCCACCTCCAGCGCGGCCAGGCGGGCGGCGTCCCAGGTGCCGGAGAGTTCGCGGGACAGGTGGATGGAGACGATGCCGGTGGCGCCGGTGGCCAGGGCTTCGCGGTAGGCGGTGGCGAACTCGGCGGGAGTGGGGCGGGAGGTGGTGACGGTGCGGCGTTCGGCCAGGGCCGCCGCCAGTTCGCTGGGGCCGATGTCCTTGCCGTCCAGGCCGCTTTCGCCGTCCACCGTGACGTGCAGGGGCACCTCGTGGATGCCGTGGCGGGTCGCGAAGCCCTCCGGCAGGTACGCGGTGGAGTCGGTGAACACGGCGACGGACACGGGGACGCAGCCTACGGAAGCATCGGGCGGAGCAGGGCGGCCAGTGCCGAGCCGACCTCGGCGTGTGCGGAATATCCCCAGTGCATGCCGTCCGGGTTGCCCGCGCCGCCGAAGATGTGCGGGCGGACCAGGGCCGGCAGGTCGAGCAGGGGGACCTCGGTGCGGGCGGACCAGGCGCGCAGGGCCGCGGCCGCGGGGGCGTGGCCGGTGTGCACGTGGCCGTAGTCGGGTGAGTTGTGCACCGACGGGAGGATGCCGACCACCGGGAGCCCTGGGCGGATGGCGCGGACGGCACGCAGGCAGCGGTCCAGGTAGGCCACGGTGAGGTGCGGGGGCAGGGCCACCGGGTGGCCGCGGAGCATCCTGGCCAGGTGCGGCTGGGCGGCCAGGTAGCTCGACCGGGCGAACCGGCGGAGGGGGTCCGGGCGCAGGTGGCGCAGGCCCTCGCGCAGGTAGGTCGGCAGCGGGCTGGGCAGCGTGTCCATGCTGCCCAGCGCGAGCACCAGGGCGTCGGCGCTGGGCAGCACCGACCACAGCCGGGGGTCGCCGGTGAGCGCCCACCAGCCGTGCCGGGCGGTCCAGCCGAAGCCGGCGAACAGCTCCGCCGCGCGATCCAGCCCGGCCGCGGCAATGTTCGGCCACAGCCGGGGATCGTCGGCGGGCAGCGCGTGTTCCGGGCCGTGGAAGGCCAGCGAGTCGCCCAGGACCAGCAGGCGTCCCCGGCTCAACCAGTCGCCCCCACGTTGTGGCTGATCAGCCGCCACTTGGTGTCGTCGGCGCGGCGGGCGAGCACGGTCCAGTGGCAGTTGTGCAGGCCGCCGAGGGACGGCCAGACCTCCACCGGCAGCGCCAGCAGCCTGGCGATCAGGCCGGTGATCAGGCCGCCGTGCGCGCACAACAGCGCGGTGCCGTCGGTGGTCAGGTCCAGTTCGGAGACGACCTCGACCGCGCGCGCGGCGACCTCCAGCCGGTTCTCACCGCCGGGCGGGGCGAAGGTGGGGTCGGCCCGCCAGCGATCCAGCGCGCCGGGCCAGTCGGCCTCGACCTCCGCGCCGGACATGCCCATCCACTGGCCGACGTCGGTCTCCCGCAGCCGCTTGTCCATCCTCGGCGTCATCCCGGTGGCCGCGGTGAACGCCGCCGCGGTGTCCGCCGCCCGCCGCAGGTCCGAGGTGACCAGCAGGTCCGGTTCCAGCGCCGCCACCAGGGGCGCGGCCCGCTTGGCCTGGGCCAGGCCGATGTCGTTCAACTCGACGTCGAGCTGGCCCTGGAGCCGGCCGGAGGCGTTGTGGCCGGTCTGCCCGTGCCGCCACAGGATCAGCCTGGACAGGGTCACGCCTGGACGTCCTCGTCCGCGGGCTGGTGCGCCACCACGTCGTCGAACTCGATCCGGGGACAGTCCTTCCACAGCCGCTCCAGGCCGTAGAACGAACGCTCCTCGGCGTGCTGGATGTGCACCACCAGGTCCACGAAGTCCAGCAGCACCCAGCGCCCCTCGCGGGCGCCTTCCCTCCGCACCGGCTTGCTGCCGGCCTCGCGCATCTTCTCCTCGACGCTGTCCACGATCGCCTGCACCTGGCGCTCGTTGGGCGCCGAGGCGATCACGAAGACGTCGGTGATCACCAGCTGGTTCGACACGTCCAGCACCACGATGTCGTGGGCCTTCTTGTCGGCCGCCGCGAGCGCGGCGACGTGGGCCAGCCGGCGGGCCTCCTCGGTCGCTGACACGTTGCTCCTCCCCGTGCGACCTTCGGGGTCCGCACAGGTCACTCAGGGTACCGGGCGGTCAGGGCGCCGGGTCGCGGTAGAGGTTCCGCTTCGAGATGTACTGCACCACACCATCGGGCACCAGGTACCAGACCGGCATGCCCTTGGCCACGCGCTCCCGGCAGTCGGTGGAGGAGATGGCCATCGCGGGCACGTCGACCAAGCTGACCGCGCCGCGCGGCAGGTGGTCGTCGTCGAGCTGGTAACCAGGCCGGGTGACCCCGACGAAGTGGGCCAGCTCGAACAGCTCGTCCGCCCGCCACCAGCCGAGGATCTGCTCCAGCGCGTCCGCGCCGGTGATGAAGAACAGCTGATCGTTCGGATGCTGTTGGTGCAGGTCGGAGAGGGTGTCGATGGTGTAGGTGGGCCCGGTGCGGTCCACGTCGACCCTGCTCACCGAGAACCGGGGGTTGGACGCGGTGGCGATCACCGTCATCAGGTAGCGGTCCTCGGGCGAGGACACCACGTGATGTTCCTTCTGCCACGGCCGCCCGGTCGGCACGAAGATCACTTCGTCCAGGTCGAACCGGGCCTGCACTTCACTGGCGGCGACCAGGTGCCCGTGGTGCACGGGATCGAAGGTGCCGCCCATCACGCCAAGTCGACGCCCGGACATAACAGGTCAGCGTAGTTGGCACTGGTCACAAAAGGCAGATCGGGAGAGCCGGGCCACAGCGCCGCCCGCAGGAGGCCCGCCGGTCGCTCTCCCCGACCGGCGGCCCTCCGCGCGACCGGCGGCGGTGGCTGGGGGTCCCGGCCGCCGGGTCGCGGGCTGCTCCCCCGTGGGAGCCCGCGGCAAGGAGACGCTCGATCGGGTGACGTGTGACGCGGTTGGCCGAGAAGTTTCGCGTTCACTCGTTCGGCCCTGCTTACGTCCGAAGGCCGGGACAATACTGTCCGCCATGAGGACATGGACCCCGTTGCACGGCCAGCCCTACCAACCGGTTCCGTACTCCCCCGCGCGGATCCCGGCCGAGCAGGCGCTGAAGATCTCCACCGAGTTGCGGGACCGGATGGACGAGCGGCGCACGGTGCGCAGCTTCGCCCCGGACCCGGTGCCCGAGGAGCTGGTGCTCAACGCGATCGCGGTGGCCAACACCGCGCCCTCCGGCGCGCACCAGCAGCCCTGGACCTTCGTGCTGGTCGAGGATCCCGAGGTGCGGGCGCGCATCAGGGCGGCCGCGGAGGCGGAGGAGAAGGTCTCCTACGACGGCAGGCTGGGCGAGGAGTGGCTCGCCGCGCTGCGGCCGCTGGGCACGGACGCGGTCAAGCCGCACCTGACCGACGCGCCTTACCTGATCGTGGTGTTCCAGCAGCGGTTCGGGCTGCGCGCGGACGGCACCAGCTACAAGCACTACTACGGTGACGAGTCGGTGGGCATCGCGGTGGGCATGCTGCTGACCGCGTTGCACCTGTCCGGGCTGGCCGCGCTCACCCACACGCCGAGCCCGATGCGTTTCCTGGGCGAGGTGCTGGGGCGGCCGCGCAACGAGAAGGCGTTCGCGGTGATCCCGGTCGGGTACCCGGCCCGCGAGGCGCAGGTACCCGACCTGGTACGGAAATCGATGGACCAGGTGCTGGTCCGGATCTGATCAGTCGGCGGGCGCGAGGACCTTGCCGCTGCCGACCTCGGTCACCTGGATCGCCTCGGCCGGGCACTGGTCGGCCGCGTCGGTCACCACCTCGGCCGGGTCGATCTCGGGGTGCACGGGTTCGGCGTAGCCCTCGATCAACTTGAAGAACTCGGGCGCCGCGCCCGCGCACATCCCGGACCCGATGCAGTCGTGGGTCACCTGGACCCGCCAGCGTTCACTGCTCACCACATGCTCCCGTCACCAGGCGATCGGCAGGGACAACGGGCCGCGTGCCAGCAGCCCCGCCTTCCACGGTATCGCTTCAGCCGGGACGGCGAGCCGGAGGTCCGGGAACTGCTCCGCGAGCTGCCGCAGCACCAGCCGCAGCTCCATCTTGGCCAGCAGCGCGCCGAGGCAGTGGTGCACGCCGTGGCCGAAGCCGAGGTGCGGGTTGTGCTCGCGGTCCAGCCGCACCTCATCGGGGTCGGTGAACACCTTCGGGTCGCGGTTGGCCACGGCGAGCTGGATCAGCACCGTCTCGCCCGCGCGCACCAGCACCTCGCCGATCCGCACGTCCTCGGTGGCCACCCTCGGGAAGCTGCCGGAGGTGCGCAGCGGTGTGGTCCGCAGCAGCTCCTCCACCGCGCTGGGCACCAGGTCCGGGTTATCCCGCAGCTGAGCGAACAGCGCGGGCCGGTGCAGCAGCACGTAGGTGAAGTTGGCGATCTGGCTGGCGGTGGTCTCGTACCCGGCGATCAGCAGGTTCACCCCGACCCTGACCAGCTCCTCCTCGCTGAGCCGGTCGCCCTCGTCGCGGGCCAGCACCAGCGCGCCGAGCAGGTCGTCAGTGGGCTCGGTGCGCCGCCGCTCGATCAGCGCCCGCAGGTAGTCCTCCAGCTGGTCGCGGGCCTGGTTGACCTGGTCAGCGGTGTACTTGGTGGTCGCGCCCATCACCTCGGTGAAGGCCCGGAAGTGGTGCTCGTCCTGCGCGGGCACGCCCAGCAGGTGCGAGATCACCGTGATCGGCAGCGGCAGTGCGACGTGCTCGACGAAGTCCGCCGGCGAGCCGTGCGCGACCAGGTCGTCGAACAGCCCGGTGACGATCCGCTCGGTGTCCGGGCGGAGCTTGTCCACCCGCCGCATGGTGAACTCCTTGGCCACCAGCCGCCGCAGCCGGGTGTGCTCCGGCGGGTCCATGGTCAGCATCATGCCGCGCCGCAGCGGCCACGGCGTGACCCGAGGGGTCTCCGGCGCGGTGGCCGCGTCCCCGCTGAAGCGCGGGTCCACCAGCACCTGCTTCACCTCGGCGTACCCGGTCACCAGCCAGGCGTCCGCCGGTTCGCCGTCCCGGCCACCGTAGGGCAGGCGCACCTTGGCCACCGGCTCATCCCGTTGCAGAACAGCGTATTCCGGGTACAGGTCGAGCTTGACCGCCTCCCCGAACGGGTAAGCGGGGCAGGTCCTCGGTTCGACGCTCATCTCCCCCTCCTCACCAGGTCACCGGCAGCGACAGCGGCTGCCGGGCGAGCAGTCCGGGCTTCCACGGGATCTCCTCGGCGGGCACCGCCAGGCGCAGGCCGGGGAACCGGCTGACCAACGCGGTGAGCACGAGCTGTAGTTCCAGCCGAGCGAGCAGCGCACCCAGGCAGTGGTGCACGCCGTGGCCGAAGGCCAGGTGCGGGTTGTGCTCGCGGGCCAGGTCCCGCAGCTCCGGATCCGCGAACACCCTCGGGTCGCGGTTGGCCTGGCCGACGTTGATCAGCACCGCCTCGCCCGCGCGCACCAGCACCCCGCCGACCTCGATGTCCTCCTTGGCCACCCGGGGAAAACTGCCTGCCGAGCGCAGCGGGATGACCCGCAGCAGCTCCTCCACCGCGGTCGGCACCAGGGCCGGATCGGCGGCCAGCCGCTGGTACAGCTCGGGCTGGGTCAGCAGGGTGTAGCTGAAGTTGCCGATCTGGCTGGCGGTGGTCTCGTGCCCGGCGATCAGCAGGTTCAGCCCGACCCGGACCAGCTCCTGTTCGCTGAGCCGGTCGCCCTCGTCGCGGGCCAGCACCAGCGCGCCGAGCAGGTCGTCGGTCGGGTCGGCGCGGCGCTGGGCGACCAGCTCGGCCAGGTAGCCCTCCAGCTCGCCCCAGGCGTGGTTGATCTCCGCCGGGGTGTGCGCGGTGGTCGCGGTGAGCACGTCGGAGAAGCTGCGGAACCGGTGCCTTTCGGCATACGGGACGCCGAGCAGCTCGCAGATCATGGTAATCGGCAGTGGCAGCGCCAACTGCCGCACCAGATCGGCGGGTTTGCCGTGCGCGACCATCGTGTCCAGGAACTGCGCGACGTGTTTTTCGGTGTGCGGGCGGAGCTTTTCCACCCGGCGCATGGTGAATTCCTTGGCCACCAGCCGCCGGACCCTGGTGTGCTCCGGCGGGTCCATGGTCAGCAGCGGGCCGGGGCGCAGTGGCAGCGGCTCGACCCTCGGCGTCGCCGGGTCCATCGCCAGCGCCATGCTGAACCGGTGGTCACCGAGGACCTGGCGCACGTCGGCGTGCCGGGTGGCCAGCCACGCCTCGGCCGGCTGACCGTCCCGGCCGCCGTACGGCAGGCGGATCCGGCTCATCGGCTCCTCGTCCTGGAGCCGGGCGTACATCGGATGAAGATCGAGTCGAACGGTTTCCCCGAATGGGTAAGTCCGTGCCATGACTGGAAGTTAGAGACCGCCTGATTTAACGGTCAACGAAGGAAAGCCACGCTTCAGAATTTCGGTAATGGCCGTCCACTAATTCACTCAGGTGGTATGCGCGCGGCTCACTCCGCGGTCTTCTCCAGCAGCGCGGCCACGCCGAGGCGCACGTAGCGCTCGACCACCGCGGGATCGGCGTCGGCGAACTGCTCCGACTGGAGCACCGAGCGGGCCAGCCCGATGCCCATCAGCCAGGACAGCACCAGCGCGGCGCGCAGTTCGGCGTCCGGGCCGTCGGTCAGCCCGGTCAGCGCGGCCAGGTACTTCGCGCCGACCTCCCGGCGCAGGAACGCGGCGGCCTCGTCGTGCCCGGCCGAGCGCAGCAGCGCGGCGAACGCGCGGGCCTCCGCGTCGACCTCCTTGTCCAGCAGCTGGCGCAGCATCCGGACCGGGATGTCCTTGGCCGGACCGGCCAGCAGCTCCTGCGAGCTGCCCGCGACCACCTCGCGGAACAGGTCCTCCTTGGAGCCGAAGTAGCGGAACAGCAGCGCCTGGTTGGCCCCGGCGCGGGCGGCGATGTCGCGGACCGTGGTGCGTTCGAACCCGCGCTCGGCGAACAGCTCGGCGCCCGCGGTCAACAGCGCGGCGCGGGTGGCGGCGGCATCGCGGCGGCGTGGCTTGGCAGGCTCGGTCACCCGGACATTCTGAGTGACCGAGCTGGAAAAAAGGTGCATTCCGACCTGATCGGTAGGTCAGGAGACGCCGCGCACGTGCCCTTCGCCGAAGACCAGCCACTTCGAGGAGGTCAGCTCGGCCAGGCCCATCGGACCGCGGGCGTGCAGCTTCTGGGTGGAGATGCCGATCTCCGCGCCCATGCCCAGCTCGGCGCCGTCGGTGAAGGCGGTGGAGGCGTTGACCATCACCGCGGCCGCGTCCACCCGCGCGGTGAACTCGCGGGCGGCGCGCAGGTCGCCGGTGACGATGGCCTCGGTGTGCCCTGACCCGTGCTCGTTGATGTGCGCGATGGCCTCGGCCAGCGAGTCGACCACCTTGGCCGCGATGTCCAGGCTGAGGAACTCGGTGTCCCAGTCCTGTTCGGTCACCGGCACGGTGGCGACCCCGGCCAGCGCGGCGAAGCGCTCGTCAGCGTGCAGGGTGACCCCGGCCGAGGACAGCTCGCGGGCCAGCTGCGGCACCACCTTGTCCGCGATCGCGCTGTGCACCAGCACCGTCTCGGCGGCGTTGCACACGCTGACCCTGCGGGTCTTGGCGTTGAGGGTGATCCGGGTGGCCATGTCCACATCGGCGGCGGCGTCGAGGTAGACGTGGCAGTTGCCGACCCCGGTCTCCAGGGTGGGCACGGTGGCCTCGGTGACCACGGCGGAGATCAGCCCGGCGCCACCGCGCGGGATGACCACGTCGACCAGGCCGCGCGCGGTGATCAGGTGCCGCACCGAGGCGCGGTCGTGGCAGGGCAGCAGCTGCACCGCGTCGGCGGGCAGGCCGTGCTCGGCGAGCACGTCGCGCAGGATGGCGACCAGCGCGGTGTTGGAGCGCTCGGCGGTGGAGGATCCGCGCAGCAGCACCGCGTTGCCGGACTTCAGGGCCAGCCCCGCGGCGTCCACGGTGACGTTCGGGCGGGCCTCGTAGACCATGCCCAGCACGCCCAGCGGCACCCGCACCTGCCTGGTCTCCAGGCCGTTGGCCAGCACCCCGCCGCGCAGCACCTCGCCGACCGGGTCCGGCAGCCCGGCGACCGTGCGCAGCCCGTCCGCGATGCCCTCGATCCGGGCCGGGTTGAGCGCGAGCCGGTCCAGCAGCGACTGGGTCAGGCCCGCCGCCTTGCCCGCTTCCAGGTCGGCGGCGTTGGCGGTGAGCACCTCCTCAACGCGGGTGGTCAGCGCCTCGGCCATGGCGTGCAGGACGGCGTCCTTGACCGCGCGGGTGGCCACCGCGAGCTCGCCTGCGGCGACTCTGGCCCTGCGGGCGGCGCCGAGCACCTGCTCGCGCAGCTCATCGATGGCGGGGACGGCTTCCTGCTCGGTGCTGCTGCTCACCGGTCAAGCCTACGGGGCGGCATCAACTGAGTTCGCGGGGCCGCCGCGCCGCTGTCGGGGGCATGCGGCAGGGTGGGGGTGTGGACGAACAGGTCTTGCGCGAACTGGCCGAGGAACGCCTGAGAGCACTGGCGGGCCCGGAGGCCCGGCTGCGCGAGGACCAGTGGGCGGCGATCCGCGCGCTGGTGGTCGACCGCAGGCGCACGCTGGTGGTGCAGCGCACCGGCTGGGGCAAGTCGGCGGTGTACTTCGTGGCCACCGCGCTGCTGCGCGAGCTGGGCGAGGGCCCGACGGTGATCGTCTCGCCGCTGCTGGCCCTGATGCGCAACCAGGTCGCCGCGGCCGCGCGGGCCGGGGTGCAGGCGGCCACCATCAACTCGGCCAACGCGCAGGAGTGGAACACGGTGCAGGAGGCCGTCGCCATGGGCGAGGTCGACGTACTGCTGGTGAGCCCCGAACGGCTGAACAATCCCGACTTCCGTGACTCCGTGTTGCCAGAACTGGTGCAGGACACCGGCTTGCTGGTGGTGGACGAGGCGCACTGCATCTCCGACTGGGGCCACGACTTCCGCCCGGACTACCGCAGGCTGCGCACGCTCATCGGCGAGCTGCCCGAGGACATCCCGGTGCTGGCCACCACCGCCACCGCCAACGACCGGGTGGTGCACGACGTGGCCGAGCAGCTCGGCCTCGGCGACCAGCAAGCCCTGGTGCTGCGCGGGCCGCTGGACCGGGAGAGCCTGCGGCTGTCCGTGGTCCGGCAGCCGAACGCGGCGCAGCGGCTGGCCTGGCTGGCCAAGACCCTGCATGAGCTGCCCGGCTCCGGCATCGTCTACACGCTCACCGTGGCCGCGGCCACCGAGGTGTCGGCCTTCCTGCGCGAGCACGGGCACACCGTGGCCGCCTACTCCGGCCAGACCGACCCGGCCGAGCGGCAGCAGGCCGAGGAGGACCTGCTGGGCAACAAGGTCAAGGCGCTGGTCGCGACCTCCGCGCTGGGCATGGGTTTCGACAAGCCGGACCTCGGCTTCGTGGTGCACCTGGGCGCGCCGCAGTCGCCGATCGCCTACTACCAGCAGATCGGCCGCGCCGGTCGTGGGGTGCGGCGGGCCGAGGTGATCCTGTTGCCCGGGGCGGAGGACCGGGACATCTGGAACTACTTCGCCTCGATGGCCTTCCCGCCGGAAGCCCTGGTGCGCCAGCTGCTGGACACCCTGCAGTCCGCGGGCGGCACGCTGTCCACCGCGGCGCTGGAGCCCAGGGTGGAGCTGAGCCGCAGCAGGCTCGAGGTGGTGCTCAAGGTGCTCGACGTGGACGGCGCGGTGCGCCGGGTGCGCGGCGGCTGGGAGGCCACCGGGCAGGAGTGGCGCTACGAGGCCGACCGGTACGCCAGGGTGGCCAAGGCCCGCGAGGCCGAGCAGCAGGCGATGCTGGACTACCAGTCGACCACCGGCTGCCGGATGGAGTTCCTGCTCCGCCAGCTGGACGATCCGCAGGCCGCGCCGTGCGGGCGCTGCGACAACTGCACCGGCCAGAACTGGTCCGTCGAGGTGCCCGCGGAGGCGGTGGCCGAGGCCGGCGCGCGGCTGCGGCGGCCGGGGATCGAGCTGGCCCCGCGCAAGCAGTGGCCGACCGGCATGTCGGCCATGGGCATCGAGCTGAGCGGCCGGATCGCGGGCGAGGAGTCCGCCGAGACCGGGCGGGCGCTGGGCAGGCTCACCGACATCGGCTGGGGCAACCGGCTGCGCGGGATGTTCGCCGCCGGCGCGCCGGACGAGCCGGTCAGCGACGAGGTGTTCAACGCCTGCGTCACGGTGCTCGCCGACTGGAAGAACCACTGGTCGGCCCGCCCGGTCGGGGTGGTCGCGATCGAGTCCCGCACCCGTCCGCAGCTGGTGGCCAGCCTGACCAAGCGACTGGCCGCGATCGGCAGGCTGCCGTTCCTGGGCCGGGTCGCGGTGGACGCCGGGGTGCGCCGATCCGGCGCGAACAGCGCGCACCGGGTGGCCGGGCTCACCGCGGCGCTGCGGCTGCCCGACGACCTGGTCGCAAATCTGTCCACTGTGGACGGTCCGGTGCTGCTGGTTGACGACTTCACCGACTCCGGCTGGACCATGGCGGTGGCGGCCAGGCTGATCCGCCGCGCGGGCGCGAAGGGAGTGCTGCCGTTCGCGCTGGCCAGCACTAGCTGATCACCGGAACCGGCGCTTCAGCGGCGGCACCGCGGCCGCGGTGCGCAGCACGGTGCGGAACATGAGGCGGCCGAACCGGTTGGCGGAGACGAACTGGCCGGCCGCGCGCAGTGAGTCGCGCACGGCCTGGAAGCCGTAGTCGCGCATCTGGTGCTCGTAGTCGCCCACCGCGTCGAGCAGGCCGCGCTCACCGCGGTGCGCGGCGATCAGGTTGTGGCACAGCACGTTGGCGTCGCGCAGCGCGATGTTGGCGCCGATGCCGCGGAAGGGCGTCATGCTGTGGATGGCGTCGCCGATCAGGGTGATGTTGGTGGCAGGCCAGGGATCCACCGGCACTGAGGTGCGGATCGGCAGCAGGGACACCACCGCCAGGTCGGTCTCGGCGACCAGCCGCCGCAGCAGCGGGTGCCAGTCGCCGATCAGCTCGCCCGCCCGCGCGCGCAGCCCGGCGGGATCCAGTTCGGCCAGCCCGGACTCCTTGGTGGCCAAGGCCCACATCAGGTAGCTGCTGGTGTTGTCGAACAGCGCCGCGTCCACCGCGTAGGTCTCGTCGTTGCCGCCGATGCCGGTGACCCGGTCGCCGTCGAGCTCGTGCGGGGCCAGGAACATGCCGTGGTCCCTGGTCGCGGTGACCAGCTTGGGCCCGGCGAGCAGGAGCTCGGGCAGCCAGGCCCGGTTCGCCGGGGTCAGTGGCAGCTTGCCCACGATGCCGCGCACGCCGGTGTCCACCCGTCGCGCGTGCGGCAGGAACTGGCGGCGCACCTTGGAGTTGCCGCCATCCGCGCCCACCAGCAGGTCGGCGGTGGCGGTGCTGCCGTCGGCGAAGTGGCAGGTGACCTCGCCATCCGGCGCGCGCTGGTAGCGCTCGAACACCTTGCCGTGCCGGACGATCCCGTCCAGTCCGGCGGAGAGCACCTGGTGCAGGGTGATCCGGCTGGCCGAGTGGTGCGCGTCCTGCGGGGCGGGCGGTGTGGCCGGGCCGTCCAGTAGCAGCAACGGTTCCATGTTCTCGGTGAGGAACCCGAACCCGCCGCCGTCGCGGCCCGCGGTGTCCAGGAAGGCCTGCCAGATCTCCGGCGGCAGGCAGCCGTACAGCGCCCGCGCGCCCTCCGGGTGGATGTGCACCCGGTAGCCCTGCAACCGTTCGGTGCGCGAGGGCGAGCGCTCGTACACCGCCACCTCCACCCCAGCCCGGTGCAGGCCCTGGGCCAGGCACAACCCACCGGTCCCGCCGCCGACCACCGCGACTCGAAACGCCATGACCATCTCCCCACTCGTCGATCTCTCGGTGTCACCGATAATCAACCAGTTGGATGATTAAGTCAAACGACTGGCTGATTAGTCGGAGCGGAGTGATCGGTTACCGTGGCCGGGTGGCAGATCCGCAGGAGCCCCAGCGCAGGTCACGCCGCTCCCCCGCGGCGGGCGAGCGGCAGCGCGACGCCGAGCGCACCAAGGCCAAGATCGTGGCCGCGGCCATCACCGAGTTCTCCGCCAAGGGCTACGCCGCCGCCAGGGTCAGCGAGATCGCCGCCCGCGCCGGGGTGAACAAGCAGCTGATCTCCTACTACTTCGGCGGCAAGGAGGGCCTCTACCTGGAGGTCAACCGGAGCTGGGACACCGAGAGCAGGCCACTGGCCGCCCCCGGCCTGCCACTGACCGAGGTGGTCGCCGGGTTTGTCCGGCACAGCGGCCAGAACCGCGACTACGGCCGGATCATGGTGTGGGAGAACCTGTCCGAGGACTTCCCGGACGATCCGAACCAGCGTGAGTTCTTCCAGGCCAGGGTCGCCGAAATGCGCCGCCGCCAGGACGAGGGCGAGATTCCGGCCGACATCGACCCGGACTGCCTGCTGCTGGCCTTGATGGCGGCCGCCAGCGCCAGCCTCACCCTGCCCAGGGTGGCCAAGATGATCAGCGGCGAGGACCCGGACTCACCGGAGTTCACCGCCCGCTACGCCGAGCAGCTGACCAGGATCGTGCGCCACATCCAGGGTTAGAACGGCACCAGGTCATCGGCGTGCACGACCTCGCGCCGCTGCTCGGCTGGCAGCTCGTGGCTGGACCGGCCGATCAGCGCGGGCAGCTCAGCCGCGTCGAACCCGGCCACGCCCCTGGCCACCACGTGACCGCGCAGGTCCAGCAGCTCGACCACGTCCCCGGCCTCGAAGTCGCCGTCCACGCCGGTGATCCCGGCCGCCAGCAGCGAACGGCGGCGGCCGACCACCGCGGCCACCGCGCCGTCGTCCAGGTGCAGCCTGCCCGCCGCGCCCGCGGCGTGGCCGAGCCAGAACCGGCGGGCGGACAGGCGGGGTCCGGTGACCGCGAAGGCGGTGCCCACCTCGGCCGGACCGAGCGCGCGCGCCGCGTCGGCGGCCGCGGTCAGCAGCACCGGGATGCCGGCGGCCGAGGCCAGCCGGGCCGCGGCGAGCTTGGAGGCCATGCCCCCGGTGCCCAGGCCCGAACCGGCCGCGGTCACGTCGACACCGTCCACATCGGACGATCCGGCGATCTCGCGGATCAGCTGAGCCCCTGGCTGCTGGGGGTTCCTGTCATACAAACCGTCCACATCGGACAGTAAAACGAGCGCGTCCGCGCCGACCAGGTGCGCCACCAGCGCGGCCAGCCGGTCGTTGTCACCGAAGCGGATCTCGTCGGTGGCCACCGTGTCGTTCTCATTCACCACCGGCACCGCGCCCAGCGCGAGCAGCCGGTCGAAGGTGCGCTGCGCGTTGCGGTAGTGCGCGCGCCGCACCACGTCGTCCGCGGTGAGCAGCACCTGTCCGACCACCAGCCCGAAGCGGGCGAAGGAGGCGGTGTAGGCGTGCGCGAGCTGGAGCTGGCCGACGCTGGCCGCGGCCTGCTGGCTGGCCAGGTCCCTCGGCCGCCGCCGCAGCTGCAGCGGGGCCAGCCCGGCCGCGATGGCGCCGGAGGAGACCAGCACCACCTGGCTGCCCGCCCGCTGCCGGGTGGCCAGCGCCTCCACCAGGGCGTCCAGCCGCGCCGGATCCAGCCCGCCCTCGGCCGTGGTCAGGGAGGACGAGCCCACCTTGACCACGATCCGCCGGGCGGCCGCGATCTGGCTCCGCGCCTGCGACTGCGTTGCCACCGGAGTTCTCACTCCTTGTCGTCAGCTTCCTCGTCGCCGAAGTCCTCGACGTCGACCAGCCCGCGCCGGACCCGCTTGGCGTGCTTGCGCTCGGCCGCGCCGATCCGGTCGCTGGGCTCCAGCCGGGTGTCCGTGCCACGGCCGCTGGTCGGCCCCATCGCGGCCACGCCTGCCGGGGTGGAGGGCTCCCAGTCGAAGGTCATGTCGCCGATGGTGACCGGGCAGCCCGGCACCGCGCCCAGCTTGGCGATGGCCTCCTCGACACCCAGCCGGTTGAGCCGGTCGGCGAGGTAGCCGATGGCCTCGTTGTTGTCGAAGTTGGTCTGCCGCACCCAGCGCTCCGGCCGCTCGCCGCGGATGATGAAGCCGCCCTCCCGCTCCGGGTCCGCGACCACGGTGAAGTCCTTCTCGTCCACCGCCCGGGGACGCAGCACGATCCGGGTGGCTTCCTGCTTGGGCTGGGCGGCCCGGTAGGCCTGCACCTCGGCGGCCAGCGCGAAGCTCAGCTCGCGCAGGCCCTCGCGGGTGGCGGTGGAGACCGGGAACACCTTCAGGCCGCGCGCCTCGAACTCGGCGGTGACCATCTCGGCCAGCTCCCTGGCGTCCGGCACGTCGATCTTGTTCAGCACCACGATCCGGGGCCGGTCCTCGAGCTTGGTGCCCAGCGACGGGGTGTAGCGGGCCAGCTCGTTCTCCAGCGCGTCCACATCGGACACCGGGTCGCGGCCGGGCTCGAAGGTGGCACAGTCCACCACGTGCACCAGCACCGCGCAGCGTTCGATGTGCCGCAGGAAGTCCAGGCCGAGGCCCCGGCCCTCGCTCGCGCCGGGGATCAGGCCGGGCACGTCGGCCACGGTGTAGACGGTCTCGCCCGCGGTGACCACACCCAGGTTGGGCACCAGCGTGGTGAACGGGTAGTCAGCGATCTTGGGCCGGGCCGCGGACAGCACCGCGATCAGCGAGGACTTGCCGGCTGACGGGAAGCCGACCAGGCCGGCGTCGGCCACCGACTTGAGCTCCAGCACCAGGCTGCGGGTCTCGCCCGGCTCGCCCAGCAGCGCGAAGCCCGGCGCCTTGCGGGCCCGGTTGGCCAGCGCGGCGTTGCCCAGCCCGCCGCGGCCACCCTGGGCCGCGATCAGCCGGGTGCCCTCGCCGACCAGGTCCGCGACCACCTCGCCGTCCTCGGTCATCACCACGGTGCCGTCCGGCACGTGCAGCTCCAGGTCGGCGCCTGCCGCGCCGTCCTGGTGCGACCCCTTGCCGAACTTGCCGTTGCCCGCGCGGGCGTTGGGCCGGAAGTGGAAGTCCAGCAGCGTGTGCACGTTGCCGTCCACGACCAGCACGACATCGCCGCCACGGCCGCCGTTGCCACCGTCCGGTCCGCCGAGCGGCTTGAACTTCTCCCGGTGCACCGAGGCGCACCCGTTGCCGCCGTCACCGGCCGCCGCGTTGATCACCACGCGGTCGACGAACCGAGACACTGCTCCTCCAACTTTCCTGTACTGCCTGTACACGACGCGAGGGGCGGGCCGGATATTCCTCCGGCCGCGCCCCTCGCCAAGGTCGTGCTGTGTCTCGAGACGAAGCCTCAGGCCTCGACCGGGACGATGTTCACGGTCTTGCGACCACGCTTGATGCCGAACTTGACCGCACCGGCGGACAGCGCGAACAGCGTGTCGTCCTTGCCGCGGCCAACGTCCACACCCGGGTGGAACTTGGTGCCGCGCTGACGGATGAGGATCTCCCCGGCCTTGACGACCTGGCCACCGAAACGCTTCACGCCCAGGTACTGGGGGTTCGAGTCGCGGCCGTTACGGGAGCTGGATGCGCCCTTTTTATGTGCCATGGCTAGTCAGATCCCTTACTTCGCGATGCCGGTGACCTCGACCTTGGTCAGCCGCTGGCGGTGACCCTGGCGCTTGTGGTATCCGGTCTTGTTCTTGAACTTGTGAATGCGGATCTTGGGGCCCTTGGAGTGCTCCACGACCTTGCCGGTCACGGCGATCTTGCCCAGGGCGTTCGCGTCGGTGATGACGTCGTTGCCGTCCACGACGAGCAGCGCGGGGAACGAGACCTCAGCGCCCGGCTCGCCGGTCAGCTTCTCGACCTCGACGACGTCGCCGACAGCCACCTTGTACTGCTTGCCGCCGGTCTTGACAATCGCGTACATAGGTCCGGAAGTCTCCTGCTACTCGGTGTCGGTGTTTCCTCGCAGTCAGCACCCGGACCCACAGGTCCCAATCCTGACTGATCGGGCGCGCCTTACGCCCTGGGTGATGCTCCTGGGCGGGCTGCGCTTCATGACCGAAGGCCATGATTCAGCCCGCCTGACGGCGGGCCGTACATCAGGTTACGGCCCCGCCGTCAATCGGGTCAAACCGGGGTGGCTCAGCCCTCTTTGATGCCGGTCACGGGCGGGCCCGCGGCCCGTCGGACGGCTCGCCGGGGCTGGCGCCGCTTGGCGGTCGCGGGGACCGTCACCGGCTCCCGCTGCTCCTCGTGCTGACCGCCGTGACCGTTGAGCGCTGCGCCCGCGGGCTCCTGGGCGGCCACCGCGGGCTGCTCAGGGGCCTGCTCGGCCGCCGGGGCGGGCTGCTCGGCCTTGGCGGCTTCGCGCTTGGACTCCCGCCGCTTGGCGGACTCCTTCTTGGCCGGCTCGGCCTTGGCCTGCTCCGGCCGCTCCGCCTCGCTCTTGGCGGGCGCGGTGCGCTCGGTCTCGGCCTGCGGCGTGGTCACCGGCGCGGTCTCGATGTGCGTCTCGGCGGCGACCTCGGCCGCGGGCTGGTCCTGCCCACCGCCGCGGTTGCGCTGCCGGGACCGGCGGCCTTCCTTGCCGGAACCAGCGCCTGCGCCGGACCCCGAGCCGGAGCCCCCGCTGGGCGCACCAGCCGCGGCCCCGTTGCCATTCCCGTTGCCGTTGCCGTTACCGCTCTTGCCGTTGCCGTTCTTGGCCCCGCCGTTGCCGCCGCCGTGCGAGTGCAGCGGCTCGGTGGAGACCACCAGGCCACGCCCACGGCAGTGCTCACAGGTGGCGCTGAAGGCCTCCAGCAGCCCGGTGCCGACCCGCTTGCGGGTCATCTGCACCAGGCCGAGCGAGGTGACCTCGGCCACCTGGTGCCGGGTGCGGTCCCGCCCGAGGCACTCGGTGAGCCTGCGCAGCACCAGGTCGCGGTTGGACTCCAGCACCATGTCGATGAAGTCGACCACGATGATGCCGCCCACGTCCCGCAGCCGGAGCTGGCGGACGATCTCCTCGGCCGCCTCCAGGTTGTTGCGGGTCACCGTCTCCTCGAGGTTGCCGCCCGACCCGGTGAACTTGCCGGTGTTCACGTCGATCACGGTCATCGCCTCGGTGCGGTCGATGACCAGGTAACCGCCGGAGGGCAGCCAGACCTTGCGGTCCAGCGCCTTGGTGATCTGCTCGGTGATCCGGTGCTCGGTGAACACGTCGTTGGCACCCACGTGCTTGCGCAGCCGGGAGGCCAGGTCGGGAGCCACGTGCTGCACGTAGTTCTCGATCACCTCGCCCGCCTGGGCGCCCTGCACGATCAGCGCGGAGAAGTCCTCGGTGAACAGGTCGCGGATGACCTTGATCAGCAGGTCCGGCTCCTCGTAGAGCAGCTGGGGGGCCTGCGCCTTGGGCACGTCCGCCTTCTCCTTGATGATCTCCCACTGCGCACGCAGCCTGCCGACGTCACGGCCGAGGGCGTCCTCGCTGATGCCCTCCGAGGCGGTCCGGATGATCACACCGGCGTCCTCGGGCACGATCCGCTTGAGGATGTCCTTGAGGCGCTTGCGCTCGGTGTCGGGGAGCTTGCGGCTGATGCCGGTGGCCCCGCCGCCCGGCACGTAGACCAGGAAGCGGCCCGGCAGGCTGATCTGGGTGGTCAGCCGGGCGCCCTTGTGCCCGACCGGGTCCTTGGTGACCTGCACCAGCACGCTGTCGCCGGTGGAGAGCGCCTGCTCGATCTTGCGCGCCTTGCCCTCCAGCCCGGCGGCGTCCCAGTCGACCTCACCGGCGTAGAGCACCGCGTTGCGGCCCTTGCCGATGTCGACGAAGGCGGCCTCCATGCTGGGCAGCACGTTCTGCACCCGGCCGAGGTAGACGTTGCCGACCAGCGAGCCGCTGCCGGAGGAGGTCACGAAGTGCTCGACGAGCACCCCGTCCTCCAGCACCGCGATCTGGATCCGGTCCTCGCGCTCGCGGACCACCATCTTGCGGTCCACCGCCTCGCGGCGGGCGAGGAACTCGGCCTCGGACAGGATCGGCGCGCGGCGGCGACCGGCCTCCCGGCCGTCCCTGCGGCGCTGCCGCTTGGCCTCCAGCCGGGTCGAGCCCTTGACGCTGCGCACCTCGTCGTCGGAGGACAGCGGTCCGGGCGGGGCGTCCTGGCGGTTCTCCCGCACCTCGCGGACGTGCACCACGGTGTTCGGCGGGTCGTCGGCGCGCGGCGAGGGCTCGTCCTCGCCACCGGCCTTGCGGCGACGGCGACGGCGACGGCGGCGGGTGCCCCCGGCCTCGTCGTCCTCGTCGTCGTCCTCGGCCACCGGCTCCTCGGCCGACGCGGCGGGCTGCTCGTTCTCCTCCAGCCCGTCCTCGTCCTCGCCGTCCTCGGCGGCGCCACGGCCACGACCACGGCCCCTGCGGCCACGGCGACGGCGACGGCGGTTGCCCGCCTCGTCGTCGTCGGCGTCGCCACCGGCGTGCTCGTCGTGCTGGTCCTCGTCCTCGGCCTCAGGCTCCTCAGCGGGCGCGGCCACCGGCTCCGGCGCCCGCTTGCGGGCAGGCGCGGGAGCGGGCTGGGTCGGGGCCATGAACAGCGGCTGCGGCGCGGCGAAGACCGGGGCGAGCGGGGCCGCTACCGGCTCCGGCTCGGCCTCGGCGACCGGCGCGTCCAGCGTCGTGTCGTCGAGGTCGACCTGGTCTTCGTCGGGCAGCAGCGCTTCGGCGACCCGTTCGGCCACGTCCCTGCTGATGCTGGACTGGGCACTGCGCACGGTCTCGCCGAGCTGCTCGAGCGTCGCCATGACGTCCCGAGAGCTGGCGCCGAGCAACTTGGCCAGCGCGTGTACCCGCAGCTTGGGGGGCAGACCTGCCAGTTCCCCGGATGCGGTGCTATCCCCGCCGGTGTGGCCGGCAGGGCTTTCCATGTTCGACATGCAGCTCCTCCGCCCCCGGGCGCGTCCAACTCGGACGCGGCCGCGCAGGGGCCTTTCTGTTCAGTCACCGCCGCGCCGCTTGGGCAGCCCGGCAGGAATCCTCCACAACCCCCTGTGTCCCCGCACGTGTGTCCGGGCGCCAGGCGGTCAGGTCATTTGACGACGTTCTGCGCCGTCTTCCACTGACCTACCGCGGTGCGTCGAGCACCGGCGGGGTTGCCTCCCGGTCAGGGGCGAGCGGATCAGTGAGGTCACCGCGGTCGTCAAGCCGTCCTTGGGCCAGTCGGCTCGCTTTCGCGGGTACCGGTGACACGAGGTCGGCGACGACGCGCAGCGCGCTCAGCACGTCATCCGGCCGGACGGTAGGTGTTGTCTGCCGTACGACCGCTGTGAGTATCCCACACCGAAGGCCGGGTTGCGGCCCATCACCCACATGGGTGGTTGTCGTCTCAACTTCCGAATCCACTCGAAGATCGACCACCGCGGCCCTGGCGTCGATCATCCGGCGGCCGTCCTTGGTCAGCCGTTCGACCTCGACCACGTCCCTGGCCAGCAGTTCCTCGGCCGCCTTCGCCAGCTCGGCCGGGTCCACCCCGGCCAGCTCGATCCGCCACCGGCTGGCCTCGATCCGCTCCGGCAAAGTGCCCGGACCAGCTTCGACGGCCTCCAGCACGTCCAGTCCGGGCGGCAGCGCCGCGTCCAGCTCGGCGCGCAGCACCTCCGGGTCGACCCGCTGCACCACCTGGATCTCCACGTACTCCGCCTCGCTGGCCACCCCGGTCGGCGCGGCGCCGATCCAGGAGACCTTCGGGTGCGGGCTGAAGCCCTGCGAGTAGGCCATCGGCACCCCGGCCCGCCGGAGCGCGCGCTCGAAGGCGCGAGCGACGTCACGGTGTGAGGTGAAACGCAGCCTGCCCCGTTTGGCGTAGCGCAGGCGCAGCTTCTGCACCGCGGACGCGGAGGGGTTGGGCTGGTGCTGAGTGGACAGGTCTGCTCCTCGGGCGGGCTGTTGCGGTCTGACTGGTCGAAGAGGCTACCGGCCCAAGCCGGTCGACACGCTTGTCTGGCCGGTCCACCATGGCTACCGTCCGGGCGGAATCGGTAAGTGGGCACCCCCGAGAAGCCCCAATTGCCGAGACGACGAACACGATGACGGAGGTCCCCCCGTGCCTCTGCCCCTACGTGTCCGGTTGAGCGTGTCCCTGCTGGCCGCGCTGACCGGGGCCGGGCTGGTCACCGTGCCCGCTGGCGCCACCCCCGAGGCGCCGGAGCGGGCCGGTGAGTCGGCCGCGCCCTGCCGGACTGGGCTGACGCTGCGCTACCTGGTGCTCTTCGACGCGGGCACCGCGCCCGCCGAGGCGGACGCCCAGGTCAAGACGCATTGCGGCAGCACGATCGCCTACTACCCGGAGATCGGGGTCGCGGTGGCCACCGCGGCCGATCCGGACTTCGTCAGCCGGATCGGCGCCGACCGCGCGGTGAGCGCGGAGGCGCAGATCAGGGCCGCGCGCAAGAAGTCGCCGGCCCGCGGCCCGGCAGGCCCCCGGCTGGCACTGGCCCCTGACCGGCGCCCGGCCGGCGCGGACCGCGCCGACGAGCAGTGGGACATGGCCGCGATCCGCGCGGACAAGGCCAACCAGATCGCGCTGGGCAGCAAGGACGTGCTGGTCGGCGTGCTCGACTCCGGCATCGACGCCGAGCACCCCGACTTGGCGGGCGCGGTCGACCCGGCCGCCTCCGCGAGCTGTCTCACCGGCCGGGCTGACCAGCGGCGTTCCGCCTGGCTGCCCACCGAGTCCCCGCACGGCACGCACGTGGCCGGGACCATCGCCGCGGCCAAGGACGGCAAGGGCATCACCGGTGTCGCGCCCGGGGTGCGGCTGGCCTCGGTGAAGGTCGTCGAGGACGACGGCTACGTCTACCCGGAGTCGGTGGTCTGCGGTTTCATGTGGGCTGCGGCCAAGGGCATGCGGGTGGTCAACAACAGCTTCCTGGTCGACCCGTGGGTGCTGACCTGCCGGGACCGCACTGGTCAGCGGGTCGTGCACGAGGCGGTCAGCCGTGCGGTGCGCTACTCGGTCGGCCGGGGCGTGCTCGCGGTGGCCGCGGTCGGCAACGACGCGGTGGACCTGGCCAACCCCGGTGCGACCGCGGCCAAGCTCGGGCTGCCCGGCGGCCGGGTGGACAACCGGTGCGAGGCGCTGCCCGCCGAGTTACGCGGCGTGGTCGCGGTGTCCTCGGTCGGCGCGGAGTCGGTCAAGGCCAGCTACAGCTCCTACGGCCTGGGTGTGGCGCAACTCACCGCGCCCGGCGGTGACCACCGGCAGACCCCGCAGGGCGCGGAGAACGGCTGCGTGTTGTCCACGGTCCCGCACGGCGGTTACGGCTACCTGTGCGGCACCTCGATGGCGACCCCGCACGTGACTGGGGTGGCCGCGCTGCTGGCCTCCCGCTACCGCTCGGCGACCCCGGCTCAGCTGACCAGGCTGCTCGGCCAGCAGGCGGTCTCGCTGGCCTGCCCAGCCGACTACGACCTGAACTCCGACGGCGCGCAGGACGCCACCTGCAACGGCTACGCCGGCTACAACGGCTTCTACGGCCACGGCATGGTCGACGCGCTCGCCGCGGTCCGGGACTGACCCCCGAACGGCTCGAGTTTCCGCGCGGCTCTGGGAAAGCAGGGTGCACCGTGATCAACTGTGCCCGTTTTTCCACGCTCGCGAGGAGGTTCGGATGTCGAAGCTCGGCCGCCTGGGGGCGGCGACGCTGGCCGTGACGACCGGGGCGGTGCTGCTGGCCGCCGCACCGGCCGCGGGAGCCGCGCCGGCCGGAACGCCGTGCGCCACCACCGGCACGTCGTACCAGTACGTGGTGGTGGGCAGGCCGCACACCAGGGAAGCCAAGGTGCGGCGGGAGATCACCGGCAACTGCGGGACCCTCGACCACTACTACCCGGAGATCGGCGTGGCGGTGGCCACCTCGGCGGACCCGTCCTTCGACCGGCGGGTCGGCCTGGACAAGGCCTACAGCGCGAAGAAGGCCAAGGACGCGCTGGGCGGTCTCGGTCGCAGCCGGGTCGAGAAGCTGGAGACCCTGCGCTCCACCGTTGCCGCTGATGAGGACTTGTCCGCGCAGTCCTGGGACATGCGCGCGATCAAGGCCGACCAGGCCAACAAGGTCAACCCCGGCTCGCGGGCCGTGGTGGTCGGCGTGCTCGACTCCGGCGTCGACCCGAAGCACCCCGACCTGGTCAAGGCGCTGGACCCGAAGCTGTCCGCGGGCTGTGAGACCGGCAAGCCGGTCAACGAGGTCGGGGCCTGGTCGCCGCTGGGCTCCGCGCACGGTACGCACGTCGCGGGCACCATCGCCGCCGCTGACGACGGCAAGGGCATCACCGGCGTCGCGCCCGGCGTGCGGCTCGCCTCGGTCCGGGTGATCAACGACGAGGGCATGATCTACCCGGAGTCCGCGGTCTGCGGGTTCATGTGGTCGGCGGCGAAGAAGTTCACCCTGACCAACAACAGCTGGTTCGCCGACCCGTTCTTCTTCTGGTGCCAGGACAAGCCGGGCGAGCAGGTCGGCTTCGAGGCCATCCGCCGCGCGGTCGCCTACGCGCACCGCGCGCAGGTGCTCACCGTCGCGGCCGCGGGCAACTTCGCGCTGGACCTGACCAACCCGACTTCCGACCCGGCCGCCGAGCACCCGGTGGACCGCAAGTGCAAGCTGCTGCCCGGTGGCCTGCCCGGTGTGGTGTCGGTGTCCGCCACCGGCTACGACGGCTCGCTGTCCAGCTTCAGCGACTACGGCCGCGAGGCGATCACGGTGAGCGCGCCCGGCGGTGACTTCTCCCCCGAGCCGCCGCCCGGCCAGGGCCCCGGCTGCCCGCTCTCCACGGTGCCCGGTGGTCAGTACGGGTCGATGTGCGGCACCTCGATGGCCTCCCCGCACGCGGCGGGCGTGGCCGCGCTGATCGCCTCCAGGCTGCCCTGGCGGTCCGCGGACCACCTGCGGTTCCTGCTGGCCGCCGAGGCCGACCCGAAGCCCTGCCCAAGCGGTGACGAGCGCTGCACCGGCTCCCGCTTGAACAACTCGTTCTTCGGGTCCGGGCAGGTCAACGCGCTGCGCGCGGTCCGCTGAGCCATCCGGCCGCTGCGCCGGTCGGTCTCCGCCTTCTAGGTTCCTTCTCCGGAAGAGTCACCTAGTTGGGGAGGCAGTGTGTCGGCTACACGTCGATGGACCACCGCATTGGCGGCGACGGCCTTGATCGGCGGCGCGCTGGGGGCGACCCCGGCCGCCGCCGATCCGGCCGGAGCGCCCTGTGACCCCAGCGGCACCAGCTACCGGCATGTCGTGCTGTTCACCCCTGGCACGCCGGAGTGGGCGGCGACCAGGGAGATCACCCGGAAGTGCGGCAGCACGGACGCCTACTACCGGGAGATCGGCGTCGCGGTGGCCACCTCGGCCGACCCGAGCTTCGAGTCCCGGTTCACCCTGGAACGCGCCTACAGCGCCGAGAAGGCCGCCAAGAGCATCGCCGCGCGCTCCCGGATGGTGGAGACCACCGCGGAGGTCAGCGCCCGCGGTGCGGCCGAGGACCTCTCGCCGCGGTCCTGGGACATGCGCCAGATCAAGGCCGACGAGGCCAACAAGATCAACCCCGGTTCCCGGCGAGTCGTGGTCGGCGTGCTCGACTCCGGCGTGGACGCCGACCACCCCGACCTGAAGGCCGCGGTCGACCCCGCGCTCTCCGCGGGCTGCACCACCGGCCGCGCGGACCAGGACAAGCCCGCCTGGATGCCGAGCAACTCCTCGCACGGCACGCACGTGGCGGGCACCATCGCCGCGGCCAAGGACGGACAGGGCATCACCGGCGTCGCGCCCGGTGTGCGGCTGGCCTCGGTGAAGGTGGTCAACGACGACGGCATGATCTACCCGGAGTCCGCGGTGTGCGGGTTCATGTGGGCGGGCGCCAAGGGCTTCGAGGTCACCAACAGCAGCTGGTTCATGGACCCGTGGATGTTCTGGTGCAAGGACGTGGCGGGCGAGAAGGTCGGGCACGAGGCGGTCCGGCGCGCGATCGCGTACTCGGTGCGCAAGGGCTCGCTGCACGTGGCCGCGGTCGGCAACAGCGCGGTCGACCTGGCCAACACCACCAAGGACCCGGCCAAGCCGCACCCGGTGAACGAGAACTGCGACGAGGCGCCGGCCGAGTTCGCCGGGGTGGTCGGGGTTTCGGCCACCGGGTACGCGAAGAAGCTCTCCGGCTACTCCAGCTACGGCAAGGGCGTGGTGGACGTGACCGCGCCGGGTGGCGACGGCGCGCAGCCGCCACCCGCCGGTGAGGGCTCGGGCTGCCCGCTGTCCACGCTGCCGGGTGGCCGCTACGGCACCGCCTGCGGCACCTCGATGGCCTCGCCGCACGCGGCCGGCGTGGCCGCGCTGCTGGCCTCGAAGTACCGGGGCGCGCCGCCGCAGGCGCTGACCTGGCTGCTGGGGCACCAGGCGGACGAGCTGTCCTGCCCGGCTGGTGACGCCCGGTGCACCGGCGCGGCCAAGGACAACGCGTTCTTCGGCAAGGGCCTGGTGAACGCGCTCAAGGCAGTCAGCTAGCCGATGCCAAAGGCCCCGGTTCTCCTTGTCTGACAAGGGAACCGGGGCCTTCGTGTTG
This sequence comes from Crossiella sp. NPDC003009, assembly GCF_053591555.1. Classification (NCBI taxonomy): domain Bacteria; kingdom Bacillati; phylum Actinomycetota; class Actinomycetes; order Pseudonocardiales; family Pseudonocardiaceae; genus Crossiella; species Crossiella sp. NPDC003009. The sequence continues at coordinate 18,396 of NZ_JBSFUA010000055.1, read as the reverse complement.
GCTCAGCCCTGGCTGAACGCCGGGTTGCGCACCGGGCTGCCGGTGCCGACCGGGGTGATCGGCAACAGCACCTTGCCGGTCGGGCCGACCTGGATGTCGGTGTTCATCGCCGGGCACACGCCGCAGTCGAAGCACGGGGTCCAGCGGCAGTCGTCCTGCTCACGCTCGTCGAGCGCGTCCTGCCAGTCCGACCACAGCCATTCCTTGTCCAGGCCCGAGTCGAGGTGGTCCCAGGGCAGGACCTCCAGCTCCTCGCGTTCCCTGGTGGTGTACCAGGCCAGGTCGAGGCCTACCTGCTCCAGCTCGACCTTGGCGGCGTCCACCCAGCGGTCGTAGGAGAAGTGCTCGCCCCAGCCGTCGAACTGGCCGCCCTCGCGCCACACCCGCTCGATCACCCGGCCCAGCCTGCGGTCACCCCTGGAGAGCAGTCCCTCGATCAGCGCGGGCTTGCCGTCGTGGTACCGCATGCCGATGTTGCGGCCGATCGAGCGGTCGGTGTTGATCTCGTCGCGGAGCTTGCGCAGCCGGTCGTCCACGGTGTCCGGATCGCACTGCGCGGCCCACTGGAACGGGGTGTGCGGCTTGGGCACGAACCCTCCGATGGAGATCGTGCAGCGGATGTCCTTGCGCCCGGACGCCACCCGCCCGGCCTTGATGACCTCCTTGGCCATCCGGGCGATCTGCAGCACGTCCTCGTCGGTCTCGGTGGGCAGGCCGCACATGAAGTACAGCTTCACCTGCCGCCAGCCGTTGGCGTAGGCGGTGCTGACGGTGCGGATGAGGTCTTCCTCCGACACCATCTTGTTGATCACCTTGCGCAGCCGCTCGCTACCGCCCTCCGGGGCGAAGGTGAGCCCGGAGCGGCGGCCGTTGCGGGAGAGCTCGTTGGCCAGGTCGACGTTGAAGGCGTCCACCCTGGTGCTGGGCAGGCTCAGCCCGGTCTTGGTGCCCTCGTAGCGGTCCGCGAGGCCCTTGGTGACCTCGGCGATCTCGGAGTGGTCCGCGCTGGAGAGGGACAGCAGGCCGACCTCTTCGAAGCCGGTGCTGGCCAGTCCGCGCTGCACCATCGCGCCGATGCCCTCGATGGAGCGTTCCCGCACCGGGCGGGTGATCATGCCGGCCTGGCAGAACCGGCAGCCGCGGGTGCAGCCGCGGAAGATCTCCACGCTCATCCGTTCGTGCACGCTCTCGGCCAGCGGGACCAGCGGCTGCTTCGGGTACGGCCACTCGTCGAGCTCCATCGTGGTCCGCTTGAACACCCGGTAGGGCACCCGGTCGCGGTTGGGCACCACGCGCTGGATCCGGCCGTCTGGCAGGTACTCCACGTCGTAGAACCGCGGGATGTACACCCCGCCGGTCTCGGCGAGCCTGGTCAGCACCTCGTCCCGGCCGCCGGGGCAGCCCTCGGCCTTCCAGGTGCGGATGATGTCGGTGACCTCGAGCACCGCCTCCTCGCCGTCGCCGAGCACGGCGGCGTCCAGGAAGTCGGCGATCGGCTCCGGGTTGAACGCCGCGTGCCCGCCGGCCAGCACGATCGGGTGGTCCTCGGTGCGGTCCTTCGCGTGGATCGGGATCCCGGCCAGGTCCAGCGCGTTGAGCAGGTTGGTGTAGCCCAGCTCGGTGGCGAAGCTGACCCCGAGCACGTCGAAGGCGCCGACCGGCCGGTGCCCGTCCACGGTGAACTGCGGCACGCCGTTCTCGCGCATCAGCTTCGCCAGGTCGGGCCAGATGGCGTAGGTGCGCTCGGCGAGCACGTCAGGCTGCTCGTTGAGGATCTCGTAGAGGATCATGATGCCCTGGTTGGGCAGGCCGACCTCGTAGGCGTCCGGGTACATCAGGCACCACCGGACCACGGCCTCTTCCCAGGGCTTGACGGTGGCGTTCAGCTCCCCGCCGACGTACTGGACGGGCTTGGACACCTGCGGAAGCAGCGGTTCAAGCTGGGGGAAGACAGACTGCACACTCACGCGACCAGGGTAACGCCCATCGGCCCGTGCCTCCGCCCGGCCAATCCCAAGATCGCTACTTATCCACAAGTGACCAGTTGTCCACAGCCCGGCCGACACCCGCTGGCCCCACCCACCACCACCCGGCCAAGCTGCCCTCATGCCCGCCCACAACACCGCCACCACCACCCCGAACGGCCTCCTCCCCCGCCCGCTTGACCTCTCCGGCGCACGCCGCGGCGGCCATCCGCCCCGAGGCCCGCACGGGTGCCACCAGGAAGTCCGCCCGACCCCTCGCCTGCGCGCCCGCGCGGCCCTGCTGGCCACCGGCACCAGGACCGCGGTGGCCAGCCACCACACCGCCGCCCGCCTGCACGGCCTCGTCCTGCCCTCGACCGAGGGCCCGGAGCACGTCACCGTCCCCCGCACATACCGCTACCTGCGAAGACACGACCTGCGCTCGCACACCCGCACCCTGCCCGACCACCACGTCACCAGGGTCAACGGGCTGCCCTGCACCACCGTGCCCAGAACGGTCCTGGACCTGGCCCGCGAGCTCCCCCGGTTACCCGCCATCTGGCTCATCGAGGACGCCCTGCACCGCCGCCTGGTCACCCGCCCCGACCTGGAGACCTGCCTGGCCGAACTGCCCCGCTCCCCCGGCGACCGCGACCTGCGCGCGCACCTGGCCGCCGCCACCGGCACGACGGGCACGTTCCTCCAGTGCGCGGCCAGGATCGCCCTCGCCGACGCCGACCTGCCCCCGTTCACCCCGAGCTACGACCTGGTCGCCGACGGCGTCACCCTGTGCACGGCCGACGGCGCCTACCCGGAACACCGGCTCGCCCTGGAGTTCCAGGACCCGGCCCGCGCCCCGCACTGGCGCTGGCTACCCCTCGGCTGGCGCCTCAGGACCTTCACCTGGCGCGACCTGGTGCACGAGCCCGCCCGCTTCACCACCGCGGTCAGCGAGCACCTGAGCGCCCGTCAGGAACCGGACTGAGCTCATCGCAGCAGCAGCTTGTCCAGCCGCCGGGTGGTCACCCACATGCCCACCGCCGCGATCACCACGAAGTACCCGAGGTGGCCCAGCATGCCGATGCCGACGTGCCCCGTGGTGAGTCCGCGCATCAGCTCGACCGCGCGGTAGAGCGGCAACCACTCCACGATCCACTGGAGCGGCCGGGGGTAGACCGACAGCGGGTAGAAGGTGCTGCAGAACAGGAACATCGGCAGGATCGCCAGCTGCACCAGGTCGAAGTCCTGCCAGGACCGCATGAACGTGGTGCAGGCCATGCCGGCCGCGGCGAAGGCGAAGGCCACGAACAGGGCCACCGGCAGCGCCAGCAGCGCCCACGGCGAGGAGATGAGGTCCATGCCCAGCATCACCAGCAGGAACCCGGCGGAGTACAGCCCACCGCGGATCACCGCCCAGGTGATCTCCCCGACCGCGACGTCCAGCGGCCCGAGCGAGGTGGCCAGCACCGCGTCGTAGAGCTTGGCGTACTTGAGCTTGAAGAAGACGTTGTAGGTGGCGTCGTTGATGGCGCCGTTCATCGCCGAGGAGGCCAGCAGCGCGGGCGCGAGGAACATCGCGTAGTCCATCGGCTGCCCGTCCGGACCGGCCACCTGCCCCACCATGCTGCCGAAACCGACGCCCAGCGAGAGGAGGAAGAACAGTGGTTCCAGTACGCCTGACACCAGGTTGAGCCAGGACCGCCGGTTCACCAGCAGCGCCCGCTCGACCATCATCCGGCCCCGCCCGGCGTAAAGCCCCGCGGGCAGGATGCGCAACAGCGGCCCAGCCGACCGCTCGGCCACCGGGTGCCCACCGGCCAAGCGCTCACCAACCAGCAGGCCCCCACCCGCCCGGTCACCAGCCGCGCGACCACTGCCCCGGCCGTCGCCGGTCCGGTGGCCACTGCCGCTCGGCTGCTCGCCACTGGCCCGGGTGTCGCCAGCCGTGCGGTCACTCCCGCCCGACTGCGCGCCACCAACCCGGGTGTCGCCGGTCGCGTGGCCACTCCCACTCGACTGCGCACCACCGGTCCGGGCGTCACCGGTCACGCCACTCCCGCGCGACTGCTCGCCACCGACTCGGGAGTCGCCAGCCGTCTGGCTGCTCCCACGTGACCGCTCGCCACCAGCCCGCGTGTCGCTGGCCGCGTTGCCGCCAATGCTCGACTGTGCACCGCTGGTCTGGGCGTCGCCAGTCACGCGACCACTCCCGCCCGACTGCGCGCCACCGGCCAGGGTGTCGCCAGCCGTGTGGCCGCTCCCACCCGACTGCGCGCCACTGGCCCGGGTGTCGCCAGCCGTGTCGCTGCTCCCGCGTGACCGCTCGCCACCAGTCTGGGCGTGGCCAGTCTCGTGGCCGTTCCCACCCGACCGCGCGCCATCGGACTGGGCGTCGCTGGTCGTGTGGTGGTCCGCGATGCCGTCCGTTGTCCTGTCGTCGTTCGTCATGTCAGTTCGCCAGCCTTCGGCGGAAGTTGCGGGCAGCCAGCGCGCCGCCGCCGGCCAGCAGGGCGAGCAGATAGGCGGTGTGGCCCACCGCGGGCCACAGCTCCAGGCCGCCGAGGACGGTGCCTCGGGCGAGTTCGGTGCCGTGCCACAGCGGGGTGATCCAGGCGACCGGCTGGACCAGGTCGGGCAGGCGGTCCAGCGGGAAGAAGGTGCCTGCGAACAGGGTCATCGGCATCAGCACGAACCGGAAGATGTTGCTGAGGGACTGGCCTTCGTCGTCGACCGTGGCGACGTAGGCGACCAGTGGCGCCGCGAAGGCCATGCCGGCCAGCGTGGCGAACAGCAGGGAAAGCAGCACCAGGGGGCTGCGGACTCCGCCGAAGAACGCGGCCACCACCAGGTAGATGCCGCCGGAGAGCAGCAGCCGGGCCGCTGTCCACAGCAGTTGTCCGCCGACGATCTGATAGGGGGTGATGGGTGAGGCGTTGATGCCCCAGTAGACCCGCTGCCACTTGAACGACGACAGCACCGGGAAGGTCGACTCACCGGTGGCGTTCTGCACTGCCGCGACCACGAGCAGCGCGGGCGCCAGGTACTCCAGATAGGACACGCCGCCCGGCACCGACCCCGGCTTGACCTGGGAGCCGATGCCCAGGCCGAGGGCGAGCAGGAACAGCAGCGGCTGTCCGACGCTGGAGAAGAAGGTGGCTCGCCAGTTGCGCTTGTACCAGGTCCACTTTCCTTCCACCACAAGCAAAGCGGCCCGCCACGCGCCGACCGGCCGTCCCGTGGCGCGACGGCGCGACCGGGTGCCGATCGGCTCTGCGGCCGACTCGGTGGCCGGGTGAGCGGAGGCGGCGGGCGCCGGGTGGGCGGAGCCGGTGGGCGCCGGGTGTGCGGAGTCGCTCATCAGTCCACCAGCGTTCGGCCGGTGAGCCGGAGGAACACGTCCTCCAGCGAGCTGCGGCGGACCAGGCTGGACACCGGGCGGATGCCGCGTTCGACCGCGGCGGCCAGGGCCGTCTCGCCGTCCGCGGTGTAGAGCAGCAGGCGGTCGGGCAGGATCTCCACGCGGTCGGCCAGGTCGGCGACCGTGGGCGCGGCCTCGCTCTGGTGGCCGGGGGCGAAGCGGAGCTCGAGGACCTCGCGGGTGGAGTGGGCGGCGATCAGGTCGGCCGGGGAACCCTCGGCGACGATGTGGCCGTTGTCCATCACGACCAGGCGGTCGCAGAGCTGCTCGGCCTCGTCCATGTAGTGGGTGGTGATGATCAAGGTGACGCCTTGCTGCTTGAGCCGGAACAGCCGGTCCCACAACAGGTGCCGGGCCTGCGGGTCCAGGCCGGTGGTCGGCTCGTCGAGCAGCAGCAGCTCGGGGTCGTTGACCAGGGAGCGGGCGATGGTGAGTCGTCGCTTCATGCCGCCGGAGAGGGACTCGACCTCGGCGTCGGCGCGGTCGGTGAGCTTGGCGAAGTCCAGCAGCTCGGTGGCCTTGTCCCGCACGTGCGCACGGGAGAGGCCGAAGTAGCGGCCGTAGAGCTGGAGGTTCTGCCGGACGGTGAGCTCGTTGTCCAGGTTGTCCTGCTGCGGCACCACGCCGATGCGGGCGCGGATCCGGGGGCCGTGCACGTCCGGGTCGAGGCCGAGCACGGACAGCTCGCCGCCGCTGCGCGGGGACACGCAGGCGATCATCCGCATGGTGGAGGACTTGCCGGCGCCGTTGGGTCCGAGGAAGCCGAAAGCCTCACCCGCGCCGACCTTCACGTCGATGCCGCGGACCGCCTCGAAGTCGCCGAAGCGTTTGCTGAGCCCGTTCGCCTCGACCAGCCAACCGTCGCCGTTCACGCAGGCGACGGTAACCGAGGACACCGACAGAACAGAACGAGTTTTCCGCTGGACACAGCGAGGGCGCCCCCGCTGACCTGCGAGGACGCCCTGCTGAGTGCTACCTGGCCGGACTCAGCCTGCGAGGTTGGGGAACCAGAGCTTGATCTCGCGGGCGGCGGACTCCGGGGAGTCGGAGCCGTGCACGAGGTTGAACTGGGTCTCCAGGGCGAAGTCGCCGCGGATGGTGCCGGGGGTGGCCTTCTCGACCGGGTCGGTGCCACCGGCGAGCTGACGGAAGGCCGGGATGGCGCGGGTGCCCTCGACCACCGCGGCCACCAGCGGGCCGGAGGTGATGAAGTCAAGCAGGCTGCCGAAGAACGGCTTGCCGTCGTGCTCGGCGTAGTGCTGCTCGGCAACGCCGCGCTCGACGTTGCGCAGCTCCAGCGCGACCAGCTTCAGGCCCTTGCGCTCGATGCGGGAGATGACCTCGCCGACCAGGCCACGGGCAACGCCGTCGGGCTTGACCAGGACCAGGGTGCGCTCGCTCACGACGTACTTTCTCCTTGTTCGGGGTACCGGCGCGGTTCGGGGTGCCGGCTGGAGGATGCTCGCGCGCAGGGTACCTGGCGCGGCTCGCTCAGCCCCGCCCGCTCCCCCGCTTCGCGCTCCGGCGCAGCTGGATGATGCGCGCGTACCCGGGCACCGCGACCAGCAGCACGCCCAGGATCGCCGCCAGCAGCAGCGCCACGCCCAGCGGCAGCGTGCCCGCCACGCCGAAGTAGGAGATCTGCACGTCCTGGCCGTTCTCCAGGATGAACACCAGCAGCAGCAACAGCACCACGGCCGCCACCACGAACACCGTCCACAGCCCGCCGAGGCGGTTCCGCTTGGGCTCGGTGACGCCCTGCGCGCCTCGCTCGGTGACGGTCCGCTCGGTGCCGGCGCGCTCGGTGGCACGGCGGCGGCCCGTGCGGGGGTCGGCGGCCGGGTCGGGGCGCTGGTGCTCTCCGGTGCGGTGACCGGGGCTTTCGGGGGTGTGGGCTTCGCTCATCGTGGTGCCTGCCTTCCAGCGCGGGATCTCCCCAGGTACTTCGGCTACCCACGGCGAGGACTCGATTCACCAGTTGGGCGAAACAGCCCTCCGGTCAGCGCGTCAGCACCGCCACCGTCCGGCCCGGCACCCTGGCCTGGTCGCCGCTGACGCTGGTCTGCCGCACCACCGGATCCCCGCCGCCGGCCTGGATCTCGTGCAGCCGCCACCCGCCACCGGCAGGCAGCGCGATCTCCTGCGCCGCCGGATCCGGGTTGATCAGCACCAGCACACCTCGCCGCGCCGGATCGAGGTCGGGGCCGACCGTGTCGTCCAGGTGCGCGACCACCACGCCCGGCGCGGACCTGAGGTCCGGGAAGGACAGCTTCTGCTGCACCAGGGCCTGCTCGGGCAGGGTGAACAGCGGGGAGGACTGGCGCAGGCGGAGCAGGTCCAGGGTGCGATCCAGCGCGGTGCGCAGGTCGGCGGGGGCGGGTTTCAGGGCCGGGTTGGCCAGCAGGGGTTTGGCGTAGGGCCACTTGTCGCGGTTGTCGTGCGCGGGCGGCAGGCCGGAGCCGAAGACCGAGCCGCGCAGGGCCGGGTCGTAGCGGTTGAACCAGTCGCCGGAGTCGTAGCTGTTGCGGTCCAAGGACTTCGAGCGCAGGAACTCGGTGCCCGCGTGTACCAGGGGCTGGCCCTGGCCGAGCAGGGCGGGGGCCAGCGCGACGGTCTGCATGCGCACGCGGTCGGCCATCGAGGTGCCGGGCGGCAGCTTGTAGGCCAGCGCGTCGTAGAGGGCCTCGTTGTCGTGCGCGTCCACGTAGGTGATCGACTCGGCGGGACCGGCGGTGTACCCGGCGCGGGCGCCGTTGTAGCGGACCTCGCGGCCGGTGACCTCGGCCCCGCCGGTGCCGCGGAAGCGGAAGTCGGCGGCGTTGCCGGCCAGGCCGAGTTTGACCAGGTCCGCATAGTTGGTCAGCCGGGCCTGCTGTTCGGCCGGGGTGCCGTTGGCCGGGCTGCCGTTGGGATCGCCCGCCAGGCCGGAACCCAGTCCCTGCACCCTGGGGTCGGCGTCGAACGGGCCGCCGCCGCGGACGCCGTCGCGCAGGCGGTCGTTGAAGGTGCCGACGCCGGTGCCCGCCATGTTCGCCTGGGTGGCCTGCTCGAACCGGGCGTTGCCGCCGACCTCGCCGAAGTCCCAGCCCTCGCCGTAGATCCGGATGTTGCGCCCGTCCACCCCGTCGGCGGCCACGGTCAGCCGGTCCAGCGCGGCGCGCACCGCGAGGATGTTGGCCTTGGGGTGGTGGCCCATCAGGTCGAACCGGAATCCGTCCACTTTGTACAGTCGCGCCCAGCGCAGCACCGAGTCGACCACCAGCTTGCCCATCATGGCGTTCTCGGTGGCGGTGTTGGCGCAGCAGGTGGAGTTGGCCACCGAGCCGTCCTCGGTGAGCCGCTGGTAGTAGCCGGGCACCACCCGGTCCAGCACCGACTTGGGGTCGTTGCCCGCGGCCGCGGTGTGGTTGTAGACCACGTCGACCACCACCCGGTTCCCGTTGGCGTGCAAGGCCTGCACCATCTCCCGGTACTGCCGGGCGCGGGCCTGGCCGGACTGGGCGCCGGGGGTGGCGTAGGAGCCCTCCGGCACGTCGTAGTGCCACGGGTCGTAGCCCCAGTTGAACCCGTCCTTGGCCGCGGTCTTGGCCACGCAGTCCTGCTGCTGCTCGGAGTCCGCGGGCAGGCTGGGCAGGTCGCAGGCGGGTTTCTGCTGGTCGGCGCGGCGTTCCGGGATGGTGGCGATATCGAAGGTGGGCAGCAGGTGCACGGTGTCCATACCGGCCTCGGCCAGCGTGCGCAGGTGCCGCATGCCGGTGGAGTCGCGGTGGGTGAACGCCTTGTAGGTGCCGCGATCCGCCTCGGGCACGCTGGCGTCGCCGATGGAGAAGTCGCGCACGTGCAGCTCGGTGATGGCGTGCCTGGCCGGGTTCGGGCCCAGGCCCTTGGCCACCTCGCGGTCCCAGCCGGGTGGGGCTTCGCGCAGGTCGGTGAGCTGGGAGTGGGTGGAGTCCACGGTCAGCGCGAGCGAGTACGGGTCGGTGACGACCGCGGTCTCCACCTTGCCGGTGCGCGGCTGCCAGGCGGTGACCTCGTACTGGTAGTAGCGGTCCAGCCAGTCGCCGAACCCGGTCCACGCTCCGGAGGCCGGATCACGGTGCAGGGCAACGGTCTGGCTCGGTTGCGCGGTCGCGGCGGGCGGGGTGCGGTCGAACAGGCGCAGCCGCACCGACTTCGCGGTGGGCGCCCACAGCCGGACGCCGGCCGGCTGGGCCAGTGGGCCGTAGGTCAGCCCGGCCGCGGCCGGCGCGTAGTGCTCGTCGAGCACCCCGGCCAGCTGCACCCCGGTGGCGTGCCGGAGCGCGCCGCCCGCGTCCCGGTGCACCGCGACCACCTGCCCGCGCACCGCGTCCCGCCCACTGTCCACATCGGACGCTCGCAGCCGGTACACCGGTTTTCCGCGCAGATGCGGGAACTTCGCGGCCAGCTCCGCGGGCAGTCCGCCGGGATCGGGCGCGAGTCGCAGCACCCGGCCGCCCTGCACCTGCCCGGCCACCACCGCGATCCGCCCGTCCGCGTCGTGCCGCAGCTCGTAGCCGTCGGTGTCGGCAGGCGGCACGTCCCACACCACCCGGTCCTTGCTGACCCAGATCGCCTTGGCCTTGCTCAGATCCGCGTCCGCGGGGGCCGCGGCCGAGGGCGGCAGCACGTAGGAGACCGAACCGTCCGGCCGGGTGACCCCGCTGGCGTACCACACCTCGTGGCCGGTGGCACCCAGCTGGATCCGCTGGTCCGGCCCCGGGTCCTTGGTGTCGCCGCGGTGCAGCAGGTAACTGAGCCCGGTGGCGCCCTCGGCCAGCGGCACCGACCAGGTCAGCCCGAACCCGTCCCGGCGATCCGGTCGCTGGGACTCGTTCCAGGACGGGCTGGGCGTGGCCGAGCCGCCCCAGTGGTACAGCGTCCAGTCCTCGTAGTCACCGGCCGGCCGGTGGTAGTGCAGCACGATCCGCCGCTCGGCCGCGGCGCGGCTGGCGTGCACGGCCTGGTCCCCTTGCCGCAGCCAGGCTTCCGCCCCGCGCGCGGGTTCGATCCGGCCGCTGACATCGGTCGTGCCGTCCTTGAGCACGGTCAGCTCGACCGGCGCGCCGGTGCCGTTGACCCGCACGGCAGCCCGCACGCCGTAGTCGTCCCTGCTGTCCAGGGGGATCTCGGTCGGCTGGTCCGCCGCGATGCCGCCGCCGAGCCGCAGTCGCACGCCGCCGTAGTCGCCACCGGGCCGGTGGTAGCGGACCTCGACCGCGCCGGTGGCCGCGGCCTGCCCGGGGAACACCGGCGCCTGCCCCTGTTTCAGCCACACCTGCGGCGTGATCGAGGGATCGACGAAGCGATCACTCGCCACGTCCTTCTCCTCGCCCTTGTGCACCAGGAAGCCGACCTGTTTCGCGCCCGGCTTGAGCCGCACCCAGGCGAAGCGGCCGTAGCCGGTCTCGCCCGCGAACGGCAGCGGCCGCTCCCACGCGGTGGGTTCGGCGACCTCGCCCCACACGTGCAGTCCCCAGCCGTCGTAGTCCCCGGCAGGCCGGTTGTAGTGCACCACCAGCCAGTCCGGACTCGGCTGCGCTCCCGTGCCATCGCCCGGCGCGGCGACCAGGGTCACCTCGGCGCCGTCCGCGCTCAACCGACCGGCGGCCTCCTTGACCACGGTGCGCAGCTCGACCCGTGCCCCGGCCTTGGCTCCCGGCAGCGCGACCAGGTCGGCGAAGACCCGGTACGGCGCGGCGTCGTCGGTGCCGAGCACGGTCCAGTCCCGCTGCCCCGCCACCCGCGCGGCGAAGGTGGCCTGCGCGTAGGGCGCGGTCACCTGGTCCGCGCGCAGTTCGACCCGCTCGCGCAGCGCGGTGCCTGCCGGCGGCACCACCAGCGTGGGCTGCGCGGAAACGGTGGGCGGCACCGGAATCCGGCCGGTCGAGCGCAGCACCAGCGCGGACAGCGGCGGGACGGTGACCCGCACCGCGCCGTCCGCACCGCTGACCGGCGCGGTCTCGCCGCCCCAGACCGCGCGGAAACCCAGTCCTGGCGCGGACACCGGCACCGAGACCTCGGCCGCGCCGGTACCGGCGTTGGCCACCACCACGTGCTCGACCTGGGTTTCCCGGTCGATCCGGCTGAAGGCCAGCACATCCCGCTCGGCCAGCCGCAGCACCTGGTTGCCCCGCCGCCACACCGGGTCACCGTCCACAAAGGACGCCAGCTGGCCGAGGTGCCGGTACAGCGGGTGACCCGGGTCGAAGTTGTCCGCCGCCGGGGTGGCCCCGGTGCCGATCTGGTCCTGCCCCAGCCACTCCGGCACCTTGCTGGGGAACATGTCCTGCCGCGCGTCCTTGTCCCCGCCGGTGCCCGCGAACCCCTGCTCGTCGCCGTAGTAGACCACCGGGTTGCCGCGCCAGAAGTACATCAGGCTGTGCGCCAGCCGCAGCCGGTCGAGGGCCTCCGGATCGGCCATGCCGGGCCGGTCCTGGCGCAGCATGCCCGCGATCCGGCCCATGTCGTGGTTGCCCAGGAAGGTGGGCAGCGAGGAGGCGTTGGAGTCGGCGTCGGTGTAGCGGTCGTCAGCCAGCAGCACCTCGGCCAGCCGGTCCGCGCCCTGCCCGGCGGCGAAGGACCGCGCGCCGCCCTGGAACGGGAAGTCCAGCACGGACTGGAGTTTCCCGCCGGTGGTGTACTTGGAGGTGATCGCCGGGTCGCCGTCGTAGACCTCGCCGAAGACGAAGAAGTCCTTCTTCCCCTTGCGTTGCGCGTACTCCCGCACCCTGGGCGCCAGCGCCTGCCAGAACTCCAGGTTGACGTGCTTGACCGTGTCCACCCGGTAGCCGTCGATGTCCAGGGTGTCGATCCAGCTGGTGAAGATCTCGGTCATCCCGTCGACCACCCTGGGGTGCTCGGTCATCAGGTCGTCGAGCCCGTCGAAGTCGCCGTAGGTGGAGGACTCTCCGGCGAAGGTGGAGTTGCCGCGGTTGTGGTAGAGCGTGACGTCGTTGAGCCACCTGGGTTTCTTCGCCCCGGCGTCCCCGCCGCGCAGCACCGGCTCGTACGGGAACGAGCGGCGCGCGTCCAGCCTGGGGAAGTCCTTGCCCCCGGCCAGTGCGGCCACGTCGATGGGCCGCCCGTCCGCGTCCAGGTAGGGCTGGGCGCCGATGCCGCGGTAGTCGTGCTTGCCGCCCGCGTAGTCGATGACGTCGGCGGTGTGGTTGGCCACGATGTCGAAGAAGACCTTCATGCCGCGCGCGTGCGCGTCCCTGATCAGCGCGCGCATCTCGTGCAGGGTCCCGAAATGCGGGTCCAGCTCGGTGTAGTCGGTGGTCCAGTAGCCGTGGTACCCGGCGGAGGCGGTGCTGCCGCTGCCCTGCACCCAGCGGTTGCGGAACATCGGCGTCAGCCACACCGCGGTGGTGCCCATGCCGCGCAGGTAGTCCAGTTTTGATCGCAGCCCGGCCAGGTCGCCGCCGTGGTAGTAGCCCTTGTCCGCCGGGTCGAAGCCGTGCTGGGACCGGTCTCCCGGGCTGCCCGCGGTGTCGTTGCGGGGATCGCCGTTGGCGAAGCGGTCCGGCAGCAGGAAGTAGAACCGCTGCCCGGTCAGGTCACCGCGCAGCGCGTCCCGGCCGAGCCGCCGGTCGCCCTCGCGCACGCCCGAGGGCAGATCCGCGACCGCGCCGATCGCCAGCGGGGCAGCCGGCGGCAGCGCGGTCGCGGTGCCGGTGAACGCGGGCAGCGCGGTCACGACCAGCGCCGCGCTCAGCAGGACTCCGACGGATCTCCGGCTGCGCCGCACGGCGACCTCCTTGTCGCAAGTTTTTGCAAACCCATACGGGCGGGTCGGCAGAAAACCACGCGGACCCAGCCAAGGCAATACTCCATTTACCTGCAAGTATTTTCAGTCACCGGCACCCGGAGCACCCGGGCCGCCCAGGACGGCAGCCACCAGTTCCACCGGCCCAGCATGGCCACGGTGGCGGGCACCAGCACCGAGCGGATCAGCGTGGCGTCGAGCAGGATGCCCAGCGCCACCCCGGAGGCGAAGATCGCCACGTCCAGCTCACCGCCGGCGGCCATCGCGGCGAAGGAGCAGAACAGGATCAGCGCCGCGCTGGTGACCAGTCGCCCGGTCCGGCCAATCCCTTCCACCACAGCCCTTTCCGTATCACCGGTGCGGTCGTGTTCCTCGCGCATCCTGGCGATCAGAAACACCTCGTAGTCCATGGTCAGCCCGTACAGGAAGGCGAAGATGGTCACCGGCACGAAGGTTCCGATGGCCCCGTCCGGCCGCAGCCCGAGCAGCGCCTCGGTGCCCCAGCCCCACTGCCACAGCAGCACCATCGCGCCGAGCACCGCGCCGAGGGAAAGCAGGTTGAGCAGGATCGCCTTGAGCGGCAACAACAGCGAGCGGAACGCCCTGGCCAGCAGGACATAACTGAGTAATGCGAGCACGGCCAGCATCCACGGGAACGCGGTGTAGGTGACCCGCACGTAGTCCATCTGCTGCCGCACGTTGCCGCCGACCAGCGCACCCGGCATCGCCGCCACCACCCGCTCGATGGTGGCCTCCCCCGCCGCCGAGCCCCCTTCCGCCACCGGCAACACGGTGAGCAACGCGGCCCCGTCCCGGTGCACCGGCGCGGTCACCGCGTGCACGCCGGGCAGCCGGCCGAGGGTGGCGCGCACCGGTTCGACGGCGGTGCCGGGCGAGAGGTACACGTCGAACGAAGTGAGCACACCGGACGGAATCCCGTTGCGCTCCAACACGGTCAGCCCGTCCCGTCCCGGCCCCTCGGTGGCGAGGTGGTCAGTGGTCGGCACTCGCAGGTTGAGGTCCAGCGCGGCCGCGGACAGCGCGAGCAGCGCCCCGGCCGCCAGCACCGCGGCCACACCCCGGAACCGGACCACCAGCCGAGCCCAGGAGAACCAAGCCCGGCCCTCCGCCCGCGCCGACCCTGGCTGCGCGCGGGCCAGCAGCAGCGGCAGCACGGTCAGCGACACCGCGGCGCTGGCCAGGGTCACCAGCATCCCGCCGACGCCGAGGCTGCGCAGCAACGGAATCGGCAGCACCACCATGGTGAGCAGCCCGATCGCCACCGCGCCCGCGCTGAACAGCACCGCGTGTCCGGCGGTGGCCATCGCGCGGTGCACCGCCTCGTCCCCGGCCATACCCTTGGCGCGTTCCTCCCGCCAGCGGCTGACCAGGATCAGCGCATAGTCGATGCCGATCCCGATGCCGAAGAGCGGCAACATGATCAGCGTGGTCTCGTGGATCTCGATCACCAGGCTCGCCGCCAGCAAGCCGAGGAAGGACACCGGGATCGCGATCGCCGCGGTCAGCAGCGGCACCAGGGCCAGCGCGGAGCGGAACACCCAGGCCAGCACCAGGACCGCGGCCCCGATGGTGATCAGCAGCTTGATCGGCACGTTCAGCCCGCCGGTGTCCGCGCCGGTGGCCAGCGCGTCCAGTCCGGTGACCCGCAACTCGGACCCCTCGGGCAGGTGCGGGCGCATGGCGGCGTCGATGGCGGGTTCCAGCCCGGCGCCCTCGCCCAGCGCGCTGCCGGGCAGGCCGCCCTGTTCCACCGGGCCGCCGAAGACCAGGCCGAAGGTGGTTCGCCGATCCGTGCCGACGAACCCGCGGTCGCCGGTGTCGGCGTAGGAGGCCACCCGCGCTCCGGTCGCGGCGGTCACCGCGCCGAACGCGCGGGCCAGTTCGGCGCGGGCAGAGTCGGCCGTGGCGCCCTCGGGCAGGGTCACCACCGGTACGACCGGGCGTTCGTAGCCGCCGGTGCCGAAGGTGGCGGTAATGCGTTGGTTGGCCTCATAGCCGGGCAGTCCGGGGTAGGCGTTGCGTTCGGAGACCTGGGGCAGCAGCAGCGCGATCGCCGCGCCACCGGCGAGCAACAGGGTCAGGGTCAGCAGGCCGACGAGTCGTCGCCTGGCCAGCACCCAGCGCGAAAGAGCTTCCATAGTTCCAGGCCAACAGGCAGATCTTCGGTGGCTCTGCGTGCGCGCTGAGAGTTCTCTGTCAATCGGGCGAACCGGGTGCCCGCACCGTTCCACTGCCACACACTGGGCTGGTGAGCCGACCGCCCATCCGCGTGCTCGTCGTCGAGGACGAGCGATATCTGGCCGACCTGGTGTCCATGGCGTTGCGCTACGACGGGTTCGAGACCGCCGTGGCCGGCACTGGGCAGGAGGCGCGGGCGCTGACCACGAGCTTCGCGCCGGATCTGATCATCCTGGACGTGATGTTGCCGGACACCACCGGCGTGGACTGGTGCCGGGCGCTGCGCCGGGACGGCCGGGACGTGCCGGTGGTGTTCCTGACCGCGAAGGACGCCACCGAGGACAAGATCATCGGCTTGACCGCGGGCGGCGACGACTACCTGACCAAGCCGTTCAGCCTCGCCGAGCTGGCCGTGCGGGTGCGCACGGTGCTGCGCCGCGGCCGCATCCGCGCGGCGGACCCGTTGTCCCTGGCCGATCTGGAACTGGACGAGGACGCGTACCTGGTGCGCAGGCACGGCGAGGTGGTCGATCTGACGCCGACGGAGTTCAAGCTGCTGCGCTACCTGCTGGCCAACGCGGGCCGGGTGCTGTCCAAGCAGCAGATCCTGGATCACGTGTGGCAGTACGACTTCAACGGCGACGCCGCGGTGGTGCAGACCTACATCTCCTACCTGCGCCGCAAGATCGACCGCCGTGAGCCGCAGCTGATCCACACCGTGCCGCGAATCGGCTACGTGCTGCGCCTGCCCCGTGGCGAGTCCTGATGTCCCTGCGCAGACGGCTGGTGCTGACCGTGCTCGGCCTGCTGGTGATCGGGCTCGGCACCTCGGTCGGTGCGATCTTCGGCGCGTTGCAGGACTGGGCCGGTGACACGCAGGACGACGTGCTTTCGGCCGTGGCCAAGGACTTCCGGGCCGATCTGCGCACCCAGGGTTCCTCGCCTCGGCTGGTCGCGGACGGCCAGCCCGGCACGGTCACCGGGTTGTGGCGAGCGGCGGCGGCACGCGGCCAGGCACCGTCGTTCTTCCAGCTCCGCGAAGTTCACGGCGCGGTCCTGGACACCGCGTCCTTCGGTGACCGGCCGGAGCTGCCGGAGTCGCTGGTCGAGGGGCTGTCGAGCGTGCCGGGCTGGCTGGTGCACACCGAACGGCTGGCCGAGCGCGGCCCGATCCTGGTGGTGGCCATGCGGACCGCGGCCACCGACGAGCTGATCAACCGGGCGGCCAACGTGGCGATCATCTCCAGCCTGGTCGCGCTGGCCTTGCTCGCCTTGCTCTCCGCGCCCGCCGTGCGCCGCGGGTTGCGGCCGCTCGCCGCGATCTCGGCGACCGCTGCGGCCATCGGCTCCGGGGACCTGAGCAGGCGGGTGGCTGGCGCGGGCGAGCGCACCGAGGTCGGGCGGCTGGGCACGGCGCTGAACGCGATGCTCGCCCAGTTGGAGACGGCCTTCGCCCAGCGCAGCGCGGCGGTGGAGCGGCTGCGGCGGTTCGTCGCGGACGCCTCACACGAGCTGCGTACCCCGATCGCCACCATCCGGGGCTATGCCGAGCTGTTCCGGCGCGGTGCGGCCGGCAGGCCGGATGACCTGGCGCTGGTCATGCGGCGGATCGAGTCCGAGGCCGAGCGGATGGGCGTGCTGGTGGACGAACTGCTGCTGCTGGCCCGGCTGGACCAGGGCCGCCCGCTGGAACGGGAGCCGGTGGAGCTGACCGCGCTGGTCGCGGACGCGGTCGCCGACGCGAACACCGCGCCAGGCCACGACTTCCGGCTCGACGCCGGCGGCCCGGTGACCATGCTCGGCGACGCGGACCGGCTGCGGCAGGTGCTGGGCAACCTGCTGGACAACGTGCGCAAGCACACCCCGCCCGGCACGGCCGCGACTGTGCGGGTCACGACCGAGGCCGGGCGGGTGGTGCTGACCGTCGCCGACACCGGCCCCGGAATCGGCGAATCGGCCAGGGCCAAGGTGTTCGAGCGGTTCTACCGCGGCGAGTCCGCCCGCGCCGAACACGGCGGCGCCGGACTCGGCTTGTCCATTGTGGACTCCGTAGTCGCCGGGCACGGCGGATCGGTCAGCGTCCACAATGGACCTTCCGGTGGAGCGGTGTTCCGGGTGTCCCTGCCGTTGGACTGAGCGCTCAGCCACGTTCGGGTTCCAGGGTGGTCGAGAACAGCGAGCGGGCGTCCTGGTCGCGCAGGTGCACGGTCAGCCTGCCGCTCGGGCCGTCGATCTTGACCTGGCCGAAGTGCTGGAACCCGGCCATCGGCGAGGTGTTCGGCGCGGGCGGCGCGTTGACGAAGACCGCACGGGGGCCGAAGGTCGGGTCCAGCTTGTTGGGGCCGAACGCGCCCGCGTGCAGCGGCCCGGAGACGAACTCCCAGAACGGGCTGAACTCGGTGAAGGCGGCCCGTTCCGGCGCGTAGTGGTGCGCCGCGGTGTAGTGCACGTCCGCGGTAAGCCACACCACGTTGCGCACCCGGCGGCGGTGGATCTCCCGCAGCACCAGCGCGAGCTCGGCCTCCCGGCCCGCTGGCGCGCCCGGCTGCCCGTTGGCCACGCCCTCGATGTTCGCGCCGTCCGGCACGACCAGCCCGATCGGCAGGTCCGCGGCGATGATCTTCCAGGTGGCCCGGGACCGGTCCAGCTCCCTGGTCAGCCAGCGGGTCTGGGCCGCGCCGAGGATCGGCTCGAACGGCGCGGTGCCCGGGGTGTTGGCGCCCTTGTAGGTGCGCATGTCCAGCACGAAGACGTCCAGGTGCGGACCGTAGGAGACCTTGCGGTAGACCCGGCCGTCCACCGCGTCCGCCTTGCGCACCGGCAGCCACTCGTGGAAGGCCTGGAAGGCGCGCTGGGCCAGCACGTCCACCCGCTTCTCGGTGTAGCGGGCGTCGTCCAGGATCTCGCCCGGGTACCAGTTGTTGGTGACCTCGTGGTCATGCCAATTTACGTCAACGCACAACGGAATGTCCACCAAGAGCCGGGACGCAATCAGCTAGCGGGCATGACCAATCCAGACGCCGGCACGC